>DASXQO010000204.1:0-7612 GCA_036507115.1 Candidatus Eiseniibacteriota bacterium | reverse complement strand
GCGCTACGTCCACCCTGCGTGCGACGCATTCCAGGGTTCCTCCACGGCCGAAGAGCGCCTCCACCACCGTGAGGAGGAGCGCCGGAAGGAGGAACGTCATGATCAGGATCCCTTCGAGCACGAGCCGCGGCGAGCGGAAGAGGGGCCGGTTCCGTTTCAGAACCTCGTAGAACTCGTCCCGTGGGAACCCCATCGCGTTCAACAAGCTCTGTAGGATTCCGTAGACGTTCTGCTCCCACGAGAGCGTCCGCATCCTCTCGACGCGAAAGCCCGCGTCGCCGAGCATGGTTTCCAGAGATCCCTGGCTGAAGTGGTGGAAATGCCTCGGCGGGTCGAGGTGGAACCACGAGCCGCCGAAGAGCCTCGCCTGCCAGGAATCGCCGTTCGGCACGGCGATCAGGAGCGCGCCCCCCTCGACGAGCCAGCGATGGCAGAAACGAAGGGCCCGGTCGGGATCGGGCAGGTGTTCCAGCACGTGCCAGATGGAAATCAGGTGGAAGGTGCCCTCCGCGAAGATCTCGGAGTCGAGCGCGCCGAAATGCATGTGAAGTCCGGGGATCTTCGAGGCTCGCTTCCCCGTCTCCGCGGAGAGCTCCGTCCCGTGGCATTCGTGCCCCCGTCGGGCGAGGTGGGCGAGGAACTGACCGCTCCCGCATCCGATGTCGAGAACGCTCCCCCCTCCGACGGGGCGGATCGCGTTCACCAGCCGGCCGGCGAGCCGTGCGCGGCGGGAGCGGAACCCATCCACGACGCCTTCGATCGCGGGGACGAATTTCCGCGAACCCGCGCCGTAGTACGCGTCGCTGTATCTCGAGGCGATCTCCCCGGGCCCCGGGCGCGGATCGAGCAGCATGCGCCCGCAGCGTCGGCATCGTCTCAGGCCGAACCGCGCCTCCCCCAGGCGGAACGCGCGAGCCGCCGGGGCGAGATCGCGCGAGCCGCAGGAACAGGCAAGGACGCTCTCCACGCGGGGTGCGCTCACCCGTCCGCGGGGGATACGCCCGGTGGCATCGCCGCCTGTGGAGATCCGGGCGAGAGCTTCCGCCCTTCAGGCTCGAAGATGCGGCTCCGGTGCACACCCCATCGATGGAGTCGGTACTTGGCGCAGACCGCCAGCACGCCCAAGCCGTAGCGGACCGCCCGCGGGAAGGAGATGCTCGAGGCCTCTCCGAAGTAGCGCGTCGGGCAGCTCACCTCCCCGATCTGGTAACCGAACGCCACGATCTGAGCGAGCATCTCGTTGTCGAAGACGAAATCGTTGGAATTCTCCTCGAGCGGGAGGGACTCGAGCACGCGCTTGCTGAACGCGCGGTACCCGGTGTGGTACTCGGACAGCTTTCGCTGGAGCGTTACGTTCTCGATCAAGGTGAGGATCCGGTTCGCGACGTACTTGTACCGGGGCATCCCCCCTTTGAGGGCGCTTCTCCCGAGCATGCGCGACCCGAGCACCGTGTCGTAGATCCCCTTCGCGACCATCGACGCCATCGCGGTCACGAGGGCGGGTGTGTACTGGTAGTCGGGGTGCACCATGATGACCACGTCGGCTCCGGCGCGGAGCGCTTCGCGGTAGCAGGTCTTCTGGTTCCCCCCGTACCCCAGATTCCGGGGGTGGACGAAGGTCGTGATGCCGAGCTTCCGGGCCAGCGCGCTGGTCTCGTCCTGGCTCGCGTCGTCGACGAGAATGACGTGATCCACGATCTCGTGCGGCAACTCCTCGAAGGTCTGGCGGAGCGTCCTGGCCGCGTTGTACGCCGGGAGCACCACGACGATCCGTTTTCCGTGGATCATGGCAAGGATCCTCCCGCAATCCCGGGCATTCCCGCGCCGGCGGGGACGGCCGCCGCGTTCGCCCTTCCGAGCCGCTCCAACGCGAGCTTCCGGTTCGCCGCGGCATCCGGGTTCAAGGGATTGCTCTCGAGCCCCTCTTCCGCCGCGCGCAGGGCCTCCTCGTTCCGGCCCAGCGCGAGATAGGCCGCCGACAGGTTGCTCAAGGTCGCCGCGCGGGCGGCGTTCTCGGCCCACCATTCCCGCTTCACCGCGATCTCGAGCGTGTCCGCGGCGTCCTTCCACCGCTGCTCGAGCAACGCCATGTAACCGAGGAAGCCCATCGGCTGCGCGAGATTCGGGTAGAGGGTCGCCGCCTTGAGTGCGATCGCGCGCGCTTCGGCCGCCTGGCCGAGCTGGATCAGCGCGTTCGATGCCTTGTCCATGAGCTGCGCGTTGAGGCTATCGCGCGTCACCGCCTCGGCGAAGGCGCCGCGCACGCCCGCGACGGAGGCCTCGGGAGGCCGGAGCATGGCCTGGGCCGCTAGGACCCGGCCCAGGTTCGCGTAGTGGTAGCCGTTCTCGGGCTGCGTGGCGATGGCCGACCGCTGGGCTAAAGCCGCCCGCCGGAGCAGCTCGCGTCCCGAAGAAGTACCCGGATCTCGTTCGTACTGGACCAGGAGCGAGGACCCGAGGAAGTGCTCGTACCGGGAATCCCACGGCGCGTAGCGCGCCGCCCGCTCGAGCGCCTGCGCCCGCTCGGGGCTGCCGTCCGGTGCTACGAGGGCGGCCTTCTCGTAGACCTGTGCGCGTACGGGGAGAACCACGAGCGCCACGAAGAGCGCGGCGACCGGGATTCCCGCCAGCGCGCCGGCCCAGGCGGGAGCCGCTGCCCTTCTCGACCGCCCGCTTTCGCGCCGCTCGGGCGTCCCGCTCGGGGGCGCGGACGTGAGCCACCCCGCCGTCGCGGCGGCGAGGCTCCCCAACGCCACGACGGTGAAGCTCGTGAGGTTCTGCGCCGCGAAGGCCACGAGCGAGGCGCCCGCCGCGACCGCCGCGGCGCGCGCCGCTCCGTCTTCGCGCCATACGCGGCGGCCGATTGCGATGGCCGCGAAGATGACCACGAGGAGCGCCGCGATCCCTCCCACGATGCCCTGTGTCGCGAGGATCTGGATCGGCTCGTTGTGCGCCTTGTTCGGCGTGCGACCCCATTCGATGTCCCAGTAATCGGTGGTCCGATAGCGTGAAAACGCGATGCCGAAGGCATCGAGGCCCACACCCAGCCACGGGTGATCCTGCACCATGCGGAGCCCGGCCCGCCAGATGTGGAGCCGGGACTGGGTCGTCGGCGCGTTCAAGCTCGCGATCTGGCGCACGCGCTCCGTGAGATGCGGGCCCATCGAAGACCGGGCGAAGAGGAAGACGGAAGCTGCGATCACGAGAAACGACACGACGGCCGCGGCCGGGAGGTGCTGTCCGCGGCGGGAAGGATGCGAAGGGGCGCTCCCCCCGGCCCGTCCCCTCGACAGGAGGCCCAGGACGAGCCACGCGAGCGCGGCGGCGGCGAGTCCGATCCAGGCGCCGCGGGACAGCGTGGCCGCGATCACGACCACCGAAAGCGCCGCGACGAGCGCCCACAGGACGCGTTCGATCGCGTTCCGCGAGCGGATCGCGAGCCAGATCACGAGCGGAGCCGTCATGGCGAGATAGGCTCCCAGCATGTTCGGATGCCCCAGGGTGCCGAAGATCCGCACGTCCCCTCCGAACGTGGCGGTGCGCCCCCAGATGAGCGGATCGAGCCCGGCGAGCTGGACCAGGGCGTAGGAAGCCGTCACGGCGCTCGCGAATCCGGCCGCGCGCGCGTACCGCGTGAGCACACCGGGATGTCCGCGCGCGACGGCGCGGGACGCGAAGTAAACGACCGCCGTGGAGAACGCCGCCACGAGTCCGGCCGTGCTGTCGGGTGCGCCGTGGACGCTCTGAGCCGGATTCGGCCCCGCGATCGTCGAGGCCACCGCCGACGCGAGAAAGAGCAACACGCCGACGCCGAGCGGATCCCGGGTCGCCCAGGACTTGAGGCGCCACGCCGCCGAGCGGACGTAGCCTCCCGGGCCCGAGCGTCCGATCGCCGCGAGCTCCCCGCCGAGCCCCCTCCACGTGAGCAGCAGGGCGCCCGTCGCGAGAAGCGCGCTCTGGGGGATTTCGAAGCACTCCTGGGTCACGCGGGAGAATACGACCGGGACGAACGCGAGGAGCGCGAGGAGGATGTATTCCTCGAACGAGATTCGGGTCGTGCCAGGCTTCATCGGTGGCGCAGAGCGCGACACCCCATCGCGTGGTGGCGACGGGGTGTCGCGATGGAAGAGCTTCGAGGCGGGTTCGGGGTTACTTGAGATGCTTCGAGACGAGCTTCGTCATCTCGAACATGCTCACTTGGCGCCTCCCGCCGAATACCGCGCGCAGCTTCTCGTCGGCGTTGATCATCGTTCTCTTGGTTTTGTCCTGGAGCTTGTTCTTCTTGATATAGGCCCAAAGTTTCTTCGTCACCTCGGTCCTCGGCATCGCTCTCGACCCGATGACCTCGGAAAGCGTAGCGGAAGGCTGCATGGGCTTCATGAACGCCGCGCTGGGACTACGCTTCTTGGCTGTCTTCTTCTTCGCAGTCGAACGAGCGCTTTTCTTAGCGGGCATGCACCTCTCCTTTCGTGAGCGTCCAGCCGATCCGGACTCGTCGGCACCGAGGAAAATTACTAACACGGACGGGGGTGAAGGGCAATCGTTCATAGGTGGAAATCGGCTCCGGAGGGCAGAAAAATGGAGCGGAAGACGGGATTTGAACCCGCGACAGCCACCTTGGCAAGGTGGAGCTCTACCGGGCTGAGCTACTTCCGCTCTCGAGGGTAGGTCCGGACCGGGCGAATTCTAGACCCCCACCGAAGTCGCGTCAAGCGAGCGAGGTCCGGGCGCGTGCCTCAGGGACCGGTCTCCTGGACCGTCTCCAGCCACTTGTGGAATCCGGTTCCCATTCTCCGCGACGCGTTCGCCTGGCGGTAGAGCTGGAGGTACTTCCGGGCCGAGCTCTCCCAGGAGAAATCGCGCGCCATGCCGTTCCGCCGGACGCGCGTGAGCGCCGGCTCGCCGTACAGATCGATCGCCGCACCGACGGCCCCGAGCAGCGCCTCGGGGGTATACGGGGCGAACACGATTCCGGTTCCCCCTTCCGACCCGGGCGAGTAGGGATCGACGGTGTCCGCGAGACCACCCGTCCAGCGCACGACCGGCACGGTTCCGTAGCGCATGCTCATCATCTGGTTCAACCCGCACGGCTCGTAGCGCGAGGGCATGAGGAAAAAGTCGCTGCCCGCTTCGATCCGGTGCGCGAGCGGGTCGTCGAAGCCTTTCTTGAACCGGAGCCGGTCCGGATACCGCTTCTCCAGCGCCGCGAAGAGTTCTTCGTACCGCTTGGATCCGCTGCCCAGGAGGACCCACTTCGCGGGGAGCGAGAAGAGCCGGTCCGCTCCCGCCTCGATCAGGTCGAAGCCCTTCTGATCGGCCAGCCGCGAGATGATCCCGAACAGAGGCCGGTCGGGATCTTTCGGAAGCCCCATCTCCTCGAGAAGCGCCGCCTTGCATACCGCCTTCAACTCGAGACTCTCCGCATCGTAGCGGGCGGCGATCGCGCGGTCCGTGCGCGGGTTCCAGATGCGGACATCGATTCCGTTGAGGATGCCCACCAGGTCCTCGTGCCGCGCGTTCAGGACCCCCTGGAGGCCGAACCCGAACTCCTCTCCCGATTGGATCTCCTCGGCGTAGCGCTCGCTCACGGTGGTGATGACGTCCGCGAAATGGATCCCCGCTTTGAGGAAGTTCATCTTGCCCCAGAACTCGAACGGCGAGAGCGGATAGAAGTACTGCGGCGGGAAACCCGCGATCGCCATCGAGTCCGGGTCGTAGACGCCCTGGTATCCCATGTTGTGGATCGAGAGGATGGCCGCGGTCATCTGGAAGAAGGGATCCTCGGCATAGATCGTCTTGAGATACGCCGGGACGAGGGCGGCCTGATGATCGTTGGCGTGGATGACCTCCGGCGTGAACGCGAGCGCGCGCATCGCTTCCAGGCACGCGCGTGAGTAGAAGGCGAACCGCTCGGCGTTGTCGGGAAACGCCTCCCCCGTCGCGGGGTCGTTGTAGATCCCCGGCCGGCCGAAATAGCGTTCGTTGGCGATGAAGTAGGTCGTGAGGTGCGGCGGCAGCTCCGGGCCCCGCAGCGCGTACACCAGCGCGGGGGCGTCCTCCCCGCGGACCGGGACCTCGATTTTCGAGATCAGCTCGAGCTCCGTGCCGTCGGGCAGGGTCAGCCCGGAATACCGCGGCAGGAAGACCGCGACCGCGCAGCCCAGATCGGCGATGGATTTCGAGAGCGCGCCGACCACGTCGGCGAGTCCGCCCACCTTCGCGAACGGGACCGATTCGGCGCTCAGCAGCGCGACGCGAAAGCGCTGGGGCATGTCTAAAGCTCTATGTCGCGGAGGTACTGAGCGGCCTCTTCCGGTGAGGTCGGATTGATATAGAAGCCCGTTCCCCACTCGAACCCCGCCACCTTCGTCAGCTTGGGCATGATCTCGATGTGCCAGTGATAGTAGTCGAGCCGGGTGTCGCGGCACGGGGCGCTATGGACGATGAAATTGTAGTGCGGGCGGTTCAGGGCCTTGTTGATCCTGCTTAGAGTGTCCTTGAGCGACTGCGCCAGCGAGGCGAACTCGCTCTTCTGCGAATCCTCGAACGCGGAGATGTGGCTCCGGGGGAGAATCCACGTCTCGAAGGGAAACCGCGGCGCGAACGGCCCGAAGGACACGAAGTGCTCGTTCTCGGAGACGATGCGCCTTCCTTCCCGCAGCTCCTGCTCGATCATGTCGCAGAACACGCAACGTTCCTTGAGCCGGTAGTGCTGGAGGCTTCCGTCCAGTTCCTCGGTCACCACCTTGGGGATGATGGGCGTCGCGATGAGCTGGGTGTGGCTGTGCTCGAGGGAAGCGCCGGCGTTCTCGCCGTGGTTCTTGAAGATGAGGATGTAGCGGAACCGGTTGTCGTTTTTCAGATCCACCACGCGGTCGCGGTACGCCCAGAGAACGTTTTCGATCTGCGCCTCGCTGAGCTCGCTCAACTCCTTCGTGTGGTCGGTGGTCTCGATGATGACCTCGTGCGCGCCGATCCCGTTCATCTTGTCGTAGAGCCCTTCCCCACGCCGGTCGAGCCCCCCTTCGATCTGGAGGGCGGGAAATTTGTTCGGCACGACGCGCACCGTCCATCCGGGCGCGTTGGGCGGAGTTCCGGGTTCCCGATAGGCCAGGACTTCGGGAGGGGTCTTGTCTTCGTTCCCGACGTCGAAGGGGCAGACCTTCGCGTTCCCCGGAGGCGGACCGGATCCGTTGAAGTCCGACGGACGCCTCCCGCGCTCCGTGGAAATGATCACCCAGCGGCCGACGACAGGGTCCTTACGCAGCTCTGGCATAGCTCTCCATTCTAGTGGGAATTTTCACCGCGGTCAATCGGGCGTCCAGCGTCGGAATCGACGCAAGTTCAATTAATATCATCGGTTCGATCGGGTGCACAACGGACCCGGAACGCGCCGGGGAACCCCGAGCGGACCGCCCTTTCGCGCAGCGGCTGGGCCTCGTCTTCCGTGCCGTAATCGCCCAGCCTTACCTTGTACTGCGACGCCTCGTAGGCGATGTGGGCCCGCACCCGGAGCCGCTCCTGAGCCTCCTTCGCCATTCGGTCCGCCTGACCCCGATCCTGAGTGACAAAGACCTGGACCCGCCAGAGAGATGCGGAGGGCCGGCCGTCC
>DASXQO010000203.1:0-3804 GCA_036507115.1 Candidatus Eiseniibacteriota bacterium | reverse complement strand
CCTACGAACTCCGCGATCGACTTGGCCTGGAGGAAGAGTCCGAGATAGTCCCGGCCCCCGGCCTTCGAGTCGGTGCCGCTCATGTTGAATCCGCCGAAGGGATGGATCCCCACGAGGGCGCCCGTGCACTTGCGGTTGATGTAGAGGTTCCCCACGTGGAGGCGCCGCTTCGCCTCGAGGATCCGCGCGCGATCCCGGGCGTAGTAGGCACCGGTGAGGCCGTAGATCGTGCCGTTCGCGATCTCTATTTCCTCCTCGAAGGAGCGCGCCTTGAGCACCGCGAGCACCGGCCCGAAAATCTCCTCCTGGGCGATCCGCGCGTCCAGAGCGACATCCGCGAAGATGGTGGGCTTCAGGAAATAACCCGGGCCTGAGTGCTTTCCGCCCCCGGCGACCAGCCGTCCCTCGCGCTTCCCGATTTCGATGTACTCGAGGATCTTCTTTTCGGCCGAAGCGCTTACCACCGGGCCCAAGAAGTGCTCGGGCTTCTCGGTGGGGCCGATCGTCATTGTCTCCGTCCGGACCCGGAGCCGCTCCACGAACTCGTCGTAGAGCTTCTCGTGCACGATCGCGCGGGAGCACGCGGAGCACTTCTGCCCCTGGAATCCGAACGCGGCCGCGTAAACGCCCGCCACACCGGATTCGAGGTCCGCGTCCTCGTCGAGGATCGTGAAGTCCTTCCCGCCCATCTCGAGGATCGCACGCTTGAGCCAGGTCTGTCCCTTGGTCACCTTGGCCGCGCGCTCGTGGATTCCTATCCCCACCTCCATCGAGCCCGTGAACGCGATGAACCGCACCCGTGGATGCTCCACGAGCGCGTCCCCGATCGACCCTCCGGGCCCCGGCAGGAAGTTGAGCGCTCCGGCCGGCACCCCCGCCTCTTCCAGGATCTCGAAGATCTTCCAGGCGGTGAGCGGCGAATCGCTGCTCGGCTTCAGGATCGCGCTGTTGCCCGTGACGACCGTCGCAGCCGTCATCCCCATCGCGATCGCGCACGCAAAATTCCACGGCGGGATCACGACTCCTACGCCGAGCGGGATGTAGACGAGATCGTTCGCCTCGCCCGGATTCGGAACGAGCGGCTGGGGGCCTCCCCAGCGGATCATCTCGCGCGCGTAGAACTCGCAGAAATCGATCGCCTCCGCGGTGTCGCCGTCCGCCTCGCTCCAGTTCTTCCCCACCTCGAGGACCATCGTGGCGTTGATCTCGTGGCGCCGCTTGCGCAGGAGACCGGCCGCGCGAAGCAGTGCGTCGGCGCGTTCCTCGGGCGGGATCCGGGACCAGGATTGAAACGCCTTCTCCGCCGAGGCGACCGCTTCGTGCACGTGCTCGACGGTCGCCTTCGAGAAGTTCCCGACGCACTCGGAGGGATTCGCCGGGTTCTTGCTCTGGAACGTTTCCTTCGTGGTGATCCGCTTTCCGCCGATCACGAGCGGATAGGTGGTGCCGAACTTGGAGCGGACCCGCTCGAGCGCCTCGCGCATCCCCGCCTCGGCTTCGGGGCGGGTGAAATCGAGCAGTTCCGTGCTGTGAAACTCCGGGAGCATGGACTTCTCCTTCCGGGTGTGGGATCGATCCGACTATACTCCGCCGCGTCATGATACGCGCCCTGGCGGCCGCTGTCATCCCGGCCCTCGTGCTCCCCCCGCTGCTCCTTCCGCTCGGCAATCCGATTCTCTTCGCGATTCTTCCCGTGGCTCCGCTCGCCTTCGTCTACGCCCGCGCGATCGCCATGCGAAAGCCCAGGACCGCGGCCACCCTCGCGCTCGTCTGGGCCATCGCGGTCACGGTCGCGACGGTGGCGGCGGCCGCGCGGTCGCCCGGAGCGGTCCCGCGCGGGATCTGGCACGCCGCCGCGTATCGCGATGAGATGCTCCGGTGGATCGCGACGGGCGGAGGCGCTGAGGGGAGCATCGCCCTCTTTCTGCCGCGTGTTCTCGTGGAGTACGGGCTCGTCCTGGTCCTTGCGGCGTGTTCCGCCGGGGTCCTGGCACTCCTCCTGGGGTCGCTGCTCCTCGGTTACATGAACGGATACGTGGGCTGGGTGATCGCGAACGCGGATCCCAAGGCGGGTCCGCTCCTTGCCGCGTTCATCGCGTGGCCGCCCTGGCCGATGGCCCGCGTCGTCTCCTTCATCCTGGCCGGCACGGCCGCGGCGGCGTGGGGCTATTCGAGACTCTACGATCGGGGTGGACCCGGCCCGAGTATCAGGCCTCTCTTCATCGCCTCGGTCGCGTTCCTCGCGGCCGACGTCGCGCTCAAGTGGTGGCTTGCGCCTGTGTGGCGGCAACTCCTGCGATCGCTGCTCGGCACGAGCGCGGGGATCGAGGCAGGTGGAAGCGGGTGAGGCCCTGGCGGGGGAGGAGAGCGGCTGGGCTTTGGGGCCCAGCCGCTCGTGCAGCAGACCGAATTCCTCGGATGTTCCTTACTTCAAGATGGTCAGGGAGCCCGCGGTGCGCTCCAACGCGGTCTCGGCCCGATAGAAGTACCGGCCGGACGGAAGCGTCTGTCCATTCGAGGCGCGCCCGTCGAAGCGGAAGTCATGAACGCCTGCCGGCATGTCCACCCCTTCGAGCACCGTGCGCACAAGGCGGCCCGTGATGTCGTAGAGGCGGATGCTCAAGCGATCCGGAGTTTCCATGTTGACCCGGATCGTCGTTTCCGGATTCAGGGGATTCGGCATCATCCTGGCGACGAGCTTACGTTCAGGCAGCACGTTCAATCCGATCGTCGTCCGCACGGAACCACCGCCGAGAAGGTCCGCCGTCAGGACCATGTACGTCTGCGTCTCTCGCTCCAGATTCGAGAAGAGCGAACGCAGGTCCTCCTTGCTGAAATCCATCCCGACTTCGGCTACGCCGTTCCGGTCGCTGTCCTCGCCGACCGTAATCCGATCGGGCGCGGGCGTGATGAACGGGGCCGTTCCCATTCCCTCGGGCGCGTAGAGCTTGAGGCTCGAGAGAACGACCGCCCCGAGCTCGAAGGACCGGAACACCGGTTCGAGGTGCACGTCCTCCCATGGCTTTCCGGTCTTGAGACGGAGCGGGGTATGGCCCAGGAACGCGCGGGCCAGGAACGAATTGCTCACGTCGGCGCCTGTCGAGTCCGTCGCCGCAAGCGTTCCATCGCTGGCGGTGAGTGTGACCACGAAGTGGCCGGCAGCGGTGTACGCGTGCGTGATCGCGACTCCGGAGCCCGTGTCTCCGTCGCCGAACGTCCAGGCGTAGGTGAGCGCGTCGCCGTCGGGATCCGAGGACGCCGACGCGTCCATCGCGATCCGCACACCCACGAATCCAGCGTAGGGACCGCCCGCCGAGGCGACGGGAGCGCGGTCCACGCCGGAGACCGTCACGGCGACCGAAACGTCGGCCGAGAGCGCGGGATCGAGCGCATCGCGCGCGCGGAGCGTCAAGATGTAGCTGCCGGAAGCGTCGTAGCCGGCGACCACATGAAGGAGTCCGTTGCCACCGCCCTGGTCGGTCAACGTCACCGCGAGGGGCACGGGAGCGGCGGGGTTCACGTAGAGAAGCACCGGGGCCGCGGTCCCGCATTCCTGATCCGGATCCGAAGCGTGGACCAGGAGGTCGCCGGCGCCTCCTTCATTCAACGCGAGCGCGTAACCGCCGGAGGGTTGAGCCCAGGCCGGCACCCGGTTCACGTCGGTGACCGTGATGGTGAAGCTTTCGCTGTCGGAATAAGAGCCGTCGCTCACCGCGAGGTTCGCGGAATAAGTGCCGGACGCGCAGTAGCCCGGCGCGAGCGTCAGGGTTCCGGTAGCCGAACCCGGACCGCTCCCGGTCGGAG
>DASXQO010000202.1:0-4828 GCA_036507115.1 Candidatus Eiseniibacteriota bacterium | reverse complement strand
GGATGCGGTCCTCCCCCACGAGCTCCAGGGAGCCGTCGGTGTCCCGCTGGAAGGCGCGGACAATGCCCTCGGGAAGCGGCATGCCGAGTCCGGATGCCGCGTCGTTCTGAAACTCCATCCGGACCTGCACCCGCTCTCCGTCCACCGAACCGTCGTACGTGAACTTCCGGACCGACCGGACGCCGGTGGCGTGCAGCAGTCCGACCTGCTTCACCTCGTTGTTGGCGAGCGTGGCCCGCTGGGGCAGCTCGTACAGGTGGTATTCCGCGAACCCGCGCTCCACCATCTGACCGGCGACCTCCGCCTTTGCGGCTCGCATATCCATCATGTAGGGGATCGGCCGCGGAACCGTCGCCCGGTGGATCGTCCCGGCGATCAGCTTGAGCCTCGCGTCCTCGTAGGTCGCCCCGGAACGGTTCTCGACCGTGGCCCAGCCTTGAAGCTCGAGGCTCGAGCCGTTCTCCTCCAGCACCGCCACGTACTCCGCGTGCCAGTCCATCCCGCCCGTCATGTACGAGACTTCGAGGTCGCGCTCTCCCGCGCCGGAAGCGCTCACGCGCCAGACCAGGGTCGGCCGCGTGATCAATCCCTTGGGAAGCTCCCGGAGCCCCACCTGGCGGACCTCGGTGCGGTTCACGAGCAATACGCTTCCTCCGGGCTCCTGGACCACGAGCGACATCGGATCGAAGGCGAGAAGCGTTCCACGCTTCACCTGCTCGTCCTTGGTCGCGACGTCGATCGGCTGGTCGACGTATTTTTCGAGAAGCTTGTCGGTGCTCGCGAGATCGTACCGGTAGTCCTGCCAGAGAATCTGGAGGTCGCCCCTTCCGACCGGCCGCAGATGCACCGACGTCGGATCGATGTTCGAAGCCACCTCGGTGAATCGAAGGTCGGAAACCCCGGAAGGAACGGTAAAACGGCGTCTATCCTTGACCACGCCGAGGTTCTCCTTGTACACGGTGACCGCGACGTCCCTGCCGGCGACGGTGGCCGTCGCGGTCGGCGGCGCCGGCTGCTTGGGCGGCGCCGCGGAGCCGGTGCCTGCAAGGACCGCGGACGCGCAGGCGACCAGCAGGAGTCTCATCGCAGCACCTCCAGATTCCGTTCGAGCTTTTCCTTGGTCATGCCGAGCGACTCGAGACGCGTGCGCTCGCGTTCCACGACGTCCTTCTTCGCCTTGCCCAGGAAATCCTCGTTCTGGAGCTTGCGCATGGACTGGTCGAAGTCGCGCACGACCTTGTCCAGCTCCCGCTCGAGCCGCTTGCGCTCGGTGTCCACGTCGATCAACCCCTCGAGCGGCAGAAAGATCTCGTGGCTCCGCACGACGGTGGACGCCGCCACGGCGGGCTTCTTCACCGAGGATCCCGTCTCCAAGGGCTCCGCCTTGCTCAAGAGCGCGATCAGCTCGGCCTGCCCGCGGATGATCTCGGCCTCGGGACCCGTGGCCCGGATCAGAACCGGGGCTTTCCGCGCCGGTGGAATGTTCATCTCGGATCGGAGATTCCGGATCGAGCCCACGATCTCTTTCAGGAGTTCGATCTTGGCTTCGGTCTCCTTGTTCGCGGCGCGCCCGGGCGCGGGCCACTCCGCCACGCAGACGTCTCCCTCGGTGCCCGGCAGCGCGTGCCACAGCTCCTCGGAGAGGTACGGCATGAACGGATGCAGGAGCCGGAGCACCGTGCTGAACACCCGGTGGATCGTGAACCGGACCGCCTCGGCCCCCGGCGCGTCGGGTCCCGCATAGAGGCGCGGCTTCGCCATCTCGAGGTACCAGTCGCAGAGCTCGCGCCACGTGAAATCGTAGAGGTCCTTCGCCGCGTCGCCGATCCGGTACGCCTTGAGATTTCGGGTCACCTGTCGCGCGGTCGTGCCCAGCATGCTCAGGATCCACTGGTCCGCGTCGGTCAGGAACGGCCGCGCGGCCTGCTCGTCCGGTGTGTAGTCTCGAAGGTGCGGCGCCACGAGCCGGAACGCGTTCCAGAGCTTGTTCGCGAAATGACGCCCGAGATCCACCCGCTCGTCGGAGAAATGGATGTCCGACCCCTGCGGCGAGAGGAGAAGCAGCGTGAGGCGGAGCGAATCAGCCCCGTACTTCTCCGAAATCTCGATCGGGTCTGCGGAGTTCCCCAGCGACTTGGACATCTTCCGCCCCTGCGCGTCCCGCACGATGCCGTGCAGGTACACGACCGGGAAGGGCGCTTTCCCCATGAATTCGTACCCGGCCATCACCATCCGGGCCACCCAGAAGAAGATGATGTCGGGCCCGGTGATCAGGACGCTCGACGGGTAGAAGCGCTTCAAGTCCTCCGTGTCCTCGGGCCAGCCGAGCGTGGAAAAAGGCCAGAGCCAGGAGGAAAACCAGGTGTCGAGGACGTCCTCGTCCTGCTTCAGGTCGGTGGCGCCGCACTTGGTGCAGCGCGTCGGCGGCTCCACCTCGACGATGGTTTCCGCGCACTTCGCGCACGTCCAGACGGGGATGCGGTGCCCCCACCAGAGCTGGCGCGAGATGCACCAGTCGCGGATGCCCTCGAGCCACCGGAGATACACCTTCTCCCAGCGCCGCGGCAGGATCGCAAGCTCTCCCTTTTCGATCGCCTCGAGCGCGGGCTTCGCGAGAGGCTTCATCGACACGAACCATTGGAGTGAAAGATACGGCTCCACGACCGAGTCGCAGCGCTGGCAGTGCCCGATCGAATGTCGGTGCGGCTCGATCCGCGCGATGAGCCCGCGGTCTTGCAATGCTTCCACGATCCGGGCGCGCGCCGCCTCGCGGGTCAGCCCGCGGAAATCTCCCGCGTTTTCGTTCATCACGGCGGAGGGATCCATCACGACGATCGGCGTCAAACCGTGCCGCTGTCCCAGCTCGAAATCGTTCGGATCGTGCGCCGGAGT
The DNA here is from genome assembly GCA_036507115.1 of Candidatus Eiseniibacteriota bacterium. Lineage (GTDB taxonomy): Bacteria > Eisenbacteria > RBG-16-71-46 > SZUA-252 > SZUA-252 > WS-7. The sequence goes on along the minus strand of DASXQO010000202.1, from coordinate 1,936 downwards.
GACCTTCACCGCGCCGGTGCCGAACTTGGGATCCACCGAATCGTCGAAGATGATCGGGATCTCGCGGCGCAGGAACGGCAGGATGGCCGTCTTGCCCTTGAGCGGCGTGTACCGCTTGTCCTTGGGATGCACCGCGACCGCGACATCCCCCAGCATCGTTTCCGGCCGGGTGGTCGCCACGACGATGTGCTTCTGCGTCCCCTTGATGGGATACATCAGGTGGTAGAGCTTCCCGTCCAATTCCTGATATTCCACCTCCTCGTCGGAGAGAGCCGTGAGACAGCGCGGACACCAGTTGATGATTCGGTTGCCGCGATAGATGAGCCCCTTCTTGTAGAGGCACACGAACACCTCGCGGACCGCGCGCGAGAGCCCTTCGTCCATGGTGAAGCGCTCGCGCGACCAGTCCACCGAGTCTCCGATCCGGCGCATCTGCTCCGTGATCCGGGCGTGGTAGTGTTCCTTCCACTTCCAGACCTCGTTCATGAACGCCTCGCGGCCGAGGTCGTGGCGGCTCTTCCCTTCCGCGGTGAGCTTCCGCTCGACCACGTTCTGGGTCGCGATGCCCGCGTGGTCGAAGCCCGGGAGCCACAGCGTCGGCACGCCGGTCATGCGTTGCCAGCGGGTGAGCACGTCTTGGATGGTGTGGTTGAACGCGTGGCCGATCGTGAGGCTGCCCGTCACGTTCGGAGGCGGGATCAGCGTGACGAAGGGCAGTCCCTCTCCGTCGCGCGGACGGAAATAGCCCTGCTTCTCCCAGTGGTCGTACCACCGGCGTTCCACCTCGGTATGGTCGTAAATTTTCGGAAGCTCTGTTTCGGTCATCGTGGTCGGGTAGCCTCGTGCGCGGATGGGATGCCGGGGTCGCGATGGATGTCTAAGTTCCGCGATGCCAAGCGAATGAAGGCTATCACACGGCGGCCGGGATGGTCAAACGGGGCCCTGCTCGCCGGAATTATCTTGATGCACGATGTCGCGGCCCGGACTCAACGGGCGCCCCGGCCCGGACTCAAGCACGGTCGCGCGGCTGCCGATGAATGCCGGAGTCCGGGGGGAGGCCACGACGGCCGATGCCTGAATCGAAGCGGGGGATAACTCCAATGACGAAGGCAACTTCTATCGCGGTCCTGGTTCTCGCCTGTGCGCTTCAAGCTGGATCCGCGCAGGGCCAGATGCTGGACGCGCGTCGGCTCGGGATGGGCGGCGTCGTGACGAGCGACGTCGGCGACCATACCGGCTCGAACATCGCGTTCCGCGCGGTCCCGAAGGGCGTGGGCGGCACCAGCTCGATTCCCTTGCCTCTCGGCCTCATCCAGTACATCGCCGATCACCCGACGTGGGACTCGGACGACTCCACGTTCAACATCTACGAGATCGCGAACACCATCCTGAATCCCCCGCTCACGATCAAGCTCTGGCAGCCGGAGGAAGTTTCGGGCGACATCGCGATCTTCGTGGCGCAGGACTCGTTGAAAGTGGATCTGGCCGACGTGAAGCGCGTGATCCCGGACAACTCGATGAGGCAAGGGGGCGTCTTCCACATCGGGGGCTTCGGCAAGAGCTTCGGGAAGGGCTTTGTTCACATGGGTCCGCTCGTCCACATCAAGAACGAATTCCTTCTGAGCGACAACCTGCGCGACGCGCTGCGCGACGCGGTCCCGTTCACGGGGAACACACGCTACGGACTGACCGACGAGGGGCGCGCACAGGCGGCGATCGCACTCCAGATCGGCTACGCCCTTCGGGCGCTGCACCGGGCTTCTGAAGCCGAGGCGCAGAACCCCGATCCGAGGCGGAACGGCTCGACCGCGCTCTACGTGGGTGCCGCCCCGAAGTATCTTCTCGGGCTCGCCTACGGCGACGCGCGCTCGGTCGCGGGGGTCACGACCGGCGACACGCTCTTCTCCGGCAGCAATCCGGTCACCTTCGACATGGA
>DASXQO010000201.1:0-17029 GCA_036507115.1 Candidatus Eiseniibacteriota bacterium | reverse complement strand
TGCCTTCCGCGATCGTGATCTTTCCGAGCGTTCCCGCCGCGGGGGCGGGGAGCTCGATATTGATCTTGTCGGTGATGATCTCGACGATCGGCTCGTCCTTGGCGATCGCGTCGCCTTCCTTCTTGAGCCACTTGCCGACCGTCCCCTCGACGACGCTCTCGCCTAGCTGCGGCACTACGATCGTGACGGGCATCCCTTCCTCCGGCTCAGGTCCCGGGTGACCGGGCTAGTAAGCGACGGTCTCCCGGATCGCCTGAGCGATCCGGTTCGCGTCGGGGAGATAGGCTTCCGCGAGCGTGGGAGCGAACGGTTCCTGGGGCGCGTCCGGCGGCGAGACGCGCCGGACCGGAGCGTCCAGGAAGGAAAAGCCCTCCTCGGCGATCATCGCGCCGATCTCGGCACCCACGCCCATCGTCTTCGAGCTCTCGTAGACCACCACGGCCCGCGCCGTCTTCTCCACCGACTTCAAGATGGTCTCCTTGTCGTAGGGGAGCAGCGTGCGCAGGTCCACGACTTCGACCTCGATGCCTTCCGCCGCGAGTTTCTCGGCGGCTTCCAGGGAGCGGTGCAGCATGAGCGCGTAGGAAATCACCGTGACGTGTTTTCCTTCGCGCACCACGGCCGCCTTGCCGAGCGGCACGGTGTAGTCGTGGGTCGGGACCGGACCCTTGATCGTGCGGTAGAGACGCTTGTGCTCGTAGTAGAGCACCGGGTTCTGGCCGCGGAACGCCGACTTCAAGAGGCCCTTCGCGTCGTAGGGCGTCGCGGGCGTGAGCACGACCAACCCCGGGCAATGCATGAACCAGGCCTGGTTGGCCTGGGAGTGGAAGAGCCCTCCCCCCACGGCGCCTCCGTAGCAGCAACGGATGACCATGGGGCAGGTGAACATGCCGCCGGAGCGGTAACGCATCTTGGCGGCATGCTCCACGATGGCATCGACCGCGAGCGAGATGAAGTCGTCGAACTGGATCTCCGGCGAAGGGATCAGGCCGGCGATCGCGGCCCCCACGGAACCCTGGACCAGGAAGTTCTCGGAAATCGGGCTGTCGATGACACGCATCGGCCCGAATTTTTCGTAAAGTCCCCTCGTCGCCTTGAACACTCCGCCGTAGGCCGCGATGTCCTCGCCGATGAGGAAAATGCGCTCGTCGCGCTGCATCTCCTCCATGAGGCCCTCGGTGATGGCCTCGATGTAGGTCATGGTCTTCACATCGGAGGCGATGGCCCCCGGGGCGGATTGCGCCACATCCATCTTCATCGGTGCTGTGTCTCCCTTGGTGTCATGCCGGAAGGCTTCGCCTTGAGCCGATCCGCCCGCCGCGCTTCCGCCGCGCGTGCCTCGCGCTTCTCCTCCTCCGTCTCGTAGAGGAGCGGCGGTACGGCCGCGGGTCGGCCGTTCCCGTCGACCGCGACGAAGGTCAAATACGCCGTGCTCGTCTGCCGGCGCTCTCCCGACATCAAATCCTCGCTTTGCACGTCGACCCGGATCTCCATCGAGCTCCGCCCGACATAGGTCATGCGGGCCGAGATCACGGCCAGCTGTCCGACGCGGATCGGGGCCAGGAACGAAACCTCGTCCATGGACGCCGTCACCGCTTCAGTCCTTGCGTGGCGGTGCGCCACGATGGCCGCCGCCAGATCGATCCAGTGAAGCACCCGTCCGCCGAGGACGTTTCCCATCGTATTCGCGTCGTTCGGCAGAACGAGCTCGACCATTTCGACCCGCGTCTCGCGCGGGCTCTTGCCCCGTTCCTTGCTAGGAGAGGGGGGCGTACACGTCCTCCAGAATCTCGTGCGGCTCGGGGTGAGGACTCTTTTCCGCGAATTCGATGGCCTCCTCGATCTCCCGCTCGATCCGCTGGAGCGTCGCCTGCTTGTAGGACTCGTCGATGACGCCGCGCTCCATCAGAATCTTCTCATAGCGTGGTACCGGATCGCGCTTCTTCCAGTACTCGAGCTCTTCCTGAGTCCGGTAATTCGCGGGATCGATTTCGGAATGGCCGTACCAGCGGTAGGTCTTCATCTCGATGAGCGTCGGGCCTTCGCCGCGTCGCGCGCGACGGACCGCCTCCTGCGACGTTTCATACGTCGCGAAGAGGTCGTTGCCGTCGATCGTGACCCCGGGGAAGCCGTAGGCCTTGGCGCGCTCGGAGACGTCCTCTACCGGAACCCCGAGCACCGCCGGCACCGACTCGGCCCAGAGATTGTTCTGGACCGCGAACACGCAGTTCAGCTTGTGGATGCCGGCGAAATTCACCGCCTCGTGCCACGCTCCGTTCGAAGTGGCCCCTTCGCCGACGAAGCAGACCGCCACGTTGTCCTTCTTCTGGATCTTGTACGCGAGGGCGCAGCCGGTCGCGATCACGGTCTGGGCCGCGATGGTGGAAGCGGGGGTGATGATGCCGAGCGGCTTCCAGCCGTAGTGGCACGGGTGGGACTTTCCCCGATCCGGGCTGTCCTTCCGCGCGAAGAGCTCCGCGAAGATGTACTTGAGCGGCATCCCCTTCGTGATCGCCGCGCCCATCTCGCGGTGCTGGATGCCGATCGTATCCTCCGGCCGCAGGCCGTAGCAAGGACCTACCACGGTGGCTTCCTGACCCACCGCGCTGAAATAGGTACCGTGGAAGCGGCCCTGCTTGAAGAGCCGGCGGCAGCGCTCGTCGGTTGTGCGGACGAGGTTTAGGTAGTAGTAGAGACCTTTCAGCTCATCGTTGCTCACCGGCATGAAGCCCTCCTCCATCGATTCACGGCGCCTCCGCCGCTCAGGATAGCGAAAACGCCGAACGCGAGCAGGTTACGGTAGCACACGGCGGTTTCCCTTCCAATGGGCATCGAACCTCCGCCGTGGGCATCGTAAGAGGAGGTAAGGTCCTATTTTCATTTCGATTCGGCCGCCGTCGCTGGTACCATCATGCGCCCGATAAGGACCCGGCTCCTTGCCGGCCAGACCCCCACCGGAGCTTTAGATGACTGAAACGGCCATATCGGAGTCCAAGGTCTTGGACGCCTTGCGTTCGGTGATGGATCCCGACCTTCACCGGGATATCGTCTCCCTCAACTTCATCCGCAACATGAAGATCGAAGGCGACATCGTGTCCTTCGACGTGAATCTGACGACGCCGGCCTGCCCGGTGAAGGAGCGCTTGCGGGAGCAGTCCCGCCAGGCGGTTCTCTCGGGCGTGCCTGGGGTGAAGGACGTGCGCGTGAACATGACCGCCGAGGTGCGGCGCCCGGCGACCCCGGAAACGAGCCGCATCCGCGGCGTGAAGAACATCATCGCTGTCGGAAGCGGGAAGGGGGGCGTCGGCAAATCCACCGTGGCCGCGAACCTCGCGGTATCGCTCGCGCGCAGCGGTGCTACGGTCGGGCTCCTCGATGCCGACATCTACGGTCCGAGCATCCCCATCATGATGCGCTCCTCGGGGGAGCCGGAAATCAAGGACCAGGTCATCCAGCCGGTGGAGGCCCACGGGGTCAAGCTCATGTCGATGGGCTACCTGAGCGGCGAGATGCCGCTCATCTGGCGCGGCCCGATGGCGCACAAGGCGCTCCAGCAGAGCCTGCTCGGCGTGAACTGGGGGGAGCTCGATTATCTCGTCGTGGATCTTCCGCCGGGTACGGGGGACGTGCACCTCACCCTCGTGCAGACGGTTCCCGTGACGGGGGCGGTGATCGTCTCGACCCCGCAAGACGTCGGGCTCCAGATCTCGATGAAGACGCTCCGGATGTTCCAGCAGACCAAAGTCCCGATCCTGGGCATCGTCGAGAACATGAGCTATTACCTCTGCCCGCACTGCGGAGGCCGGGACGAAATCTTCGGCCACGGAGGCGCCACGCACGCGGCGGAGTCGCTCGGGGTCCCGTTCCTGGGCGAGATCCCGCTCGACTCGGCGATCCGGAAACACAGCGACACCGGAACGCCGGTCGTGCTCGCCGAGCCGGACTCCTCCTCGGCGCGCGCCTTCGCGGAGATCACCGGGAAACTCGCCCAGCAGATCAGCATCCAGGCGTTCCGGAGCATTCCCCTCACGATCGTCGAGGAGTAGCGTGCAGCCCCTCACCGAACAAGGGACGACACCCGCGGAAATCAGGAAGAAAGGCGGCGAGGGCATCGTGATCCGATGGCTCGACGGGCACACGAGCACCTTCGGCGCTCGCTACCTGAGAGGGCGCTGCCCCTGTGCCCAGTGCGTGAGCGAGACCAGCGGGCAGAGGCTCGTGACGGAAGAACACGTAGCGCCCGACGTCGCGCTGTCGGCCGCGCGCACCGTCGGAAACTACGCGCTCCATTTTTCGTTCAGCGACGGCCACACCACCGGAATCTACAGCTTCGAATATCTCAGACGGGTCTGTCCGTGCGAGGTCTGCGCATGAAAATCGAAACAACGCTCTCCGGAAGTTTTCCGAAGCTCCCGCTCGAACCCGGCGCGCCCAACGTGAGGGTGGTCCGGAACCGGATGGATCAGGGCAAGGCGACCGAGAAGGACCTCGCGGAGGCCGCCCGCGAGACGACGCGCCGCATCGTCGCATTGCAAGAGTCCGCGGGCGTGGACATTCCCGTGGACGGCCAGGTGGCCTGGGACGACGAGCAGACCTACGTGGCGCGCGGCATCGGGGGATTCGAGATCGCCGGCCTGATCCGCTACCTCGACACCAACACCTACTACCGCCAGCCCGAGATCACGGGCGCGGTCTCCTGGACTCGGCCCGTCACGGTCGAGGAGTTCCGCGCCGCGCAGGCGATGGCGCACCGGCCGCTCAAGGCGGTGCTCCCCGGTCCCTACTCCCTCTATCGTTTTTCGAAGGACCGCCACTACAAGGATCCACGCGAGGCGGTTTCCGCCGTGGGCGAAGCGCTGGCCCGGGAGGCGAAGGCGCTCGAGGACGGCGGTGCCAAGTGGATCCATTTCGAGGAGCCATGGCTCGGCCGCGCGCGGGTGGAGGACGCGCCGCTCGCGGCGGCTGCGCTGGAACCGGTCTTTCGCGGGAGGAAGGCGAAGACCGTGCTCCACGTCCCGTTCCGCTCTCCCGCCGCGGTGTTCGGCGCGGTCCGCGATCTCGGGTGGAGCGTTCTCGGCCTCGATCTCGTGGAAGCGCCCGAGTCGTGGGACCTCATTCCCGAGGTGCCCAAGGGACGCGCGGTCGCGCTCGGGCTCGTCGACGCGCGGAACACCAAGCTCGAGGACGTCGGCCGGGTCGCCGAGGAGGTCCGGCGGGCGCGCTCGATGCGGCCCGATCTCGGCTGGCAGCTCTGCACGACCGCAAGCCTCGAATACTTGCCCGTCGACCGCGCGGCGATGAAAGTCGCGCGTCTCACCGAGGCCGCGCGCCTCGCCTCAGCGAACGGAGGATGATCATGCCGCGTGGGCTTTGGACCACGACTGTCGGAAGCTTCCCCAAGCCCCCGCACTTGGAGAAGGCGCGGAACCAGTTCGCCCGCGGGGAGATCTCCGCGGAGAAGCTCCGGGAGCTCGAGCGCGACGCCACGATCGAGGTGATCCGCTCGCAGGAGGAGATCGGGCTCGACATCCTGGTCGACGGCGAGCTCTACCGCGGCGACATGACGACCTACTTCGCCGAGCGGATGGACGGCTTCCAGATCTCGAACCCCGTCCGCTCCTACGGAAATCGCTATTACCGGAAGCCGGTCGCCGCGGGTCCCGTCCGCCGTACCGAGGCCTGGACCGTGGACTGGTGGAAATTCGCGCAGAGCCAGACCCAAAAGCCGGTGAAGGGCATGCTGACCGGGCCGTACACGATGATGGACTGGTCCTTCAACGAGCACTACCCGTCGCGTGAGGCGCTCGCCATGGACCTGGCCGAGGCGGTCCGCGAGGAGGCGATCGCGCTGGCTGAGGCGGGCGCGAAGTTCATACAGGTGGACGAGCCCGCGATCTCGGTGCGCCCGGAGGAGCTGAAGCTCGCGGTCCGCGCCCTGGGGCGCGCCGTGGAAGGCGTCAAGGCGAAGACCATCACCCACATCTGCTACGGCGACTTCGACGTGATCTATCCCGCGCTCCTCGATCTGCCCGTGGACATGATCGATCTCGAGCTGGCGAACAGCCGCTACGATCTCCTGGACCGGTTCCGCCAGCACCGCTTCACGAAGGAGATCGGTTACGGCGTGCTCGACGTGCATTCGCACCGGATCGAAACCAAGGAGGAGATCAAACAGGGCATCCTCCGCGGGCTCGAGCTTCTGAAACCGGAGCAGATGTACATCGATCCCGATTGCGGCCTGAAGACGCGCACCGTGGAGGAAGCAAAGAAAAAGCTCGCCGCGATGGTCGCGGCGGTGCGCGAAGTGCGGGAGGAGCGGGGCATCACGGCGTGACCGCGGACGCCCCGCACGATCTCTCCGGACGCCGCGTCATCGTCGAGGCGCTGCGCGAGGCCTGATCCGCCCCGCCCGCGTTGACCCTTCCCGCCGCCGTGTGCTAGCGTCGGCGTCCCATGAGCAAGACCAAGATCAAGATCGGAGTTCGCGACAACCGCCTGGGACGAATCCTCGGCGAGCAGGTCGCCGAGCTTCTGCGGCTGCACGTGGGATCCGCGACCTGCTCGCTCGTTCCCATCGGGGATGGATCCGCGCGCGCGCGCGGCGCCTCCGCCCGATGGCCGGGGGAGGCCCTCGAGCAGGCGCTGGCCCAGGGAGAAGTCGACATCGCCGTCCAGAACATGAAGGACTTGGCACCCGATTCGCCTGCCGGGATCGTGCTGGCGGCGGTCACGGAGCGCTTCACTCCCTTCGACGTGTTGATCGCGCGGGACGGGACCATCGTGGACGAGCTTCCGGAAGGATCCGCGATCAGCGCGCACACGCCGATCCGGCGCGCGCAGCTCCTCCACTACCGGGACGATCTCAGCATCATGGACTTTTCCGGAAGCCTCGAGGAGCGCATGCGCAAGCTCGAGATGGGGGAGGTGGACGGCCTCGTGGTCTCCGCGGCGGCGGTCGAGCACCTGGGGTACCAGGACCGCGTCACCGAGGTCTTCACGACCGAAGTGGTCGTGCCGGCCCCGGGCCAGGGGGCGCTCGGCATCCAGGTCGCGAAGACTTCCAAGGAGCTGCTCAAGGCAGTGAAGCACCTCGACGACCCGGTCGCCCGCGTGGAAGTCGAGGCGGAACGCGCGTTCCAGCGCGAGATCACGTCGGATCCCTCCGTCCCGATCGGCGCGCTCGCCAAGCTCGACGGGAGTTACCTGAGGCTCGAGGGGGTCATCGCCGACCGGGAAGGCCTCAAGGTCTACCGCGACGAAGAAGAAGGGAGGGCGGGGGATGAAGAACAGATCGGGGCCCGGCTCGCCCGCCGTCTCCTGCTCGACGGGGCCCGCGCCCTCCTCGACCCGACGGAAAGCTCCCACTAGACGGTCATGCTCGATCTCAAACGCATCCGCACCGAGACCGATCGCGTGCGGGAAGCGATCACGCTCAAGAAAACGCAGGCGGACCTGGACCGGGTTCTCGTCATGGACGAAGAGCGGCGCGAGCTCCTGGTCGAGGCCGAGACCCTGAAGCACGAGCGGAACGACGTCTCCGAGGAGATCGGCCGCCTCAAGAAGGCGGGAAAAGACGCGGCCGACAAGGTGGCCGCCATGAAGCGGGTGGGGGAGAAGATCAAGGCGCTCGACGCGCGCATCGCGGATCTCGAATCGGAGCTGGAGAAGGCTCTCGCCTGGATCCCCAACGTCCCGCATCCGTCCGTTCCTCGGGCCGACGACGCTTCGGGAAACGTGATCGTGCGCGAGGCGGGGGCGATCCGCGAATTCGGGTTCACGCCCAAGCCTCACTGGGAGCTCGCGGAATCGCTGGGGCTTCTCGATTTCGAACGCGCCGGGAAGATCGCGGGGGCGGGCTTCCTGCTCTTCACGGGCCGGGGGGCCCGGCTCGAGCGCGCGCTCATCCGGTTCATGATCGATTCGGCCGTCCGCCGGGGCTACGCGGAGGTGTGGGTGCCGCATCTCGTGCGGCGCGAGTGTCTCTTCGGCACCGGGCAGCTCCCGAAGCTCGAGGCGGACATGTACCATCTGGCGGAAGATGACCTCTTCCTGAACCCCACCGCCGAGGTGCCGATCACCAACATCTACCGCGAGGAGATCCTGGACGGGTCGAAGCTTCCCCTCTATCACGTCGGCTATTGCGCGAGCTACCGGAGGGAGGCGGGCTCCTACGGGCGCGAGACGCGCGGGATGATCCGCGTCCACCAGTTCGACAAGGTCGAGCTGGTCAAATTCGTCCGGCCGGAGACCTCCTATGACGAGCATGAGGCGCTCCTCGGCGACGCGGTGGCGGTGCTCGACGCGCTCGAGCTGCCGCATCGTGTGGCGCTCCTCGCGGCGGGGGATCTGAGCTTCGCCGGGGCCAAGTGCTACGACCTGGAAACCTGGGCTCCCGGCGAAGGCCGCTGGCTCGAGGTCTCCTCCTGCACCAACTTCGAGGACTTCCAGGCCCGCCGCGCGGGAATCCGGTTCCGCCCGGAGCCGGGGGCGAAGGCCGAGTACGTGCATACGCTGAACGCTTCGGGGCTGGCGCTCCCGCGCACGTACGCCACGCTCCTCGAGTACCACCAGACCGAACGCGGGACGGTGCGTCTGCCCGAGGCGCTCCTCCCCTACTGGGACGGCGATCGAGAGATCGGGCCCCTCTGAAGCCTCGATGCCCGGATCGCGTGGTACCCGGCCGCGAAGGCTCCGGCCGCTCTCCTACAAGCTGTATCTTTTCCTCGCGACCGTCGCACTCATGGCGGCGCTCGTGCTCCACTCCAATTACCTGATCGCCCGCCTCAACAACGAAACGCAGAACCTCTGCACCGTGCTGGCGCGCTTCTTCGCGGTCTCGACGTTTCGGGCCGCCGAGGATCCGGCCCTGGTCCCCATCTTTCGCGAAGTCGTGGGCAGCATCAATTTCCCGATCATCCTCACGGACACCAAAGGCATTCCCCGCGCGTGGAAACACATCGGCATCCCGCCCGCGGCCGTGCCCGACACCGTGCTCCAGCGGGCCTTCGAGACCAAGATTGTGCCGCCGCTCGTGAGGCGGATCCAGGAGAAGGTGGTTGAGCTGGACCGCCGGCACGCGCCGATCCCCGTGGAGCGGCTCGGAAGTCCCGAGGTTCTCGCGTACGTGCATTACGGGGAGCCGCCGCTCGTCGCGCGTCTCCGCTGGGTACCCTACTTCGAGTTCGGCGTGATCCTGGTTCTCCTCGTGTTCGGATTCGTGGGGTTCCGGACGATCATGGCCGGAGAGCAGCGCTCGCTCTGGGCTGCCCTCGCCAAGGAAACCGCGCACCAGCTCGGGACCCCGCTCTCGTCGCTCCTCGGGTGGTCCGCGCATCTGCGCGAGGCGGCGTCGAGCGGCGAGGCGGCCCCGGAACGGATCGAGGCGATCGCCGCCGAGATCGATCTGGATCTCGAGCGGCTCAACAAGATCGCGTCCCGATTCAGCCAGGTGGGCTCCGTTCCGCTGCTCAAGGAAGGCGATCTCACCGAGGTGGTCTCCGGCGTGGTGGGTTATTTCCGCCACCGGCTACCGCATCTGGGGCGGGAGATCGAAATCGTGGAACGCTACGAGCCCATCCCCCGCGTGGCGTTCCACGAGGAGCTGATCGAGTGGGTGGTCGAGAATCTCATCCGGAACGCGATCGACGCCGGCGACAAGCCGCACGGCGAGATCAAGGTCTCCCTGATCTGGCGCCGTGAGCGGCGCGAAGTCGAGATTCTCGTCAAGGACAACGGCCGCGGCATGTCCCCCGCGGAGCGCCGGCACGCGTTCACGCCCGGCTTCACCACGAAGCGGCGCGGGTGGGGGCTGGGGCTCACGCTTGCGAGGCGCGTGGTGCGCGAGTATCATCGGGGCAGAATTTCCATCGTGGAATCCGTGCCAGGCCGCGGGACCACCGTCGCCGTGGCGTTGCCCGTGGCTCCTTCCCCGAACGCCGGTTCCGCATAATTCCCGAGCCGAGAACCATGGCCGCCCAAGACAGAAAGATTCTCTGGGCCGACGACGAAATCGAGCTCCTGAAGCCCCACATTCTGCTTCTGGAATCCAAGGGCTATCGGGTCACGTCCGTGTCGAACGGCAACGACGCCGTCGCGTGCGCCGCGCGGGAGAAGTTCGATGTCGTACTACTCGACGAGTCGATGCCGGGGCTCGGCGGCCTCGCGACCCTCGAAGCGATCAAGGAACGCGATCCTTCCGTCCCGGTGGTGCTCGTCACCAAGAACGAGGCGGAGTCGCTCATGGACGATGCGATCGGGAGGCGGATCGACGACTACCTGATCAAGCCTGTGCGCCCGACCCAGATCTTCCTCGCGCTGAAACGATTATTGGAATCGGACCGGTTGCAAGACGGCCGGCGCGCGCGCGATTACGTCGCGGAACTGGCCAGGCTCCGCGCGGAATCGGCCAGCGGGCTGGATTGGCGGGGGTGGGTCGAGCTCTACGCGCGGAGCGCGCAATGGGACGTCGAGCTGGACCGGGTCGAGGACGAGGGGCTCCAGCAGGCGCACCAGGATCAGAGGCGGGAGCTGAACGTCGAGTTCGGGCAGTACGTGGAGGCGAACTACGCCTCGTGGGTCGCGGGGAGCGAGGCGCCCCCGCTCTCCGTCGGCGTGGTGGAGCGCTGGGTTGCGCCTCTTCTCCGCGAGAAGCGCCGCGTCTATTTCATCCTCGTGGATTGCATGCGGCTCGACCAATGGCTCACCGTCGAGCCTTTGCTGCGCGAGTTCTTCGACATCGCGGTCGATTACCACGTGTCGATCCTGCCCACCGCGACCCCGTATTCGCGGAACGCGATCTTCTCGGGCCTCTACCCGGACGAGCTCCAGCGCCGGCATCCGGAATTCTGGAACGAAGGGCCCGGAGACGAGCGGAGCAAAAACCGCTACGAGCGCCAGCTGCTCGACCTGAATCTGAAGAAACTTTCGATCGAGCTCGCCTCGCCCGCCAAGTACATCAAGATCTACAACGCCGAAGAGGCGAACAACGTGCGGCGGAACGTCGTGACCTTCCAGAACATCCCGCTCGTCGCGCTGGTATTCAATTTCCTCGACATGCTCACGCACGGGCGTTCCGAATCGGACCTCCTGCGCGAGCTCGCCCCCGACGAATCGGCGTTTCGTTCGGTGATGCGTTCCTGGTTCCTCCACTCCTCGCTCTTCGACGCGCTGAAATGGATGTCGAAGCAGGATTGCACCGTGATCCTCACGACCGATCACGGCGCGATCCTGAGCCGGCGCTCGGCGCTCGTGTACGGGAACCGGGAAACCTCCACGAACCTCCGCTTCAAGTTCGGGACGAATCTGGCCTGCGATCCGAAGTTCGCCGTTCAGGTGAAGGATCCGAACCGGTTCCGGCTCCCCGCGGACGGGATGAGCAAGAGCTACATCATCGCGAAGGAAGACTTCTATTTCGTCTATCCGACGAAGTTCCACGAATACGAAAACAAGTACCGTGGGAGCTTCCAGCATGGGGGCATTTCCCTCGAGGAGATGATCCTGCCCACGGCCACCCTGACGCCCCGGGGCTGATCCCTTGGAAATCCAGCGGAGTTCGCTCCTGCGCGGGGCGGGGGAAACGCATTCGTTCGGCAGACGCCTCGGGCGGCACTTAGCACCCGGGGACTGGGTGGCGCTTTCGGGGGATCTGGGCGCGGGCAAGACCACGCTCGTGTCCGGGATCGTCGAAGGGATCCATCCCGGGATGAGGAGCCGCAGTCCCACCTACGTGCGGGTGGAGGTCTACGGCGGGGCGCCTTCCATCGTCCACGCGGATCTCTACCGCCTGGAGCGGCCGGAGGAGTGGGACACGCTGGGAATCGAGGATCTCGCGGAGCGCGACGCGATCGTGGTCGTGGAATGGGCCGACAAGGCTCCGGACCGGCTTCCACCCGAGCGGCTGAACCTCACGCTCCGCTACGCCGGCCCGGACGCCCGGGAGCTCCGGATCGAGGCGCGGGGGGACCGTTGGCGGAGCCTCGTCCAGGAAGGCGCGCTGGACTCGGCGTGACGAAAGCGGCGCGCGTCATCCTGGGTATCGACACCGCCGGCCGCTTCGGCTCGATCGCGCTGGCCGAGGATGGGCCGGCTTCGGCATGGGAGACGCTTCCACCGGGCGAGCACTCGAGCCGGCTCTCGCGCGCGGCCGAACGGATTCTCGGGAAACGGAATCGGAGCTGGCGCGACCTCACGGGGATCGCCGTCTCGAGCGGACCCGGTTCCTTCACGGGGCTCAGGATCGGGCTCGCCTGGGCGAAGGGCGTCTGCTTCGGATCCCCCGCGAAACTGACGCTCGTCTCGGCGCACGAGGCGAACGCCTACCGCCACCGCGACGCCGGCGCGTGGATCGCTGCCGTATTACAGGGGGAACGCGGCGAAGCGCAGGCCTCGCTCTGGCGGGGCGGCCCCGAACCGGCGCTCCTCTGGGGCCCGGAGCGCGTTCCCGAAAAGGATCTCGCCGGAACGCTCCGGGAGGCGGCGGCGCGGTTCGCGGCGGCCGAGCCGCCCTCGGCGGCGCGGTTCCCGGCGGCGGCAGGACTCCCCGCGGCGGCCGGAACGCCCGCGATCGCAATCGCGGGGCCGGACTTGAAGCCCGAGCTCATCGCCTCGCTCGAGGAGGCGGGGTTCGTCCTGCTCGACCCCGAGCCTCCGCGCAGCCGAATCCAGGAACGCCCGCACCCTCTCCCTCCGACCGCCGCGGCCGTCGCGGAGCTGGGGGATCGAAATCTGCTCGCCGGCCACGAGGAGGATCCTGCCCTCGCCGCACCTGCCTACGGGCGAGCCCCGAACGCGCGCAGGCCTTCGTCATGACCGACAACGACTCGGTGCGCATCGCGCCTCTCGCGGGCGAGCACCTGGATCAGATCGTTTCGATCGAGCGCGCCTCCTTCAGCGATCCCTGGACGCGCGGGATGTTCGAATCGGAGCTCGACGTCGATACGCGGGGCTACGCCCGGGGTGCCCTGCGGCGCCGGAACCTGATCGGGTACCTCTTCGCGGTCCTCATTCCCGACGAGGCCCACATCGGGAATCTCGCGGTTCACCCGGACGAGCGGCGCCACGGGATCGCCCAGCTTCTTCTGGACCAGCTGATGCGCGACGCCGACGAGGCGGGGGTCAAGCGCGTGACCCTCGAGGTCCGAGCATCGAACCACGCGGCACGTAACTTCTATTACAAGAATAACTTCATCGACATCGCCATGCGAAAGAACTACTACCGGAGCCCCGTGGAGGATGCTATCGTCATGTATCGCGTCCTCCCGGAGGATCCGAGCGTATGAGCTGGCTCAAGAAGTCAAAAGAAGGGCTCAAGACGCCGCAGCGGAAACGGGAGCTGCCGGACGGTCTCTGGACGAAGTGCGAGGAATGCGGCGAGATCCTCTACCACAAGGAACTCGAGCGAAACCTCTGGACCTGCTCCAAGTGCACCTACCATTTCCGGATTTCGGCGCGGACCTACATCAAGATCCTGCTCGATGAAGGCTCGTTCGTGGAGCGCTTCTCCGAAGTCGTCTCGACCGATCCGCTCAAATTCCGCGACACCAAGCGCTACGCCGACCGCCTGAAGAAGGCGCGGGAAGAGACCGGCTTGAGCGAAGCGATCCTCATGGGGGAAGGGAAGATCGAGGGTCGCCCGTTCGTAATCGGCGTGATGGACTTCTCCTTCCTCGGAGGGAGCATGGCCTCGGCGGCCGGGGAGCGGATCGCACGGGGCATCCTGCTCGCGCTCGAGACCCGGCATCCCCTCGTGCTCATTTCCTCTTCGGGCGGCGCGAGGATGTTCGAGGGCATTCTTTCCCTGATGCAGATGGCCAAGACGAACGCGCTCCTGGCAAGGCTCAGCGACGCCGGCGTTCCCTACGTTTCGGTCATGACGCATCCGACGACCGGCGGCGTCACGGCTAGCTTCGCTTCGGTCGGAGACGTGATCCTGGCGGAGCCGCGGGCGCTGATCGGATTCGCGGGACCGCGGGTGATCAAGCAGACGATCAACCAGGAGCTTCCCGAGGGTTTCCAGCGGTCCGAGTTCTTGTTGTCCAAGGGAATGATCGATCGCATCGTGCATCGAAACGAGCTGCGGAAAACCCTCTCGTGGCTGCTGCAATTCTTCGCGGCCGCGGCGCAGTTGCCGCAGAAGCCGCGCCGGCGCGCGGGGGAGACGCTGGCCCGGTTCCGCGCGGTGGGGGGCCCGATCGCACAGGCTCCGCCGCCCGCTCCCGCGCCGACGGCTCCGGCGGAAGCGCCGGTCGCCGCACCGCTCGAGCCGTTCGCTCCTGCCGGGACGCCGGGTCCGAACGGCGCGCCGGGCGCAAAGGCCGATGAGCGGCCTGCCGAAGCTCCCGGCGACGCCCCGGGCGAATCCTCCGAACCGGCGCCCGGTGGCTCGGCCGCGTTCCCCGCCGATCGAGAGATACCCATCCGCGAATGAAGGCGCCCGCGAGCGCCACACTCACAGGGCGCCTCGACGCCATGTACCGCTTCGAGCGCAGCGGCATGCGCCCGGGGCTCGAGGGCATCGAGCGCCTGCTCGAAACGGCGGGACGGCCGGACCGCGCGTTTCAGTCGGTGCTGGTCGCGGGGACGAACGGCAAGGGATCGACCGCGGCGCTCCTGGATTCCATTCTCCGCGCTGCCGGGCTCAAGACGGGTCTCTACACTTCGCCCCACCTCCTGCGATTCCACGAGCGGATCCGGGTCCAGGGGCGCGAGATCGAAGACGAGACGCTCGAGACCCTGCTCGAGCGCTGGTGGCCGCGGTTCGAAGCGCTCCACCCTTCCTTCTTCGAGGCGGCCACCGCGCTCGGTTTCGATACCTTCGCCGCCTCGGGTCTCGATGTCGCGGTGGTGGAGGTCGGTCTGGGAGGACGCCTCGACGCAACGAACATCCTGATCCCGCGCGTCGCGGTCATCACGACGATCAGCAGCGACCACCGCGAGATCCTCGGGAGCACGCTCGGGCGGATCGCCACCGAGAAGGCGGGCATCGTCAAGCCGGGCGGGACGGTCGTCTGTGGGGTCCGGGGCCGGGAAGCGCGGTCGGCGATCGCGTGCGCCGCTTCGGAGCGCGGCGCCACCGTGAGCTGGCTCGGCGCCTCGGCGCGGTACAGGACACGCGGTCTGAGCCTGGATGGAACCGAGTTTCAGCTCGAAACATCCTCCTTCTCAGGGAGGCTCCGAACGAAACTCTTGGGGAAGCATCAGGCCCGGAACGCGGCGCTCGCGGCGCTCGCGGCCGAAAAATGCCTCGAGGGAAGGCCGCCCCGGGAGATCGCGGTCGCCATTCAGCGCGGGATCGCCGGCGCGCGGTGGCCGGCGCGGGCCGAGCTCGTGCGCCACGACCCCCCGGTGCTCGTCGACGTCGCCCACAACACGGAGGGCGCGGGAGCGCTCGCGGAGACGGTCGGTGCTCTTTTCCCCGGGCGGCCCGTCGCCTTCGTGGTGGCGCTGTCGCAGGACAAGGCGCACGCGGAATTCCTGAGGCGATTGGGATCGGTCGCGACCCGCTTCTATTTGACCGAGTTCGAGGGAGAACGCGCCACGTCGGCCGCCTCGCTCCGTGAGGCAGCCCCGAGCGGCCACCTTTCCTGTGACGCGATCCCCTCCATTCCCGAAGCGCTCGACTTGGCCCTGTCCTGGGCCAGGGGTGCGGGGGGCGTGGTCGTCGTCGCCGGGTCCTTCTTTCTCCTCGCCGAAGCCTTGCCGCACCTCGAGGTACCGGTTCCCGATGCGATTTGACGGTCGGCTCGCCGGCCCCATCGCTCTCCTGGCCCTGGCACTCCTCGCCGCTCCGGCCCGGCCCGCCGGTGCCCAGGCAGGGCCCGGCCCGGCACGGGCCGACGAGACCTACCACTTGCGCGCGGATCGGCTCAGCGGATCCGCGAACACGAACGACGACGTCTACACCGCCATCAAGGTCACCGTCGAGCACGGCACCACCACCGTGACCGGGGATTCCGCCCGCGTGTACCGCCAGCGGGAACAGGTCGAGGTGATGGGGAATGTGAAGATCGTGGACGGAAAGACCCGGATGTGGGGAAACCAAGCCTCCTACGATCGCAAGAAGCGTCTGGCCGTTCTCCGCGGCAATGTCCGGATCGAGGAAGGCACGGCGCGCATCACGGGGCGGGAGGCGCAGTTCTACCGGAGCGAGAACCGCTCGGTGATCCTCGGCAATCCGCGGATGGAGGACTCCACGCGGACCCTGACCGCGAACGAGATCACCTACGACCGGAACTTAGACGAGGTCCTGGCCCTGGGAAACGTGGTCGCCGTCGATCGCGCGGAGAGCACGACGGTCCATGCCGGCCGCGTGCGCTACGACCGGCGGCGGAATTACGCGTGGGCGACCGAGAGCCCGGCGCTCACGATCGAGGAATCGGGAGGGAAATCCACCCGCGTCCGGGGACTCACGATGGAATTCGACAACGCGAAGCGTGCGGTCTTCGCGCTGGGCGATGTCCTCGTGGAACGCGACAAGTTGCGGGCCACGGGGGACCGCGGAGAGTTCTACGGGTCCGAAAACAGGGCGCTGCTCGTCGGAACTCCGCGCGCGTGGGATGACGAGGGAGAGGTTCAGGGCGACACGCTGGAGATCCGCTTCGCGCAGCACAAGGTCGAGTCGGTCCAGGTGCGTCCCCACGCCAAGGTCCGTTACGAGGCGAAGGTCGAACGCGGCCGCGGGGAACGGACCGAGGCGGCCGGAGACACGGTGACCTTGTTCAACCCCGACGAGGCCACCCGTCGCGCGGTCATCGTGGGCCGCGCCAAGAGTCTCTACTGGCCGGGCAGCGCCGACAGCGCCCAGGGAGGAAGGAACATCTCGAGCGGCGACAGCATCATCGTGGAATTCGCCGGCGGGAAGGCGCGCCGGGCCACGGTCGTGGGCCGGGCCGAAGGCACCTACTTCATGGCCGCCGAAGGGGACACGAGCCGCGTGAATCAGGAGGAGCGGGTCCGCTACCGCGGCGCGCGGATCGTCTACGACGTGGATCGGAACGAGGTCCTCGTGCTCGGCTCGGCCGAGGTGACGTAC
>DASXQO010000200.1:0-14227 GCA_036507115.1 Candidatus Eiseniibacteriota bacterium | reverse complement strand
CCGCTCTTCCGGCGCGTTGTCGATCGACCCGTAATCCCGTACCTGGATCTTCGGATTCTTCTGCGACAACACCATCGTGATCGCAGCCGTCAACGTCGTCTTCCCATGGTCCACGTGGCCGATCGTCCCCACGTTCACATGGGGCTTCGTCCGCTCAAACTTCTGCTTCGCCATTGAACAAAACCCTCCACAAGAAGACAGGCCTAGCGGTCATCGAACACGAGGGGCGAGATGCCGACTTATCTACGAAACTCGACCGTTCGCGATGCGGACAATGGAGCCCACGAGCGGAATCGAACCGCTGACCTTTTGCTTACCATGCAAATGCTCTACCGACTGAGCTACGTGGGCAGTGGTGCGGCGCGCGGCAAAATCGGATGCGAGCAAGGGCCAACCAAAAAGGAGCCGGCCCCACAAGCGCCAACAGCAAGCGAAAGCTTCTCAAACAGGACAAAATACCCCGTCCCGACCCTCTCCTCTCGGAAAAAGGTCGCCGGTAGTCGCGAATCAAGGAAGCTACGAGAGGGCAAACCTCCTGTCAATAGGAAATTTGGGGGAAAATCGAGGGAATCGGTGAAAATCCCGAAACAACCGGGGCGCCCGGTGGGTGATAACTCGCTAATTGATTTTACTGCTGAAACTTGGCCGGTGTGGAAACGTGTGAACAACCGCCATGGGACGAATCTGGAGCGGGAAACGGGATTCGAACCCGCGACCCTCAGCTTGGAAGGCTGACGCTCTAGCCACTGAGCTATTCCCGCTCGAATTCCAAAGAGGTCGCTTGGCACCGGATTTCGCGCCGCGCGTCATTCTCTACTCTATTACGTTCGCGTTCTGCTTCCTATGGGTGTGGAGGGGGAAGGATTCGAACCTTCGAAGGCTAAGCCGGCAGATTTACAGTCTGCTCCCTTTGACCGCTCGGGAACCCCTCCGGCGTGCAACCCTTGGCGATGAAAAACTGGAGCTGGCGAAGGGACTCGAACCCCCAACCGCCTCATTACAAATGAGATGCTCTACCAATTGAGCTACGCCAGCTTTCTGCGGTCCACCAGTGTCCCGCGAGCGCGGGCGGGCTCGCCGGGCGCAGTGTACGTGGACGACCTGAACGCGTCAACTGAGGGAGGCGAGCACGTAGTGCCTCAGAGGCACTACCAGGAGCGCGGTCGAGCGGTACCCGCCCGATGCGCTAGCCGATGCGGGACGCCCGCGCCGACGCGGTGCGGAGCGCGGAGAGGAGCGAGTCGACCTGGATCTCGCCGACCGCGCGATCGCCGATCGGCGCATCCAGCACGCGGGCGAGCGAGAAGTGGAAGCGGCTCCCGTCGCCGAGCGCGCTCTCCGCCCAAATCTTCCCGTGGTGCGCCTCGACGATTCCCTTGCAGATCGCGAGACCGAGCCCGGTGCCGCCCTGTTCGCGTGTCGCCGAGTCGGCGACCTGGAAGAACTTCCCGAAGATGCGCCCGAGATCTTCGGGCGCGATTCCCTTCCCCTGATCGGCGACAACCACCTCGTAGTCCTTGTCGTGCTCGCGCAGCTCGATCGTCACCTTGCCGCCGGGTTTCGAGAACTTGATCGCGTTCGAGATCAGATTCTCGAGCACCTGCATGATCCGCTGCGGATCCGCCAGAACCATCGCGGGCTCGCTCGGGAGCCGGGCCTCGACTTCGATTCCCTGGCCTCCCGGAAGCTGGGGCACCCAAAAGAGACACTTCTCGATCAGGTCGTTGAGCGAGGTCGGCTGGAACTGGATCGAAAGAACGCCCGCCTCGATCTTCGAGACGTCGAGGATGTCCTTCACGAGGCGGATGAGCCGCTCCACCGACTCCTGGCAGAACGCGATGAGCTGGCGCTGGTCGGCGGTGTATTCGAACTTGGGGCTCGACACGAGGATGTCGAGCGAGCTCTTCATCACCGTCAGAGGCGTGCGCACCTCGTGCGAGGCGATCGAGAGGAATTCGCTCTTCGACCGGTCCACGGCTCGGACCTGCTCGAAGACGCGGGCGTTTCCGACCGCGGCCGAAACCTGCCGCGCGAAGAGCGTCGCGAGCGAAATGCCCTCCGGATGGAATTGCGGGCGGCTCCCGAGCGCGACCAGGACGCCGAGCGTCTGGTCGCTCACGCGCAGGGGCGCGGCGAGCGCGTAGTCCCCCGGGCGGTCGAGCAGCATGGACAATCCCGCCGCCGCGAATTCCTTCCGCGCGAGAAGGCGCGTCTCCCCGCCGAGCACTTCCTCGAGCAGCGTGACCGGCGTATCCCATCCCTCGAGGTCGAGCGTCCCCGGCCCGGACCGGGTCCAGATGCGGACCGACTTGTCCCGGGGACCCATCGCCCCCGCGAACGCTTCCTCCCCGCCGCAGATCGCGCGGATCCCGCGCGAGGCGGTCTCGAGCATCCGCGGCAGCTCGAGGGTCGCCGCCACCTGGGATCCCGTGCGGTGCAGCTCGCGCAGGAGATTCTGCTGCTCGTCATTCTTCGCCTGGGAGGATTCCAGATTCTTCGCCATCAGGTTGAAGGCGTTGCCCAGCGCGCCGAGCTCGTTCCGGCTCTTGCCCACGACGCGCGCCCTCAGATTCCCCCTCGAGATTTCGTCTACGGCCCGGAGAAGCTCTTCGATCGGACGCGTCACCCAGCGCGAGGCCATGTTCGAGGCGACCACGCTCACGACGAGCCCGACCAGAAAGATCCCGATCGAGACGTACCAGAGCAGCCTCACTTCCGCGATCAGACCGGCCGCGGTCAGCTCCACGACGACGAGCCCGACCGCGCCGCCGCGCGGCGCGACGATCGGCGCCACGGCCACCGCGCGCGCGCGGGAATTCGTGAGATCCAGGATATCGGCGGTCGTGCTGGTCATCCCCGCGCGGATGAGCGACGCGGGCAGGCTCGCGGGAGGAGGCGAGCCGATGGGCATCCGACCGCGGACCAGGTTCTTCTCCTCGCGGAAGGGCGCCGATCCCCCCATGTCCACGACGACCCCCCAGCTGCCGAGCTCCCCGATGGGGGCGATCGTGAAGAGGTGGACGATTTCCGGATTCGCCCGGCGCAGGGCGCCCAGGTTCTGCACGATGTTTCGGAAGGGACGCGAGCTGAAGTCCGCCGGGGATCGGACGGAGCGGTGATCCTCGAGACCGATGAGCGCCGATGCCGTCTCGGCGGCCGAGGACGCGCTCGCGATGAGCTGGCGTCTCAGGGAGGCCTGGCCGTTCTGGTAGAGGAGGACGGTGGCGAGAACGAGGAACGCGCTTCCCACGGTGAGGAAGAGGATCTGAAGTTCGTCTTTGAGCGTGCGCGGCCGCTGGAGAAGGCGCATCGACGGGCTTGGTTCAACCTCTTGAGGGCTAGGGTTTTCGCCGGGCGCGTGTCCCCCCCTTCTGGTCCTCGAGGACATAGCCCAGGGTCTGAATCCGATCCCTAAGCTCATCGGCCCTTTGCCACTGCTTCTGGAGGCGGGCTTCATCCCTATGCCTCACAAGGGCTTGCACATCCTCCGGGACCGCCTCTTCCCGTCCCTTGGCGTTCCAGAAGAGCCCCAGCGTCTCCCCGAGCCCGCGGAGCGTGCGTGTCGCCTCCGCCAGGACAGCCCGCTCGTCCCCCGAAGCGCCGTTCGACTCCGCCACCCGGTTGATCGATTTCGCGAGGTCGAAGAGATGGCCCTGCGCCTTGGCCGAGTTGAAATCGTCCTCCATCGACTCCTCGAATCGCTCCACCGTCTTCCGCGCTTCGGCGAGCAGACCCTTGGGCTTCGAGACTTCGGGCGCTTCGGCCGCGCCCGCTTTCTCCCCTGTCTCGAGCGCCGCGCGCAGACGCGCGTACGCGATCCCGGCTTCACGCAGCCGGTCCTCGTTCCACTCGATCGGGCTGCGGTAGTGGGTGGATTGGAGGTAGAAGCGGATGACTTCCGGATCCACCTTGCGCGCCACGTCCTCGACGAGGAAGAAGTGCTGATCCGATTTCGACATCTTCGCGCCACGTAAGAGTACGAGGCCGTTCTCGATCCAGTAGCGCGCGAACGGTCGCCCGGTCGCCGCCTCCGATTGCGCGATCTCGTTCTCGTGGTGCGGGAAGACGAGGTCCTGCCCGCCTCCGTGGAAATCGAACGTGTCCCCGAGATACTTCATCGCCATGGCGGAGCACTCGATGTGCCACCCGGGACGCCCCGGTCCCCACGGGCTCGGCCACGACGGCTCTCCGGGCTTCGCCCCCTTCCAGAGCGTGAAGTCGAGCGGATCGCGCTTCGCCTCCCCCACCTCGATCCGCACCCCGGCTCGGAGATCGTCGAGCTTGCGCCGCGAGAGCTCGCCGTATCGCGGATAGCTCCGGACGTCGAAGTAGACGTCCGCCCCCGCGGTGTAGGCGTGCTTCTTGTCGATCAAGCGCCGGATCAGGTCCACGATTTCCGGAATGTGCTCGGTGGCGCGTGGATAGTGCGTCGCCCGCTTGATGTTCAAGAGATCCGCGTAGGTGAGAAACGCCTCCATGTTCCGCTCGGAAACCTTCTCGAAGGGGATGCCCTCCTGATTCGCCCGGTCGATGATGCGGTCGTCGATGTCGGTGAAGTTGGTGATGTACGTCACGTCGTACCCCTTCGATTCGAGGTACCGGCGGATCACGTCCCCCGCGACCGCGTAGCGCATGTGTCCGACGTGGGGCTTGTCCTGGACGGTCATGCCGCAGACGTACATGCCCGCGCGCTTCGGCTGGACCGGCTCGAAGGGAACCTTCTTGCGCCGCCTCGTGTCGTAGACGCGAAGGCTCACGGTACCGGTCCCGGAGTCCCCGCGGCGGGGCGGACCGAGATCCCTTCCTCGCGCAAGCGATGAAGGGCCGCGATGCGGAGCTCGCGCATCATCTCGAGCCGCTGGCCGGGGTTGGTCTTCACTTGCAGGAGCACCGTGAAGTACCCCGCGTAGACATCCTCGATGCCCAGCAGCCGGGGTTCCCCTTCGAGGTGCGGCCGGACCGACGGGTCTTCCGCGAACCGTAGCAGCGTGTCGCGGAGAACGGCAAGAACCCGCTTGGGGTCCTCGCCGATGTCGATCGGGATGCGGACGGTCGGCTGCGACCAGCTCCGCGAGAGGTTCGTGACGACCTTGATCTCGCCGTTCGGGACGAAATGGAGCGCGCCGTCCCCGTCGCGGAGCTCGGTATGATGGAGGGAGAGCACTTCGACCTTGCCGGCGACCCCCGCCGCGCGGACGACGTCCCCCACGGCGAACTGGTTGTCCGTGATGATGAGGATCCCCCCGAGCCAGTCGCGGACCAGGGTCTGCGCTCCCAGCCCGGCCGCGATCCCGAACCCTCCCGCGGCCGCGAGGGCGGGCGTGACGTCGAATCCCAGCTCGCGCATCGTCATGAGCAAGGTGATGATCACGATCACGAGCCAGCTCGCGCTGCGGAGCATCTTTCCAAGCGTCTTCGCGCGCTTCTCGCGCTCGATCGCGAACCCCTGGGTGCCCGAGCGGATCGCTCGCTCGATCCGCCCGACCAGGATCCGGGCGATCCGCGACATGAGAAACGCCGAGAGGACGATGAGTCCGACCCGGATCAGGGCCGACGCGAGGTCGGTGGCGGGTCCGCCGAGGGGGAACATCTTCATCGCGCCGCCTTGATGGGGGTGGAATCCACGATGGCGCGCACGAGGTCTTCGTAGTTCATGCCGGCGGCCGCGGCGGCTTTCGGGACGAGGCTCGTCTCGGTGAGGCCGGGCACGGTGTTCACCTCGAGGCACCAGGGCGTCAGGTCCTCGTTCAGGCGGAAATCGACCCGCGCCACGCCGCGTGTGCGAAGCGCGCGGCAAGCCCGGAGCCCCAGGCTCAGGAGCCGCTCGCTCGTCTCGGGCGGAAGTTTCGCCGGGACCTCGTAGCGGCTCGCGCCCGAGGTGTACTTGTGCTCGTAATCGTAGAAGCCCCCTTCCGGGATGATCTCGACGACGGGGAGCGCCTGGTCGTCGAGCACCGAGACGGTGACCTCCCGGCCGGGAATGTAGCGCTCCACGAGCGCGAGCCGGCCGTAGCGCCGCGCCGTGAGAAGCGCCGGGCGAAGCGCTTCGCGCGCGGTCACCACGGTGATGCCCACGGTCGATCCCTGGTCGTTCGGTTTCACGATCACCGGGAACCCGCCCAGGCGCTCGATGTCCTCATCGTCCAGCTCCGGATTCCAGGGCTGCGCCGGATCCTCCGGGGCCCAGCGCTCCACCCAATCCGGCGTCGGAATCGCTTCGTGCACGAAGATCCTCTTCGAGATCGCCTTGTCCATCGCGAGCGCGGAAGCGAGCACGCCGGAGCCGGTGTACGGCACGCCCGCGAGATCGAGGAGCGCCTGGAGCGTTCCGTTCTCGCCGTCCCCGCCGTGGAGCGCGACGAACACCAGTTCGGCGTCGCGCGGCACTCCGCGGACGAAGGGCTCGATCCCGACGTTCGTGGCGCCCGCCGGAAGCGCCGTGGGCGCGAGCGCCGAGGCGCCGGCCGGGCTCGCGAGCGCGGAATGGAGCTCTCCCGCCTGGAGGAGCTTCCCCGTCCCGGTGTCGAGAAGTACGACTTCGTGCCCGAGCTTCAGGAGCGCCCGGCTCACCCCCGCCCCCGTGCGGATCGAGATCTCCCGCTCCGGGCTCGTCCCTCCCATCAGCACAGCGATCCTCATCGCGCGTCCACCTCCACGAGCGCCACGGCCATCGCCGCGATTCCTTCTTCGCGGCCCAGGGCCCCCAGCCCTTCGTTCGTCGTCGCCTTCACCGAGACTTGGTCCGGGTCCACCGCCAGCGCGCGGGCGAGCCGCTCTCTCATCTCGCCTGCGTGCGGGCCGACCCGGGGTCGTTGCACGATCAACGTGGAGTCCACGTTCACCACCCGCGCGCCGAGGTCTTGCAGCAATCCGCGGATCCTCTCGAGGAGCACGAGGCTCGACATCCCGCGGAATTGCGGATCGGTGTCTGGAAAATGGGCGCCCAGGTCGCCGAGCGCCATGGCGCCCAGGAGGGCGTCTCCGATGGCGTGCGCGAGCGCGTCACCGTCGGAGTGGGCCTTCGGTCCGTGCTCATGCGCGAGGGAAACACCCCCCAGAACGAGCGGAAGTCCACGCTCGAGCCGGTGGATGTCGTATCCGATTCCGACACGAAATCCACCCATCATCCCTCCGCCCGCGACCGCGCCTTGAGCCAGGCTTCGAGCACGGCGAGGTCGCCCGGCTCGGTGAGCTTGAGGTTCGACGGTTCGCCGGGGACCACCGCGATTTCGCATCCGATTCGTTCGACGAGCATCGCGTCGTCGGTCGCGGCCGCGTGTTCCGCTTCGGCGGCCGCGTGAGCGCGCGCGAGTATATCACGCGCGAAGATCTGGGGCGTCTGTGCCGCCTCGAGACGCTCGCGATCGACCGATCGCACCACGCGGCCCATGGCTACCTCCTTCACGCTGTCCCGCACGGGGCACGCCGGAATGGCGGCGCCGGTCGCGCGCGCGGCCCGGAGCACGCGCTCGATCAGCTCGGGCGTCACGAGCGCGCGTGCGACATCGTGCACCGCCACGTACGGCAGGGAGCGGATGAGCGCTTCGATCCCCATCCGGACCGAGTCCTGGCGCGTGGCGCCTCCCGGCGTGACCGAGAGCCGCACGGCGCGCGGGTTCGGCCGCGAGCGGAGCGTCGGTTCCGCCGCGTCGAGCAGCGCTACCGGAATCACCGCCACGATCTCACCGACCGATTCGACCTCGAGGAAGGAATCGAGCACGCGTTCGAGCGCCGGACGGCCGCCGATCGGAACGAGAAGTTTCGGACCGAGCGCGCCCATGCGGCGTCCCTCGCCGGCGCCGGCAAGGATGACCGCCAGATCCACCGATCAGCCCCGCGAGGGCGCGGACGGCGCGGCCAGACACTGGTCGATCGCATCGCGCAGGGTCGAGACCGCAAGAAGCGCGATCGCGGACGTTCCCTTCGCGCCCGCGCCGGCGGACGGGTGCGCCTGCCGCTCGGGAATCACGGCGGAGCGAAATCCGAGCCGCATCGCCTCTTCGAGGCGGCGTTCGATCTGAGGCACGGGACGAAGCTCGCCACCCAGCCCGACCTCTCCCACGGCAACCAGGTCGGGGGCGAGCGGAAGGTCGCGGAAGCTCGACGCGAGCGCGAGCGCCAATCCGAGATCGGCCGCGGGCTCCTCGAGGCGGATTCCCCCCGCCACGTTGACGAACACGTCGGATCCCGCGAGCGAGAGCCCGGCGCGCTTTTCGAGCACGGCGATCACCACCGCGAGCCGGCGCGGATCCACTCCCCGCGCGACCCGCTGCGGGTTGGCGAAGTGGGTCGGCGCGACGAGCGCCTGCAGCTCGACGAGGAGCGGGCGCGATCCTTCGATCGACGCGACCACCACCGAGCCCGGCACCGAACGCCCGCGGTCCCGCAGCAGCCGCTCCGACGGGTTCTTCACCTCGGCGAGCCCGTCGCCGCGCATCTCGAACACACCGATCTCGTTCGTGGACCCGAAGCGGTTCTTGGCGGCGCTCAGGATCCGGTATTCGTGGTGCGCGTCCCCTTCCAGGTAGAGCACGACGTCCACCATGTGCTCGAGCGTGCGGGGACCCGCCACGGAGCCGTCTTTGGTGACGTGCCCGATCAAGAGCACCGGCAGGGAGCGTTCCTTGGCGAGGCGCAGCAGCCTCAAGCCGCATTCCCGGACCTGGGTGACGCTGCCGGGCGCCGCGTTCACGGCGGGGATGTGGAGTGTCTGGATCGAGTCGATGACGAGAAGCGCGGGACTCATCCGGTCGACCTCGGCCACGATCGCGTCCAGGTCGATCTCGGAGTGAAGCCAGAGATGCTCCGGCCCGCCGCGGAGCGCGATCCGCTCGGCCCGCATCTTGGTCTGCCGGGGCGATTCTTCACCCGACACGTAGAGCACCGCGCGCCCGGGGCCGCCCAGCGCGCCGGCGAGCTGGAGGGCGAGCGTCGACTTGCCGATCCCCGGATCGCCTCCGATCAGGACGAGGGAACCGGGGACGAGCCCGCCGCCGAGCACCCGGTCCAGCTCGCCGATGCCGGATCGATGCCGATCCTCCCCCGTGGCCGGCAGGTCCTCGAGCCTCGTGGGCTCGGAGCCGGTGCCGGAACCGTACGCGCGGCCCGCGGAGGGCGCCGACGCGCCCGCGGACGCCTCCACGGCCGTGTTCCACTCGCTGCAATGCGGACACCGCCCGAACCATTTCGGGCTCTCGTTGCCGCAGGCGGAGCAGTGGAAGACGGTGCGGAGCGCGGCGGATGAAGATGCTTTCCTGGCCATGCGTGATCTCCCGAGCGGATCTTCGGGGCGTCGCCCGCTAGAAAATGCCGAGCTTGATGTAACGCTTCGGATTCTTCTTGATGTCTCTCACCAGGTCGTTCGTGTTGCGAAGGGTCTCCCGGAGCTCGTCGTAGAGCGTGGAATCCGCGATCGCCTTCCCCAGGGAACCCTGACGGTTGTCGAGCCGCCCGACCACGCGCTGGAGCGACTCCGCCGTCACGGTCAGCTTCTCGGACAGGTCGCTGAGCCGCCGCGAGGCCGTGCCGAAATCGCGGATCGAGGTCCCGACCTGTTCGGAATTGGTGGAGGCGATCGTCTTGATCTGATGCGCCGCGTCCTTGAAGTCGAGGACCGCTTGACGCAGATCGCCCTGATTCCTCTCCACCGTCGAGGAGAGGGTGGCGGACATTTTCTCCAGATTCTTCGAGGCGCGCTCCATGGTGGCCGGGTCGACGGCGTCCAGGAATTCGTTGAGGCGCGACGAAAGTTCCGTCGCCTGCGTGATGAGATCCCCGGCGCCCGAGATCACCTCGGGGACGCCCGACTGGAAGCGGCCGGGGAGGGGCTTCGAAGTGTCGAACCGGCCCGGGGCCGTGCCCGGATCGAGCGCGAGGAATTTCTCGCCCATGAATCCGATGTTCGCGATGCGGATCATGGCGTCCGGGTGGAGCAGTACGTCGCGCTCGAGGTCGAACGCGACGCGCACCCCCTGGTCCAGGAGCTGCACCTCGCGCACCGCGCCCTTCTTGACGCCGCGGACCGAGACCGGGTCCCCTTCGGAGAGGTTGCCCACTTCCTCGAACTGGGCGGTAAGGAGCCGGTTCTTCTGCCCGAGGCGGTAGTCCTTGATCCAGGCGATGCCGATCAGGAGGAGGGCGAGGGCGACGAGCCCCGTGATTCCGACCTGGATCGCGGCCCGGCGCGACGTATGGTTCATCCCGGATCCTCTACGTGGGGAGGAGCGGCCCTTCGGCGCTCCCCTCGATGAATTGCCGCACGGCAGGATCGGCGGTTGCCTGGATCTCCGCCGGAGTCCCGATCGCGTGGATGCGGCCCTCGTGGAGCATCGCGATCCGGTCGGCGATATGATAGGCGCTCCGCATGTCGTGCGTCACCGCAATCGACGTGATCCCGAGCCTCTCTTGCAATCGCCGGATGAGCCGGTTGATGAGATCCGCCGTGATGGGGTCGAGTCCCGTCGTCGGCTCGTCGTAGAGCATGATCTTGGGATTCAAGGCGAGCGCCCGGGCCAGGGCGGCGCGCTTCTTCATGCCTCCGCTCAAGCTGGAGGGCCGCATGGAATCCACCCCTTCGAGGCCGACGAGGTGGAGCTTCTCGTGGACCACCAGCTCCACCTGCGGCTCGGCGATGTCGGTGTGCTCCCGAAGCGGCAATCCCACGTTCTCTGCCACCGTGAGCGAATCGAACAAGGCCCCTCCCTGAAAGAGCATCCCCATCTGCTTTCGCAGCTCGAGCAGGTCCGCGACTCCGAGCGCCGGGACCTCGACGGCATCCACGCGCACGGTTCCCGCGTCCGGGACGATCAGTCCCACGACATGCTTCAGGAGCACCGATTTGCCGGTGCCGCTCCGGCCGATGATCACCACCGATTCACCCGGCGCGACGCTCAGGTCCACGCCGCGGAGCACCTGCTTCGCCCCGAGGCGCTTGTACACGGATTCGATGACGATCGAAGGCTCAGGCAAAGAGCACCCGGAACAGGAACGACGCGAGCAGGTAATCCACGATCAGGATCAACAGGCACGACGCCACGACCGCGTGCGTCGTCGCGACCCCCACACCCTCGGCGCCCCCCTCGCTCCGGAGCCCGTAGTAGCAGCCCATCGTCGAGATGATGGCTCCGAAGAACACCGCCTTGATCAGCCCCGAAAAGACGTCGCGCAGGTGGAAATAGAGCTTGAGTCCGCTCGTGAACGTGTGCCCGCTCACGTCGAGCGTGAGCACCGCGACCAGATACCCTCCGAAGATCGCGACCACGTCGGCGAAGATCGTGAGCACGGGGAGCATGAGGGTCGCCGCCACAACCCGCGGCACGACGAGGTAGCGCGTCGGGCTGATCCCCATCGTCTCCATCGCGTCGACCTGCTCAGTCACGCGCATGGTCCCCAGCTCCGCCGCGATCGAGGCGCCCACGCGCCCTCCCACCACGAGCGCGGTCAGGACCGGGCCCAGCTCGATCACGACCGACTTCCCGATCACAGTGCCCAGGTAAATCATCGGCACATAGTCGCGGAACTGATAACTTGCTTGCACCGCCGCGACCGCGCCCGTAAATAGCGCCACGATAATCGTCAACGGCATCGAGCCGATGCCGATCGCCACCATTTGTTGGACAACGAGGGGGACTTTCCGGAGCCCCTGCGGGAGTTCGCGGAGCACGTCGCCGAGGAGGAAGATCACCTCGCCCGTGTCCCGGAGCCCGTTCAGGATCAAGCGGAAGGGCATCCGGTCGGCGAGCCGCTCGACACCTGTCTCGTTCACGCGGGCGCTAGAACTTCGGCTCCGGTACGGACCGCAGCGACTCGAACCGGGTGCACTCGCTCAGGAAGGCGAGGTCGATGCTCCCGGTCGGGCCGTTCCGCTGCTTGGCGATGATGATTTCCGCCTTTCCGTCCTTCTTCTCCGGATCGGTCTCGTAGACCTCGGGGCGGTACACGAAGAGCACCACGTCGGCGTCCTGCTCGATCGCGCCCGACTCGCGGAGGTCGGAGAGCACCGGGCGCCTCGCACCGCCGCGCGTCTCGACCGCGCGCGAAAGCTGGGAGAGCGCGATCACCGGGACGCGAAGTTCCTTCGCGAGCGCCTTCAAGGAGCGGGAGATCGCCGAGATCTCCTGCTGGCGGTTCTCCGACGACTCGGGCCCGCGGATCAATTGCAAATAGTCGATGATGATCATCCCGAGCGGCACCTCGGAGACCAGCCGCCTCGCCTTCGCCCTCATCTCGAGGATGCCCATCGCGGCGGTGTCGTCGATGTAGATCGGCGCTTCGTGGAGCTGCGCCGCCGCGTTCTGGAGCTTCTTGTATTCCTCGTTGCTCGCGTAGCCGCGGCGGATCTTGTGGATGTCCACGCGCGCGAGCGCGCACATGAGCCGCTGCACGAGCGATTCCTTGGACATTTCCAGGCTGAAGACGGCGATCGCCTGCCGCTCGGCCGGCTTCAGGTGGACCGCGACGTTCTCCGCGATGTTCATCGCGAAGCTCGTCTTCCCCATCGAGGGCCGGCCGGCGATGACCACGAAGTCCGATTTCTGGAATCCCGCGGTCATCTCGTCGAGGTCGTAGAAGCCCGAAGGCACGCCCGTGACGTGCACCTTGCGCGTCCTGTATTCCTCGATCGCGGAATAGCCCTGGAGCACGAGCTGGCGCATCGGATGGAACCCGGTCCGGAGCCGGTCGTCGGAGATCGCGAAGATCGCCTGCTCGGCGCGGTCGAGGAGCGACGCGGGCTCCTTTCTCTGGTCGTAGCACTCTCCGACGATCTCGGTCCCGACGTCGATCAAGCGCCGCAGGGTCGCCTTCTCGTTCACGATCTTGCAGTAGTGGTCGACGTTCGCCGCGGTCGCGACGAACTGGTCCAGGCTCGTGAGGTAGGTGGCCCCCCCGATGGCTTCGAAGTCCTTCCGGGTCTTCAGCTCCTCGACCAGCGTGACCAGGTCGACCGCCTCGTTCCGGTCGAAAAGGCTCACCATCGAGCGCCAGATCTTCCGGTGCGTCTCGCGGTAGAACGCGCGCTCGTCGAGGTGCTGGATGGCGGAGGCGATCGCGTCGCGCGAGAGGAGCATGGCTCCCAGCACCGACCGCTCCGCATCGAGCGACTGAGGCGGGATCCTTCCTGACTCGACGCTCTCGTCCTTCTCGAAGGGCCGGCGGGGTTCCGCGATCCGTTCTGCGGCCTGTTCCATCCGATGCTCCTCAGCCCGCCGCGCGGGCCTTCAATGTGTCCCGCACACGCTGCAGGTCCTCCCAGGCTTCGCGTTTCAAAGCCGGGTTGCGGAGGAGCGCCGCGGGGTGATACGTCGGGATGAGCGGAATGCCCCGGTATTCGAACGTGCGTCCCCGGAGGGATGCCATCGAGGATTTCGTCTTCAAGAGCGCCTGGACGGCGGAGAGCCCGAGCGCGCAGATGAGCGAGGGCCGGACGAGCGCGAGCTGCTGCTCGAGGTAGGGGAGGCACTGCTCCACCTCCTCCTGCATGGGCGTGCGGTTCTCCGGAGGGCGGCACTTGAGCACGTTGCAGATGTAGACCTCGTCGCGCCTCAGGTTGATCGCGGCGATCATCTTGTCGAGAAGCTGCCCCGCGCGCCCCACGAAGGGGAGCCCTCTCAGATCTTCGTCCCGGCCCGGCGCCTCGCCGATGAAGACGAGCTTCGCCCGGACGCTCCCGTCGGCGAAGACCGTGTTCGTGCGCGTCTCGCAGAGGCCGCACTTGCGGCATTCGGCGACCATCCGCGCGAGAGTCCCCAGGTCGTCGGGAAGGTCTTCGCGGGCGGAAAGCGTGGGCTCCGCGGAACGCGCCGGCTCCGCGCAACGCGTCGGCGCCGCGGGAACCAACGCTTCGAATCCGGGAAGTGCGAGGGTGTTGGGCCCCCGAGGCGTCGCCGCGGAGGCCGTGCGCGCCGCGGTGACCGGACCAGGCGATGAACCGAAGGGCGCCTCCGCAGCCCGCGCTGTTTCATCGCGCGGGCGAGGACCAGCGCCCGGAGGTTTCATCGCCTGGTCCGCCAACATGATGTGGGTACGTCCCCGCGCGCGCTCGCGCTCCAGCAGTACGCGTGCCTCTCGCGCAAGTGCAGCGAGTTCATCTCGCGCCAGCTTCGCGACTTCCTCCCGAGGATCGCTCACCGGGCGACCGCGGTTTC
Source organism: Candidatus Eiseniibacteriota bacterium (assembly GCA_036507115.1). Taxonomy (GTDB): domain Bacteria; phylum Eisenbacteria; class RBG-16-71-46; order SZUA-252; family SZUA-252; genus WS-7. Next base: position 83 of record DASXQO010000200.1, on the reverse strand, counting down.
CAGCGCGCGCGCGACCCGGAACAGGATTGCGCGCGCCACGTCGGGCTTGGGACGGAGCCCGAGGCGCTCCGCCTCGCCCGAGC
>DASXQO010000199.1:0-6051 GCA_036507115.1 Candidatus Eiseniibacteriota bacterium | reverse complement strand
GGCGCTCGAACCCAGCGTCCGACGCAACACGAAGGGGCCGGTCCGTGGAGGACCGGCCCCTGAATATTTCGGGGCGATGGTTTCCGTGAGGGGTGTCTACTTCGTTTCCTTGTCCTTCTCCTCGCCCTTCTCCGCCGCGGCCGAGGCCTTATCGACCGCGGTGGCGCCCCCCTTCTCGTAGGCTTCGATCTTCTCCGCCAGCTCCTCCGCCTCTTCCGACTTGCGGGAGCGGAGCCACGCGAGTTGTTCCTTCGCGCTCGCTGTATCGCCCTTCATGAGGTAGGCCTCGCCCAGGTACTCGTGGGCCTCCGCGTATTCCGGCTCGATCGAGAGACATTTCAGGTACGCCTCGAACGCGCGCTTGAGATCTCCCGACTTCCGGGAGCAGTAGCCCACCATGTTCCACGCCTGGTAATACGAAGGGTCGAACTCGGTGGCCTCGTTGAATTTCTTGAGCGCCTTGCCGAATCGCTTCTTCGCGGAATCGGACTTGCCCGCGGCGAGCTCCTTCTTGGCCTCCTCGGCCAGCTCCCACCCCTTGGCGTAGGTCTTCTCGGCGTCGGCGCGGCCCGGAACGACCGTGGAATCCGCTGGCTTGCCGAGGGATGAAGGCATCTCGGGAGGGGGAACCTGCTTCGGCGGCGGAGCGGGCGAAGTACCCGCCGCGCGGGCACTTGGCGCAAGGGCGAGCGAGGCGATGACGGAGAGGACGGCGCACGAAGAACCCAACCATCGAAGACGAGGAAACTGCCGCATTTGGACTCCTTCCTGCTGGACCGGACGAGCCCGCCGCAGGGGATGAGGGCGCCGGGCGATTCCCTTTGACTGATCGCGCTCCAGCCTACCAGATCGATTCCGATCCGGGTATCCTGGCCCGCCATGCACGATCCGGTAGCGCCCCTCCTGCTCCGGCTCGCGATCCTGCTCGGCGCCGCGAAACTCGCGGGCTGGATCGCGCTCAAGGCAAAGCAGCCGGCGGTACTCGGGGAGATCGTGGCCGGCATTCTCCTCGGCAACCTCACCCTCTTCGGCATCCACGGCCTCGATCCGATCAGGACCGATCCCGTGCTCGCGATCCTCGCGGGCCTGGGCGTGATCGTGCTTCTTTTCGAGGTGGGGCTGCAGTCGACGGTGAAGCAGATGTTGCAGGTCGGCGGCTCCTCGGCGCTCGTCGCCACCCTGGGCGTCGTCACGCCCATGGCGCTCGGATGGGCCGCCGGCGCCTGGCTCCTGCCCGAGCACTCCACGCTCGTCCACGTCTTCCTCGGCGCCGTCCTCACCGCGACGAGCGTCGGAATCACCGCGCGCGTGTTCCGCGATCTGAATCGCACGCAGACCATCGAGGCGAGGATCATCCTCGGAGCGGCCGTATTGGACGACGTGCTGGGGCTCGTGATCCTCGCCGCGCTCACCGGAATCATCACGGCGGCAGACCAGGGAAGCGCCTCTCTCTCAGCGCTGGAAATCGCCTGGATTTCGGTGAAGGCGCTCGGTTTCCTGCTCGCTTCCATCGTGCTCGGGCTCTGGCTCACGCCGAAGCTCTTGAAGATTGCCTCGCGTTTGAGGGTCCGGGGGATGCTCCTCACGACGGGGCTCATCTTCTGCTTCGTGCTCGCGTATCTCGGAACCCTGGCGGGTCTCTCTCCCATCGTGGGGGCCTTCGCGGCGGGCCTCATCCTCGAGACCGACAAGTTCAAGGACTTCGAGGAGAGCCGCGAGTCGAACATCGAATCGCTGCTCCACCCCATCTCGACGTTTCTCGTACCCGTCTTCTTCGTGCTCACCGGATTCCGGGTCGAGCTCAACTCGTTCGCCGACGGGCGGATCGTGGCGCTGGCCCTGGTCCTTACGGTCGCTGCGTGGGTGGGAAAGCAGGTCTGCTCGCTGGGCGTACTCGAGCGCGGAACGAACCGCCTGGCGATCGGGCTCGGGATGGTGCCGCGCGGAGAGGTGGGGCTCATCTTCGCGAACGTGGGCGCGACGCTTTCGATCGGCGGGCGCCCCATCATCACGCCGGAGCTCTATTCCGCCACGGTCATCATGGTGATCCTGACCACCCTCGTCACGCCAGCGCTCCTCCAGTGGAGCCTCGAGCGCAGGCCCTCAACGAAGGGGTGATTTCCCCCCGGAGAGCGCCTCCCGAACGCGCGAACGCAGCGGCGTCCCAAGCGCTGCCTCGAGAAGGTCCGAGGCGGCGCGCACCCGGTCGAGGTCGGGAGAGAGCTTCGCACCGCTCCGCGTGAGCGCCCAGATCACGTCCTCGGTCGCCACGTTTCCCGCGGCCCCCGGAGCGAAGGGACAACCGCCGACTCCCCCGGCCGAGGCGTCGAAGGCGGCGATGCCCCGCTCGTAGGAAGCGAGGACGTTCGCGACCGCGGTGCCGTATGTGTCGTGGAAATGCATCGCGATCCGGTCCTGGTCGACGTGGTCGAGGAGGCGGTCGAGAAGCTCCATCACCTCGCGCGGGACCGCCTTGCCGATGGTGTCGCCGATCGAAATCTCGTCGATCCCGAGTTCGGTGAGCCGCCTCACGACTTCGACGACCGCCTCTGGAGCGATCTTTCCTTCGTAGGGGCACCAGAACGCCGTGGAGACGTACCCGCGCACGGGGATCGAATCGCGGCGGGCGCCCTCCACGACGGGCTTGAAGCGGGCGATCGACTCCTGGATCGAGGCGTTCACGTTCTTGCGGTTGAACGTCTCCGAGGCGGCCGTGAACACCGCGACCTTCCCCGCCCTCGCGCGGACCGCCCGTTCGAGACCGCGCTCGTTCGGCACCAGCGCCGAGTAGATCGTGGATTCGCGGCGCCGTATGCGCGCGAACACCTGCTCGGCGTCGGCGAGCTGGGGGATCCGTTTCGGCGAGACGAACGAGCTGACCTCGATCTCCTCGAATCCCGCTTCGGAGAGCGCGTCCACGAAGGCGACCTTGAGGTCGATCGGGATGGTCTTCGGTTCGTTCTGGAGCCCGTCCCTCGGGCTTACTTCCGTGAGCCGGACCCTCACGCGCGCGGCTCCAGGACGACGAGCAGATCGCCCAGCTCGACACGCTCTCCGGTACTACAGCGCACCTCGGCGACGACGCCGTCCTCGGGCGCGACCAGGCGGAACTCCATCTTCATCGCTTCGATCGTGACGAGGAGGTCCCCCTCCCGAACCACAGCACCCTTCTCGGCCGCCACGTGGACGACGCGGCCCGTCATGGGAGCGCGAAGCTCATTGGCCGAAGGCTTTCCTTTCGCCGCAGCCTCGGGGCGGTCGTCCTCGAGGAGTATCGTTCTGCCCTCGCAGGAAACCCAGAACCCTCGCCGGCCGCGCGCCACCGCGCAGCGCGTCGCCAGGCCTCCGGAATGGACCGTGAACCAGAAGCCGTCTCGGGTCACGTCCGCCTCGAAGCGTCGGCCTCCCAGATCCAGCGCGAACCGCTCGCCCTTCCGCTCGTAGGAAATCGAGATCAATTCACCGCCGTGGCGAAGGGAGATTCGGCGGTTCACGCGCGGCCCCAGTTTCCGAGACGCTGCCAGGGAGAGTACCGATCGGTTTCCTCTTCTCCGCCGGCCGCCGCCCGGGGTGCCGCGGAGAGCGCTACGACCGCCGCGAGCGCCGCGTCCGGGATCCCTGCGGGCTCCCGCCATTCGCGCGACTCGACCGTGTGCGTGAACGTCTCTCCCCGCTGAAATGCGGGGTCCTCGAGCAGATCGATCAGAAAGGATTGATTCGTGACGACGCCGAGGAGCGCCGTCCCCCGGAGGCCGCGCACGAGCTTTGACCTCGCTTCCTCGCGGTCCCCTCCGAACGCCACGACCTTGGCGAGAAGCGAGTCGTAGTGGGGATGGAGCGTCTGTCCGTCCGCAATGCCGGAGTCGACCCGCAACCCGTCCTCTTCCGGCCACGAGAGCGCGAGGATCGTTCCGGTTTGCGGGAGATAGCCGTGATAGGGATCCTCCGCGCAGAGCCGCGCCTCGATCGCGTGTCCGCGCAGGGGGGGCGCGGGTGAGGCACCCGGCCCTTCTGCCCGCGGGCGCTGGGCGCCCAATGCCTCCGCGAGGGACCTGCCCGCCGCGATCAGGATCTGCGCGCGCACGAGGTCGAGCCCGCTCCTCATCTCGGTCACCGTGTGCTCCACTTGCAAGCGCGTGTTCACCTCCAGGAAGTAGAATCTTCCGTCCTGCCCCATCAGAAACTCGACCGTCATGGCGCCCGCGTACCCTGCCGCGGCGGCGAGCGACACGGCGGCACGCTCCATGTCCGAACGGACTCCGGACGCCACGGCGACCGAAGGGGACTCCTCGATCACCTTCTGGTGGCGCCGCTGCAGGCTGCACTCGCGCTCGCCAAGTGCCACCGCCTCCCGCGCGTCTGCGAGGATCTGGATCTCGATGTGACGCGCCGGATGGATGTATTTCTCGAGAAGGAGTCGTTCGTCCCCGAACGCCGATTTCGCCTCTCTGCGAGCCGCCTCGAACGCTGGGGCCATCGCCTCCGGAGTGGAGACGAGCCGCATGCCGCGACCGCCTCCCCCGCCCGAGGCTTTGAGGATCACGGGGAAGCCCACGCGGTCCGCCTCGACCAGCGCGCGTTCGGCTGAATCGATCTCCTCGGCTCCGGGGACCAGCGGAACCGCGCACTCACGGGCGGTCCGGCGCGCGGCGGCCTTGTCGCCGAGGCGCGCCATGCTTTCGGGCGACGGGCCGATGAATACGAGCCCGGCGGCGCGGCATTCCGCCGCGAACGCGGCGCTCTCGGAGAGAAAGCCGTAGCCCGGATGGATCGCGTCCGCCCCCGCGCGCCGCGCGGCGTCGAGGATCGCGGCCGCGTTGAGGTAGCTTTGCGCCGGGGGCGCGGGGCCGATCGCGACCGATTCGTCCCCGGCGCGCGCGTGAGGCGCGCCGCGGTCCGCGTCGGAATGGACCGTGACGGAGGGAATCCCCATCGCGCGGAGGGTGCGGCAGACGCGCACCGCGATCTCGCCGCGGTTCGCGACCAGGACCTTCCGGAACACGGGCGCTTCCCAGCCGGCCGCGAGGTCCTTGGCACCCCGGCCCGCTGCGCCGTCGCTCCGGCCGGTGGCGAGGTCCGCCCGCGCGGAACTCATCGTTTCCAGGAAGGTGGCCGCTTTTCCAGAAAGGCGCCGAGCCCTTCCTGCCCTTCCGGCGACGCGCGCAGCAGGGCGATCGCGCGCACCGCATTCTCGAGCGCGTCCTTGCGGGACCGCGCGAGCGCTTCGCGGATGAGCCCCTTCGCCGCCGACACGGCGCGCGGGCCGTTGCCCCCCAGCGCGGCGACGAACCGGTCGACCGTGGCGTCCAGCTCCTCCTCCGGGACCACCTCGTGCACCAGACCGATCGCCTTCGCCTCGTCGGCGTCGAAGGTCTCGGCGGTGAGAAAATAGCGGCGCGCGGCGGACGCCCCGATCTTCGGGAGCACGAACGCCGAGATCACCGCGGGAGCGATCCCGAGCCGCGCCTCCGTGAAGCCGAACTGAGCCGTATCCACCGCGACCACGATGTCGCAGCACGCGAGAAGCCCCATCCCGCCCCCCAGGGATGCCCCGTTCACGCGGGCGATCGTGGGGATGGGAAGCTCGTCGAGCGCGCGCAACATGGCGGCCATCCGCTTCGCGTCCGCTTCGTTTTCGTCCCGCGAATAGGCGATGCTCCGGCGCATCCAGTTCATGTCGGCGCCCGCGCAGAAGGCGGCTCCCTCGCCCGTGAGCACGACCGCGCGGGGCGCTTTCTCCGGCGAGGCTTCGTGCGCCTCGCGGATCTCCTCCAGCGCGCCCGTCAGCTCCGCGATCAGCACGTCGTCGAAGGCGTTCCGCACTTCGGGGCGCGCGAGCGTGAGCCTTGCCAAGGGAGACGTGATCTCGAGCTTGAGCCGGGAGGTGGCGGTCATGGGCGCGGGACGCTAGGTGCAAAGGCCTTGGGACGCATCGCGCCGGTTACATCCGGAAAACCGGAGCCGCCCAGCGCCCGGGCACCGGTGCGTTGAGCGCGGCCGACAGGGCGAGACCGACCGCCTCGCGCGTCTGCGCGGGGTCGATCACGCCGT
>DASXQO010000198.1:0-21014 GCA_036507115.1 Candidatus Eiseniibacteriota bacterium | reverse complement strand
GCCGCGCGAACGACATGGCCCTGATCGAACTGTCGGAAATCCGAGATGCCGCCGAGCGGATCCGCGGCAGGGTGCACCGCACGCCGCTACTTTCCGCCTCAGCGCTGGGCGATCGCGCCGGGGTCCGGCTCCATCTCAAGTGCGAGAATCTCCAGAAGACCGGCTCCTTCAAGCCGCGCGGGGCACTCAACAAGGTCCTGAGCCTCTCCCCCGCCGAGCGCTCGAGGGGGCTCATCACGGTTTCCGCCGGCAACCACGCGCAAGCCGTGGCGTGGGCCGCGCTCCAGGTCGAAGTACCCTGCGCGGTCGTCATGCCCACCGACGCGCCGCGATCCAAGCTCGACGCGGTGCGGGGCTACGGGGCCGAGGTGATCCTCCACCCGGACCGGGCGACCCTCTTCGACAAACTCCACGAAGAGCGCGCATCGCGGGGCTCGACCTTCGTCCATCCGTTCGACGATCCCGTCGTCCTCGCGGGAGCGGGGACGGTGGGAGTCGAGATCGCCGAGGACCTGCCCGGGATCCAGGCGGTGATCGTCCCGGTCGGCGGCGGCGGACTTCTGTGCGGCATCGCGTGCGCGCTGAAGGCGGTCGCGCCGAAGGCGCGCGTCATCGCGGTGGAGCTTGCGGCGGGGCCGGGCCTGAAGCCCGCGATCGAGGCGGGAAAGCCCGTCCCCGTGAGCCGCCCCGCGAACACCCTCGCCGACGGCATGACGCCTCCCTTCGTGGGTACCCTCCCGCTCGAGGCGGCCCGGCTCCTCGTGGACGAGATCGTGACGGTCTCCGAGGAGGAGATCGTCGCGGCGATGGAGCTCCTGATCACCCGCGCCAAGCTCTACGTCGAAGGCTCCGGAGCCGCGGCTTCGGCCGCGCTCCTGGCCGGCAAGGTGCGGCTCCCCGCGGGCGCCCTCACGGTCGCGATCGTGTCGGGCGGCAACGTGGATCTCGGGCGCGTCTGCGCCGCGGCCCTTGGCGGAGGCACCACGCGATGAAGACCCTCGTCATCACCCAGCGTGAAGTGCCCGGGCTGCTCCCCATGAAAGCGTGCGCGGACCTCATGGCCGAGACGCTCCGGACCCTGAGCCGTGGGGACGCGGTGCTCCCGCTTCGCTCCGCCGTGTGGCTCCCCGACCGCTCGGGCCTCCTCGGCGTGATGCCGGCCTATCTCGGGGCGCCGCGCTCGATGGGCCTCAAGGCGGTTTCTGTCATGCCGGGGAACCACGGCACGGAGTACGACTCGCATCAGGGCGTCGTGCTCCTGTTCGAGATCGAGCACGGCTCGCTTCTCGCCGTGGTGGATGGATCCTCGATCACCGCCATCCGGACCGCCGCGGTGAGTGCTGCGGCGACCGGCCTCCTCGCGCGCGAGAACGCGCAGGACCTCGCGATCCTTGGCTCGGGCGTTCAGGCCGCGACCCACCTCGAAGCCATGCAGTCGGTCCGGAGTCTCCGGCGCGTGCGGGTGTGGAGCCGCGACCCCGCCCATGCGCGCGCCTTCGCGGAACGCGAATCGAAGCGCTCCGCGTGCCGGGTCGAGCCCGTCGTGGACGCCCGCGCGGCGGTGGAAGGCGCGGACCTGATCTGCACGACGACAGCCTCGCGCGAGCCGGTCCTCCGGGGGGAATGGATCGCCCCGGGCGCGCACGTGAACGCGGTCGGCGCCTGCTTCGCGACCGGGCGCGAGCTCGACACGCCCGCCGTCGCGCGCGCGAGGCTCTACGTGGACCGGCGGGAATCCGTTTACCATGAGGCTGGGGATTTCCTCATCCCGCGCGCGGAGGGAGCGATCGGCGAGGACCACATCGTGGGCGAGATCGGCGAAGCGCTCCTCGGCCGCGTACCCGGACGGCGTTCGGCGGAGGAGATCACGCTCTTCAAGTCGCTGGGCCTCGCGGTCGAGGACCTGGCGGCTGCGCACTACGTGTACGTGAACGCGCTTAAGACCGGCGCCGGCACCGCGATCGAGCTGGGAGGACGTCGTGATCCGAGCCCTTGATCCGCCCCGGCCGGAGGAGATCCTTGAGGCCCGCGCCCGGATCGCGGACTGGGCCGTCCGCACCCCGCTCGTCCCGCTCGATGTCGGAGACGCATCCGTGCGGATCCACCTCAAGCTGGAGAATCTCCAGCCCATCGGCTCCTTCAAGCTGAGAGGCGCCGTGAACGCGATGCGGCTCAAAGACTCCGCTGCCCTGGAGCGCGGCGTCTATACGGCGAGCGCGGGAAACATGGCGCAGGGGGTGGCGTGGGGCGCCAGAGCCATGGGGATTCCCTGCACCGCGATCGTCCCGGACCAGGTACCGCAAACGAAGCTCGACGCGATCGAGCGTCTCGGCGCGAGGGTAGTGAAGGTGCCGTACGGGACCTGGTGGCGCGTGATCGAGGAGCATCACTACCCCGGTGTCGAGGGACTGTTCGTCCATCCGGTCTCCGATCCAGCCGTGATCGCGGGCAACGGGACGATCGGGTACGAGATCCTCGAGGACCTGCCCGACACCGAGGCGATCTTCGTGCCCTACGGGGGAGGAGGCCTTCTCTCCGGCGTCGCCATCGCCGCGCTCTCGAGGCGGCCGGGTCTGAAAATCTACGCCTGCGAGGTCGAGACCGCAGCGCCTCTCGCGGCGTCGCTCGCAGCGGGATCCCCTCAAACGATCGAACACCGTCCGAGCTTCGTGGACGGGATCGGCGGGAAGAGCGTCCTGCACGAGATGTGGCCCATGGTCCGCGGCCTGGTCGAAGGATCGATCGTGGTGACGCTCGAGGAAGTCGCGCGGGCCATCCGCCTTCTCGCGGAACGGAATCGCGTGGTCGCGGAGGGCGCGGGCGCTACGCCGGTGGCCGCGGCGCTGCGCCGCGAAGCGGAGGGGGCGAAAATCGTCTGCGTGGTCTCGGGGGGAAACATCGACTCGAAGAAGCTCGCGCGGATCCTGTCGGGAGAGCTTCCGGACTAGGGCGCGCCGTCCCGCACCGGAGGGTCGCTAGGGCGTCCCGTCCCGCACCGGCACCCGGACGACCAGATGATCCGCCACCGGGCGATCCTTCGCCCTCGCGGCCTCGAACTGCCAGCGCGCGAGCGCCTCCGCCGCGGCCGTGACCACCAGGGGATCGATCGTCCCTACCTCCTGGATGTCGAGGAACCGGGTTTCGCGGACGCGTCCATCGCTTCCCACCATGACCACGAACGGCACCACGATCGGCAGCGGCGCGGGGCAATCGGGACAATGCGCGGCTTCCTGCACCGTGGCTCTGGGCTTCAGGGTGATCTCTTCCTCCAGGAGCGCCTGGGTGCTGTCGATCGGAACGAGGTAGGGGCCGCCGTAGCGATACCGTTGCCCCTGCCGCACGTTCTCGTACCGGGTCACACGCGGCGCCCGCGCGTAGATCACCGTGTCCGGCTGGATCTCGAGCGGGAGGATGAAATCCGTCTCGTCCGCTCCGCGCTCCGCTCCCGCGTCGATCCCGAGCCAGCCACGGATCAGGTAGCTTCCGTAGCGCGCCGGACGGATGACGAGCTGGAACACGCGCTCGGCGCGCTTTCGCGAGCGCTTGGAAACCCGCGCGACGCTCACCGTGTCGCCGGACAGAACCTCGATTCCGTCGGGTATGGAGATCCGCGCCACGCTCGTGACGGGCAGGTCGTAGGCATCCTCCCCCCATACCCGGATGAGGAGCGACGTAGGTTGGTCGAGCCGCGGGGGCGATTTGAAGTAGCCGGAGATCCCGAACGCGGGCTCCCCCTCGGCGCCGGGGTATGCGGCGGCGGGGAAGGCCGCGATCGTGGCGGCGACCAGCCCAGCGAGGAGCAAGGCGGCGGCCCGCGATGCGGCGGGCCACCACGCGATGGCCCGCGTTCCGCGACTACGGCGACTCAAGGACCACCGCCCGGCGCGCGACACGCGCGCTCCCTGTCGTGAGCCGGATCCAATAAACGCCCTGAGGAGCGCCGGTGCCCGCGATGCCGCGGCCGTCCCAGCTGCGTTCCTCGGGCGCGCCCGAGCCTACACCATGCCCGATCTCGCGCACACGCCGGCCCGCGATGTCGAATACTTCGAGGCGCCACGGCTCCCCCCGCAGGGAGGTGAAGAGAATCCGCGACGATCCCGAGTTCGGGTTGGGAGCGATCGCGAGTGAGAGGCCTGCCGCGGGCGAGCCGTCCGTGGGCGCACCAGTGACCGGCCTCCCGCTCCACCACGGCACGGTCGTGGGATCGTGCTGGACGAACGCGAGCAGGCTGTCCGCGACGAGCCTCCGGGCACCCGTCCCCGGATGCGTTCCATCGCTCTGGAAATAGCTGCACGGCCAGGTCAGGCCGTCGCTCCGAGGATTCAGTCCGTCGGCCCACAGGTACGGACCCCACGAGAGCCACGGCGCCTCGACGGCGCCTCGCCCCGGATCGTAGTTCAAGCTGTCCCCCCGGATCTGCGAATCGATCAGCCATTTCACGGCGAATCCCGACTCGTAGGCGTAGGGTTCGGGGTTCAAATTGGTCGTCGCGTAGCCGGCATAGATCCGGCTGGTGAAGTAACACAGCCGCACATTCGGCAGCTTCTGCTTGATGATCCGAACGACCGACGCCAGGTTCCACTGCAGCGTTTCTGCGGAAGCTGGGAAGGTGCCCCGCGGCCCCGCGTTCGCCTCCTTGACCCAGGCGACCTGCGCCTGGAGCGGCGAGGATCCGGCGCGGCGCAACCGGGTGGCGACCGAGTCCCAGTACGCGTGTCCTGAATCCTTGATGCGATCGGCCGACATGCCCCCCACAGCACAATCAACGACAAGAACTTCGGGTTTCTTGAGCGGATCGGCCATCGCCTTGGGAACGAAGGCCTGAAATTCCTGAGTGGCGTTGCTCATGCCGATCGAGATCAGCACGACCTTGCCCGATCCCGGGTCCGGGTTTCCGAGCGTGTCGAGGGCGGCGATCGAATTCGCGATCGCGAGCCCCGCCGTCGCGTGGGAGGACGGACGTTGATTCGACCCGCCGGAATAGAGGCCTCCCTCGAATCCCAGGTACGAGCCCATGCCGAGGTCCGTGATCGGGATCATCCCGGTGGAATCCCCCGTGCAATCGATGGCCCAGGAGGGTCCGGCGCTCGCAGCCAGGACGGCGAGAATTAGAGCGAGCGGAAGGGAGCGCGGGATGGGGGCTTGAAAATGCCGGTTTCGGAAGCGTGCAAGGTGTCTCATCGTGGCCCTCTTCGAGGTACCTATTCTCGGCAGCTTCGCATCAAAACTATAGGGGATCCCGCGACGGGTTTGGGTGGAACCGAACCGGCCGCGCGGTTAGAATCGGCGCGTGCGACATTTTCTCGCGCGGGCGCTCGCGACCTGGCTCCTCTCGCTCGCGGCGCTCTCGTGCGCGTCCAATTCCCTGTTCCAGCTCTCCGAGGACGAGCAGGCCTTGCTCCGCGAGGCGATGGAAACCCCGCTCACCTTTGTCGTTCCGCGCGATCGTTCCCTCGAAACGTGGGATCGGGCCCAGGATTTCATCAATCGCTACAATTCGATGAAGCTGCGCTCCGTCACCGACTCCGTGCTCGTCACGTATGACTCCCCGACCTACCAGGAGGTCCCCGTCCCGGTCGAAGCCGGCTCGAGCATACGATACGGATACTCGGTGTCGCGTTCCTCGGTTCCGGACGGCATCCGGATCACCGTCGCCTGCACTCCGAGCAGCAAGCTCGGGGAGAAGGACGCCGATCAGAACGCGCACATCGCGGCGTATACCATCAAGACTGGAAGGCTCTGCGACCGCTGCATCGTCCGGTAGCCGCTGTCTGAAGGCCTAGGAGGTGCACCCCGAATGAGCCGGCCCCGCCAGCGCGGCGTGACGATGGTCGAGCTGGCCGTGGCGCTCGGATTCGTGGGTATCCTGCTCGTTTTTGGAATCTCCCACTATACCTCCCTCGTCCGCCGCACGCGCGCGACCCAGGTGATGGCGGACCTCTACGCGGTGCGCGCAGCCGGCTACATCTACTTCGCGGAAAGCGGCACCTGGCCGCGCGAGTACGGTCCCGGGCACGCGCCGCCGGAGCTCGCCGACTATCTCCCGCGTTCCGTCAGCTTCCGCAACAAGTTCTATCAGCTCGATTGGGAGAACTGGCACGGCCCGGACGGAAGGCCGAAGTCTCCGCAGACCGGAATCGTGATCGGCGTGAGCGTCGTCACGAACGACCCCGGTCTTCTGGGAGATGTGGAGAAGCTGATCGCGAGCGCGAATTTCCGGAAGGTGAGCCGCGGGAAGTCCACATTGGAGATCCTGGGCCCGGGCGGGCTCTAGCTCCGGCGCTCCACCCCTCCCGAAACCCGCTCAGGAATGGAGCTCGACCACGTCGCGGTCGGAGAGCACGTGGTCGCGGTCCACTTGCTGTCCGTCGAAGCGGGCGGTCCCCCAGATGCGGGCGTACTTGACGCGTTCCGCGAGCTCCTTGTGAACCGCGAGCGCGAGCGCCTGCACCGTGTCGCCCCGCCTCAGCACGAACGGCTTCTCGAGGTCCGGCTTCTTGCCGGGTTCCTTCGCATAGATGCGGATCCTGTCCAGCTCCCGGAAGAGCGCGGCGCGGAGATCCTCGAGTCCCGCTCCGTGCTCGGCCGAGACCGAATGGAACGGAACTCCGGAGGGAATCGCCTCGCGCGCGAGCGATGCGAACGTTCCGTCGGGATCGAGATCGCATTTGTTTCCGAGCGCGAAGACCGGCTTCACGATCCAGAACGCCGGCGCGCCGGGCGGAAGCGGACGCCCCTGGGGCCAGACGCGAGCCTTATCCATCACCGCGCTGAGCGCGCGGGTGCTCTCTTCCAGGTCATCGGCCGCGATGTCCAGGACGAGGAGGACGCCGTCGGCGGCGTGGACGAGATTGGCCAGGTAGGGCTCCGTGTGGTTCGGCGCCACGGGGGGCGTGTCCACGAGCTGAACCTGAACGTCCTCGAAGGGCATCATACCCGGCTGCGGCACGCGCGTCGTGAAGGGGTACGGCGCGACCTCCGGTTGGGCGTGGGTCAGCGCGCGGACGAGCGCCGATTTCCCGGCGTTCGGCGGCCCGATCAGTACCCACTGCCCCGCCCCTTCGCGATGTACGTGGCCGGGATCGAAGCGCTGGGGTCCCGCGCGCCGCGAATCCGCCCCTTCGTCCTCGAGCTTCGCGACGCGGCGTCTCAGATCCGCTTGGATTTTCTCGGTGCCCTTGTGCTTCGGGAGGAGCGCCAGCATCTCGCGCAGCATCTCGAGCTTCTCGGCGTGCGTGGTCGCCTGGCGGAATCGCTGCTCCGCCTCCTTGTATTGCGGCGTCAAGTTCGCAGGCATGGACCCCACCTCGTGATCGGACCGGGGAAGAACATTGTACACCTACGGCGGGCTTGCTCCCTCGAGCTGAATCGCCGCGGCGCCGCGCGGCCCTGCGGCGCCCCGCCGCCCGCGGCGGTACCGCCCATCCCTCCTGTGCTAGGATGCGCCGTCCCGATCAGGAGGGCTGAATGAAGCGTCTTCTCGATTTTGGCCTTCGGTTCGCGTCGGTGGTCTATCTCGTATTCCAGTTCCTCGTGGTCGGCTTGGCGCTCCTGCCAGCCGTCCTGTTCGTCAAGATGTTCTGGGCCTCCGGATCCCCCCTTCTCCTCGCCTTTGCCTTCGGCATCGGATACCTCATCTTCGGGCTCGCCTATCTGGTGCTCGTCGTCCTGATCCGCCAGCTGATCTTCTTCCGAAGCCGGGAGGGGGATTACGCCTTCGTCTCCTCCTACGCGATCCGGTGGGCCTTTCTCGGTTCGCTCGTGGGCCTGGCAAAGATCCTGATCCTCGATCACATCAAGGGGATGCCGATCCTGAACGCGTTCTACCGCGTGATGGGGGCGCGCATCGGGAAGAACGTGCTGATCAATACCAGCAATCTGTTCGACTTCGATCTCCTGGAGATCGGCGACAACGCCTTCATCGGCGGCGACGCCGTGATCATCGGCCACGTCGGGGAGCGCGGCGTGTTGCGGATCCGTCCGGTCCGGATCGGCGCGCGATGCACCGTGGGGCAGTCCTCCGTCGTGTTTCCGGGGGCGACGATGGAGGAGGGGTCGGTTCTCGGGGCCCTTTCGCTCCTTCCGAAAGGAAAGACGCTTCCCGCGGGGACGGTCTGGGGTGGCAATCCGCTTCGCGAGCTCCATCGAGAAGGGAGCTAGGTGCCTTCCGAGCGAGCGGTCCGCCTCGGAGCGCGCGATCAGCTCATCCTCTCCTGCTTCTGGCTCGCGTACAACTTCGAGTGGGGCGCTCTCGTCCCGGTGGTGCTGCCGAGCCAGATCGCCGCGATCGTGGGGGACGCGCGAAAAGAGCTCTACAACGGGCTGATCCCATCGATCGGCGCGGCGCTTTCCCTCCTGGCGACCCCCATCGCCGGCGCGCTCTCGGACCGCTCGCTGAATCGGAAGGGACGGCGCCGTCCCTTCCTGGCCTTCGGGACCGCGATCAACGTCCTTTTCTTGTTGTTGCTCGCCGGATTCGGACCGGGCTCGAGCGTCGGGCTCTTTCTGATCTGCTACCTCGGCGTCCAGTTCGGCGCCAACTGGGCCGGCGGACCCTACGCGGGGCTGATCCCGGACACGGTGCCCCGGGAGCAGCGGGGTGCCGCGAGCGGATGGCTCGCGCTCATGACCGCGGCGGGCACATTCCTCGGCGCGATCGCGGCCGGAGCGCTCATCGCGGGCGTGAACTACTGGCCGACCTATCTGGCGATCGCGGCGATGCTCGCGGTCCTTTCCGTGGTCGCGCTGGCGGGAATCAAGGAGCGCCCGCTCGAGAGGGACCCGGGGCCCTTCAGCGCCCGTGCCTTTGCCGCTTCGTTTCTCCTTCGGGGTCCCCAGTACCGGGACTTCTACTTCGTGCTCCTCACGCGCGCCCTCGTGACGATGGGGATCTTCTCGGTCTTCACCTTCTTCCAGTTCTTTCTGAAAGACGTTGTAGGGGTCGCACACCCCGCGGCCGAGACCTCCTACCTGGTCGGGATCATCATCGCCACCGGGATCCCGACAAGCCTTGCCGCAGGCGCCCTGTCCGACCGATGGGGCCGGAAGCCGCTGGTCTACCTGAGCGGAGGGCTCATGGCGGTCGCCTCGCTCCTCTTCATCGGCGTTGGATTCTTCCCTTCGCTCGCCGCGATGTTCTGGATCGGCGCGCTCTTCGGCGTCGGCTACGGCGCGTATCAGGCTGTGGACTGGGCGCTCGCGATCGACGTGCTCCCCAAAAGCGAGGCCGCGGCAAAGGACATGGGAATCTGGCACATCGCCCTGGTATTGCCGCAGGCGGTCGCGCCCGCGCTCACGGGGATCATTCTCTCCGCCTTCAAGCAGAGCTCGCTTCTTTGGGGTTACACGGTTGTCTTCATGCTGACGGCGCTCTGGTTCATCCTGGGCACCGTCTTCGTACGGCAAATCCGAGGTGCCAGGTGAGACGCGCGCCTCGAAACTCCGCCGAACGGGAGACGACATGGCACTCTATGACGTGAAGCCGCGATTCCGCGCCCTGCTTGCGGGCCTCGTCCCGGTCTTGAGGCCGATCCATCCGGACTGGATCACGTTCTCAGCGCTCGTCTGTTCCATCGCGGCGGCCGGCCTTTTCCAGTCCGCCGAACGCCTGCGCTGGCCCTTTCTCGCGATCCCCCTGCTTCTCCTGGTCCGCATCACGTTGAACGCGCTCGATGGAATGGTGGCTCAGGCGACCGGCAAGGCGCGCGCGTTCGGGGAGGTCCTGAACGAGGGGACCGATCGGCTGAGCGATGTCGCGATCCTCCTCGGGATCGCGGTCTCCCCCCTATCCTCCCTCGCCTGGGGAACGGCGGCCACGGTGGCCGTGCTCCTCTCGAGCTATGTGGGTATTCTCGGGAAGGCGGTCGGCGCGGGGCGCCAGTACGGCGGAGTGCTCGGCAAGGCGGACCGGATGCTCTACCTCGGGCTCGCCTGCGAGGCGGCGTTTTTCGTGGGAAACCCGGTGCTCGCCCGCATGGGAGGGGCCCCTCTCACGCTCTTCGATTGCCTCCTCGGCGCGTTCGCCGTGCTGGCGCTGGTCACCGCGCTCCAGCGCGTGCTGGCGATCCATCGAATCTTGCGGGGGAGGCCCGCGTGACGAACCTCTTCGCGTTCCGCGACCCTGTCTTCGTGGTCTATGCCAAGATCTGGCTCGGAATCCTCCTCGTGAGCGGAGCCCTCCTGGGAATCCTGGCGCTCGCGCGCCGCGGCCATCCCACGGTCCGATCCGCGCTCGTCACCTACCGGAGCTGGTGGGTGATTTTGCCGCTCATGGCGCTCCCGCTCGGCCTGGGACGCGCCGCGACCATCGCCGCCGTCACGCTCCTCTCGTTGGCCTGCTTCCACGAATTCGCGCGGGCCACGGGACTCTACCGGGACTGGTACTTCACCGGGGCCGTGTTCCTCGGGATTCTCTGCCTGAACTACGTGGCGTGGATCCGCTGGTACGGCATGTTTCTCGTGCTGCCGATGTACGCCGTCGCGCTCCTCTTGATTCTCCCTGTGTTCCGGAATCGTACCGAGGGCATGATCCAGAACGCGGGGCTCAGCATCATGGGCTTCCTCTACTTCGGGTGGTTCCTGGGACACTTGAGCTACCTCACGAACCTCGACCACGCGCTTCCGTATCTGCTCTTCCTGACGCTTTCGGTCGCCCTGAACGACGTGGCGGCCTTCGCGACGGGCAAGCTCTTCGGCCACCGGCCCCTCGCGTCCCGGGTCAGCCCCCGGAAGACCTGGGGCGGAGCGATCGGCTGCGTGATCGTGACCGCGGTGGTCGTCTGGGCGCTCCGCTCGATGCTCCCCCGGTTCGGCACGACGCAGCTCGTGCTCTCGGCGCTCATCGTGGGGGTCGGCGGTCAGCTCGGGGATCTCGTGATCAGCTTCGTGAAACGCGACCTGGGTGTGAAAGACCTCGGGGCGGTATTTCCCGGACACGGCGGGTGGCTGGACCGCTACGACAGCCTGGTTTTCGTCTCGCCGCTCTTCTTCCACATGATCGCGTTCTATTACGAGCGCGGCATCAGCCTGAGCCCGGGCGGATGAAGCGCTGGACCTACACGCCCTCGCCGCTCCTCGACAAGACGCTCGCCGAGCGCCTCACGACCTTCCCGCGCGATCCGACGCTCACGGTAACTGGCCTTCGATTCGCGGGCATGCTCTTCCTCAAGGCCTTCTTCGCGTCCTTCTTCAGACTGAAGATCATCGGGCGGGAGCGTATTCCCCGGTCGGGTCCGTTCGTGCTGGTGGCGAACCACGCGAGCCATCTCGACGCGGTGGCGCTCGCGTGCGCCTTGCCGGTGCGGCAATGGCACCACGCGTACGCCGCCGCCGCGCAGGATTACTTCTTCAGGGGGATGTTCCGCTCGCTCGTCGCGGTCGTGTTTACGAACGCGATGCCGTTCGACCGCAGGGAGGACCCGAAGCGGAGTCTCGAGCTTTGCGCCGACCTGCTGCACGTCTCGCGCGAGGCGCTCATCATGTTCCCCGAGGGCACGCGCTCCGCGGACGGCGAGGTCCACCCATTTCGCCCCGGAGTGGGGAAACTGGTCGCAGGGACGACGACCCCCGTGGTTCCCGCCTACATCGACGGCGCGTTCCGCGCGTGGCCCAAGGGGAGCGCGATTCCGAAGCCGCATCGCGTCCGGATCGGGATCGGCGAGCCACGGCGCTATCCGGACGCGCGCCCCTCGCGCGAAGGATCGATCGAGGTCGCGGACGATCTGCACAACGCCGTACTCGAAGTGCGGAAATGCGTCCTCAGCTCCTGACGTTCGACATTTTCGGCACGGTCATCGATTGGCGCCGCGGGCTGAGGGAGGCGCTTCGCCGGCACGGGACGACGCTCAGCGACGCGGACTTCGGCGACGTGATCGACCTCCAGGCGAAACTCGAAGAGGGCCCCTTCCGTCCCTATGCCTCCATCGTGACCACGAGCCTTGTCCACGTGCTCGGGATTCCGATCGCCACGGCCCGATCGATCGCCGGGGACCTTGGATCCTGGCCGCTCTACCCCGACTCCAGAGAAGGTTTGAAACGGCTCCGCGGAATCGCGCCCTGCGTCGCGAGCACGAACAGCGACCAGGCACACGGAAGGCAGGCGCAGCGCGCGTTGGGCTTCGACCTCGATGGCTGGATCTCCGCGGAGGAGGCCCGCTGCTACAAGCCCGATCCTGAATTCTGGCGTCGCGTCTCTTCCCGTCGCGGCGTCCCCTTCGCCCGATCCTGGTATCACGTCTCGGCGTACGCCGACTACGACCTCGAGACCGCGCGGCGTCTCGGCTTGACCTGCGTCTTCGTCTCCCGGCAGCACTCACGATTTGGCCCTGCGGATCTCTACGTGCGCGACCTGGCGGAGCTTGCGGATCGGCTGTAGAGTGATCGCCCATGTCACCGAACAGTACCTCCAGTTTCAAGCTGCCGGATCTCCGCATCGTCCAGTCGGCCCTGCTCGTCCCGCACGAACGGGAGGACGAGAGCCGCTCCGGGCGCTTGTCGGAGCGGCTTCGCGGGTCCGGCGTCCTCAAGAATCCACCGATCGTGACCGAAGCCCACTCCGCGGATCGCGGCGCGTGCCTCGTCGTGCTGGACGGCGCGAACCGGGTTTCCGCCGCGCGGGCCTCGGATCTACCGCACTTCCTGGTCCAGGTGGTCCGCTACGAAGACCCGGGGATCGAGCTCACGACCTGGCATCACGCGCTTTCCGGCTTCCCGTTCGAACGGTTGGAGCGCGAGCTGGCACAGATTCCGGGCCTGACCCTGCGCCGTGAAGGCCTGAGCCAGGCGCGGGCGCTCCTCGCCCGACGCGAGGCGATCGCGTACGTCGTGCCCGGCCAGGATGGAGCGCTCACGCTCCTCGGCGACCGGGCGCTCTACGAGCGGAGCGCTCTCCTCAATGCCGTGGTGGACCTCTACCGCGACCGCGTGCCCTTCCATCGCGTCATGCGCGATTCCCTCGGCGAGGCGTGCGCGCGCTTTCCGGACGTCACCGCGCTCGTCGTGTTTCCCAGGTTCCACCCCGACGAGATTCTCGAGATCGCGACGAGCGGAGCGCGCCTACCGGCCGGCATCACGAGACACGTGATCCCCTGGCGCGCGCTCCGCGTCAACATCGCGCTCGAAGTTCTCGCGGATCCGGACCGGACGCTCGAGGAGAAGAACCTCTGGCTTGCCTCCTGGATCGCGGAGCGGAGCGCGCAGAAGAACGTCCGCTTCTACGAGGAGAGCACCGTCCTGTTCGACGAGTGAGCCCCGGTCAGCGCGTCCGTGATTGCTCACCCTCGGCCCGAAAACGCCTCCGCCTGGCGCACGAAATTTTCGGGGTCGATCGGTTTCGAAACGTATCCGTCGAATCCTGCGCTCATCACGCGTTCGCGGTCGCCGGGCATGGCGTAGGCCGTCACGGCGACGACCGGGATGGATTGGAGCGCCGGGTCGGCTTTGAGGCGCGTCAGGAGCTGGTAGCCGTCCATGCCGGGGAGTCTCAGGTCGCAGAGGATGAGATCCGGGGAAGCGGACGCCGCGACGCGGAGCGCCATGTCGCCGGAGCCGGCTCCGAGCGCTTCGTGCCCGAACGCCCGAAACAGATAGGTCATCAGCTCGAGGCTGTCGGGGTCGTCTTCGACGATGAGCACCTTGAGCGGCATCTATCTATTTATCCGGGAGGGTCAGCGTGAAGGCGCTCCCCTTGCCCGGCTCGCTCAGGGCGCTGATCTTGCCTCCGAGGAGTACGGCGATCCTCTGACTCAAATGCAGCCCGAGACCCGAACCCGCCTCCGCCTCGGAACCTTGGGGATGAAACTGCTGGAATGCCCGGAAGAGTCTCGCCTGATCTTCCCGCCGGATGCCGAAGCCCGTGTCCACGACGCAGAAATCGATCCAGCGAGGCCCCTCGCGCCCGGCCGGACGGCGCTCGATTTCGAGTCGCACACCCCCCGCGCTCGTGAACTTGATCGCATTGGTCGTCAGATTGATGAGGATCTGAACGAGGGACCTCCGGTCCGTGTGAACCCTGCACTCCTCGCCCGGCAGCGCCAGCTCGAGCGCGAGCCCCTTGGCTTCGGCCGTGGGCCGCAGCGTGGCCGCGACTTCCTCCGCCGCCGCCCGGCAATCGACCGCCTCGAACTGGAGCTCGGCCTTGCCGGATTGGAGCTTGGCGAGGTTGAGCAGATCGTTGATGAGCGAGAGCAAATGCCGGGCGTTCAATTGAACGAGCTGCAGCTGCCGCTCCTGGTCCCGGGTGAGCTGCCCGGGCAGTTTCATCAGCATGGTGCCGGTGAAACCGATGATCGCGTTCAGCGGCGTCCGAAGCTCATGACTCATCGACGCGAGAAAGGTGTCCTTGGCCCGGTTTGCGATTTCGAGCTCGATGTTCTTACGCCACAGCTCCGCCTCGAAACGCCTGCGCTCGGTGATGTCGCGCGAACTCTTCGACAGCCCGATGATGTTCCCGTGGTCATCGCGGATGGGAGAGACCGTGATCGACACGTCGAGCCGCGTGGCGTCCTTCCGGAGCCGGACCGTCTCGAGATGATCCACCCGCTCGCCGCGCAGGATCCGGCTCATGTAGTCGTCGCCGAGCTCTCCCATCCTGTCAGCAGGAACGGTCATCCGGATGGATCGGCCGATCGCCTCCTCGGCCGTATAACCGTAGAGCCGCTCGGCGGCCAGATTCCAGTCGGTGATGACCCCTTCGAGCGTCTCGCCGATGATCGCGTCATCCGAGGACTCGACAATGGCCGCGAGGCGCGCCTTGGCGTCCTCGGTCTGCCTCCGATCGGTCACGTCGCTGTAGCTCAGGACCACAGCGCAGAATCGAGGGACGTTCAGTCGGTTCACGGCGACGATTTCCAGGGAACGCCACGCGCCGCCGCCGTGCCGGAGACGAAGCTCGGCCGTGACCGGCAGCCCGGGACGCTTCAGACATTCCCGGAAGGACGACTGCGCGCGCGCCGAATCCTCGTTGTGGACCAATTCCAGGAAGTTCTGCCCGGTGAGATCGTCTGCGGAGTACCCGAGCAGGTTCGCGGCCGCGACGTTCGAATACAGCACCCTGGCATCGCGCTCGAGGAGCGCCATCGGCTCTGGACTCTCGTCTGCGAGAGCCCGAAATCCCTCTTCGTCCTCGATATCCGCAGGGATCTTGCCTGGGAAAGGCGTGGTGGGAGAATTGCCCCGGCTTCCGGCACTTGCGCCTCCGCCGCGGGCGCGTAATATGGGGCTCTCATTTCGCATGTCGTCAGACTCTGGCCACCGTACCTCGGCTGAAAAACCTCAAATGAGCGCCTATAAACGCTATCACATCGAAACCAGGCCGATGCCCGACATTTCTTCGCATCCGACGCGCTTCCGCGTGCGGGTGAAGAAGCATCGCCTCATCGGCCTCCTGCTCCGGGAGCTCGTCCAGTACCGCGCGAACATGCCCGTAGTGCTCAGCCGTCCCTGCGTTTACGGAGTCTTCTCGGGACCCCTCGGCGGTCTCGCCCCGCGCGAAGCGCTTTGCGTGGGCTGCCTCCGGTGCACCACCCAGTATCCGGACATCGTGCAGATCGAACCAAATCCGGAACGCGCCGGTGTCCCGGGAACAGTCCTGGGCCCCGACCAGGTGGACACGATTCTCTACGAGGCCCGGACCGGGCGCGTGCCGGTTCGCGGCGCGGGATACCGAGGCATCTTCGGCGGTTCCGGCTGGGACGGGATGTGGACCGACATGTCCGAGATCGTGCGGCCCACCCGCGACGGCATCCACGGGCGCGAGTTCATCTCGACCCTGACGGAAATCGGCGAGAAGCCGATGCGTCTGACGATCGGTCCCGATGGCGCCTCCCGCGGGCCCGAACCTCGCGTGTTCGCGATCCAGGTCCCCTTCATCTTCGATCTCACGTCTCATGCGGCCCGCGGTGACGCGCTCCTCCGTGCCGTGTCCGAAGCCGCGCGCACGATCGACTCGCTCGCCGTGGTTTCTGCCTCGTACGCGGTCGGGCTCCCGGACGGTCCTCACATTGTTCCGCTCCTCCGCCCAGAGGATGAGTCGGATCTGGACCGGCTGCGCTGGGCTCCACGGCTGCTGCTCCTGGAGGGCTGGGATCGCGCGCGCTTCGATCGCGCACGCCGGCGCAAGCCTTCGACCCTGGTCGGCGTCCGCGTGCCCGCCGACTGCAACGTCTCCGAAATGGTCGCCGCCGGAGTCCGCGTGATCCATGTCGTCGCGGACGAGGCCGCCCGTGCGGGCGGGCGCTTCTTCGGGGACGCGATCCTCGAGATGCATAGAAGTCTCGTGGACGCGGGCGTGCGCGAAGAGGTGACCTTGATCGGTAGCGGCGGGATCGTGCTCGCGGAGCATGTGCCGAAGGCGATCCTCTGCGGACTCGACGCGGTGGGTCTCGACACGGCTCTGCTCGTCGCCCTCCAAGCGCGTTTCGCGGCTCGAGGCCGCGAGCGCCCGGACGCGGCTGTGCTCCCGGTGAAGGAGCACGACTGGGCCGTGCAGCGGCTCGTCAATCTCTCCGCCTCGTGGCGAGACCAGCTCCTCGAGATCCTGGGGGCCATGGGTCTTCGCGAAGTGCGCAGGCTCCGAGGGGAGGTGGGCCGCTGCATGTTCCAGAAGGATCTCGAGCGCGAAGCCTTCGCGGGGATCGCGGGATACGAGGGGTGAACCGATGAGCGCGATCCCACTCATCGTCGAGAAGCACCGCCACGCGCTCCACGCGGGATTCCATTCCTGGCCGACTCTCGGGTTCCTGCCCCCGGCTCTCGGGGACGCGCGGTGGACCCCCGAGCTCATCCTCGCGACCTGGGTCCAGGCAGAGATCGGCCGCCCGCCGCGGAACGGAGCCGAATACCGGGTGGGGAGATCGGAGGGGGGCTTCGACCTCCTCGGATTCCGGTCCGTCGATTCCGAGCGCCGGATTCCGGATTCCGACCCGATCGACACCTCGATCTCGCTCAACCGGAGACCGTACGACCGGAAGCTCGAGATCCCGGTGCCGTGGTACGGAGCCGGGATGTCGTACGGCTCGATCAGCGAGCAGATCATGCTGGCGCGCGCGATGGCCGCGAAGGAGTGGCGCACCTTCACCTGCACCGGCGAAGGGGGCTACCCCGATTCCGTCGCGGAGTACCGCGATCACGTGATCACCCAGATCGCGACCGGCATGTTCGGGGTGCGGGAGGAGACGATTCTCCGGGCCCCGATCGTCGAATTCAAATACGCCCAGGGCGCGAAGCCCGGTCTGGGGGGGCATCTCCTCGGGGACAAAGCCACGATGGCGGTGGCGAGGATGCGGGAGAGCGTGCCGTGGGTGAGCCTCTTCTCTCCGTTCCCCTTTCACAGCGTCTATTCGGTCGAGGATCACAAGAAGCATGTGGACTGGATCAAGGCCATGCACCCCGAGGCGCTCGTCTCGGTGAAGGTCTCGACGCCGACCGACGTGGACATGGTGGCGGTTGGGAGCTACTACACCGGCGCCCACATCCTCCACGTGGACGGAAGCTACGGCGGGACGGGCGCCGCGCCCGAGATCGCGAAAAAGAACATCGCGATGCCGATCGAGCTCGCGATCCCCCGGGTGCACCGATTTCTCTCGAGCGAAGGGATCCGCGACGAGATCGTGCTCATGGCGTCGGGAGGAATCCGGACGGCGTACGACGTCGCGAAGGCCATCGCCCTGGGCGCCGACGGATGCGTCCTGGGAACGACGGAGCTGGTCGCGCTGGGCTGCACGCGGTGCAGCAACTGCGAGCGCGGCCGCGGTTGTCCCTTCGGGTTGACCACGACCGACCCGGAACTCTCAGCGCTCGTGAACCCGGAATGGGGCCGGGAACGCATCAGCCGGCTCTACGAGTCGTTCCGGTGGCAGATCGAGGATCTGTTGCGCGGGCTCGGCATCCGGAGCGTGCGCGAGCTCCGCGGGCGCACCGACGTCCTGACCTACCGCGCCGCGGGAGAGGCTCATGCCGGCCGCGCAGCCTGAGGCGATTCTCGCATCGCGCCGCGCGCTCCCGCGGCCCCCCGTCGCGGCATCGCGCGCCGTCGAGGCGGAGGGAGGCTGCGGGGTCATCGGAATCGCCTCGAGCGAACCCGTGGCCGGGCGGCATCTCCTCCAGGCCCTGCGGCAAATGCGGAACCGCGGCAACGGCAAAGGGGGCGGCATCGCCGCGGTCGGGCTGGATCCGGCGTTTTTCGGCGTGCCAGCGCGCGTGCTCGCCGAGGATTATTTGCTCGCGATCGCAACCCTCGACCGCTCCGTCCGATCGCACGTGGAGCGAAACTTCGTCGAGCCGGTCTTCGTCGTGGACCACACGGCGGAGATCCCGCTCCTTGCCGGCGCCCAGGCGTCGCTCGGCCTCGACGTGCCCCCTCCCGAGGTGACCTGCTATTTCGTGCGCGTGCGGGAAGAGGCGCGCGCCGCGTTCGGGCGCGCCCACGGAATCGCCGACCCTGCCGCCGCCGATGACGAGATCGTGTACCAGAACACGTACCGCCTGAACCGAGAGCTCTATGCCTCGACCGGTGAGAAGCGCGCGTTCGTGCTCTCCCACGGAAAGGACATGCTGGTTCTGAAAATGGTGGGATACGGGGAGGACGTGATCCGTGCCTACGGTCTCGAGGATTTCCGCGCGTCGATCTGGATCGGCCATCACCGCTATCCGACGAAGGGAAAGGTCTGGCATCCGGGAGGCGCCCATCCGTTCATCGGGATGCACGAGGCGCTGGTCCACAACGGGGACTTCGCGAACTACGCCTCGATTTCGAGCTACCTCGCGCAGCGACAGATCTTCCCTCTCTACCTGACCGACACCGAGGTGGCCGTCCTCGCCTTCGATCTGCTGAACCGGGTCTACGGGTATCCGCTGGAATGCGTGATCGAGGCGATGGCTCCGACGACGGAGCGCGACTTCTCGCTCCTGCCCGAGGACCGGCGCGACCTCTACCGCAAGCTCTCCGCGGTGCACATCCACGGCTCTCCCGACGGTCCCTGGTTCTTCCTCATCGCGCAGTCGGATCCGGGGAGCCGCTCGAAGCGTCTGATCGGGATCACCGACACGTCCATGCTCCGACCGCAAGTATTTGCGATGCAGCGAGGCTCAACCTCGATCGGCTTCGCCGCCTCGGAGAAGCAGGCGATCGACGCGGCTCTGGAGAGCCTGGCGGCCGAAGATCCGAGGTACTGGTCGCGGGCCGATCTGTTCTGGAATGCGCGGGGTGGAAGCCACACCGACGGAGGCGCGTTCACCTTCACGGTGGAGGGGCGCGCCGGGAACGGCGGGACGGCCGGCCCGGGAAACGGGGGGACGCTCCTCTACTGCGAGGACAAGTTCGGAAAGCGGATCGAACCGGACGCGACGAAGCGCGCGCCCACCGGCGTGGTGAAACCCACGGGCGGCCGCGGCCCGAATCCTGCCGACATCGTCGAGGAGATCCAGGATCCGGTCGCCTCGTTCGAAACGATCCGCGCGCGGATACCCGGCTGGGATTACGTCGAGGTCGCGAACCTGCTCGAGGAGCTGGAGCAGGCCGCGCGCGGCGGCGGAGACCGTCTGGAGGTCGCGGCCCTTCTGACGCTCCTGATGGACCGCCGCTACTCCATGGGCGCCATGAAGCGAAGCTGCGTGCTCTCCATGGTGGACCGCGCGATGCTGCGCGTTCTGGAGGGAGCGCGCGGAGCGCGGACGGGGCGATGTGTGTGGTTCGAATCGGGCGCGCCGGCCAAGGATGCGAAGGGCTTGGATTCCGTCGCGATCGTCGACGGTCGCGGCTACCCCGCGGAGGGTCCCCGCTCGCTCGCACGGGCGATCGTCGAGCTCCACGGGCGCGGTTTCCGGCGCATCTTGGTCTTCGGTGTACGCGGTCAGCGCTTCATCGGATGCGGCCTGGGACCGGAGGTGGACGGGCTCGCCATCGACGTGTACGGATCTTCCGGCGACTATCTCGCCTCCGGCATGGACGGCCCCGCGATCCACGTCCATGGATCGGCGCAGGATCAGCTCGCGCAAATCATGAAGGACGGGACCCTCGTCGTTCACGGTGACGTCGGCCAGACGTTCATGTATGCCGCGAAGGGGGGGAGCGTCTTCATTCTGGGAAACGCCGCGGGCCGTCCGATGATCAATGCCGTAGGCCGCCCCCGCGTCGTCATCAACGGAACGTGCCTCGACTACCTGGCGGAATCCTTCATGGCCGGAGACCCGTTGAGCGGAGGCGGATTCGTGATCCTGAACGGCATCACGTTCGACGAGGACGGAACGATGCGCGATCTCGAGAGCCCCTATCCCGGCGGGAACCTCTTCTCGCTCGCCTCGGGGGGCGCGATCTACGTCCGCGATCCGGAGCGGAAGCTCACGGACGACCAGCTCAACGGCGGAGAATTCGCGGAAATGGCGGCCGGGGACTGGGAGGTCGCGCGGCCGTTCCTGGAAGAAAACGAGCGGCTCTTCGGAATCCCGCTTCGCGCGTTATTGACGGTCGGAGGCCGGGAACGCGGGCCCTCCGAGGTCTATCGCAAGATCCGTCCGTCCCGGCACAAGGCGCTCCTGCCCGAGGAAGGGTGGGTACGGCCCGAGGGGTAGTCGGGTCCCGCCAAGGAAAGGTCGCGGCCTCGATCCACCGGGTGTAGCATTTCTACGGGGCGCTCGAACCCCCGCGCCACGGACGGTCAAGCATTGGAGGTGCATCATGGCCACGTACATCATCCTGAGCCGTTTCTCCACCGAGACGTTCAAAGATCCCAAGGACATCAAGGGCATCGCCGAGAAGGTCGCTTCGGAGATCCGGAAACGCTGCCCCGGCGTCACCTGGAAGCAGAGCTTCGCCACGATGGGCCGGTTCGACGTCGTGGATTTCGTCGAGGCAGATGACCCGAGAGAAGTCGAGAGAGCCGCGATGATCATCCGCGGCTACGGGCACTCCTTCACGGAGACCCTCCCGGGCACGCCGTGGGAGAGCTTCCTCAAGACGATGAGCCAGGACGCGCCCGAGATGGCGGCGCGCCGGTAACGCTGGATCGGCGGGGCGGTCG
>DASXQO010000197.1:0-8305 GCA_036507115.1 Candidatus Eiseniibacteriota bacterium | reverse complement strand
TGCGGGGGAGGACGGAGGGCGGCTCCTCGGCGCGCTCACGGGCCGAAACGACGGCCCCGAAACCGTTTCGGAGCGTACGGGCATCGACCGGTTGACCCTCCTCCGCCGTGCCGATATTCTCGCGACCGAACCCGGAGCCGCTCGACCCACAGGAGGAGACCGTCATGTGGATTCTCAAGAATCTGGCCTGGCTCCTGATCATGATCGCGGTCGTGGGATTCGCGATCCTGAACGTGAACGGCCGCGTATCGGAGATCCGGCTGCCGGGGACCGTCTACGTCGACCTTCCCCTGACGATCGTGCTCTTCGCCGCCTTCGCGCTCGGGATGTTTCTCGCGTTCCTCCTGACTCTGGTGAACCACCTCAAGGGCCGGGCCGCCATGGGCCGCCTCGCCCGCGAGAACCAGAGTTTGAAGCAGGAGCTCCGCTCGCTCCGCAATCTCCCTCTCGAGGACCTGAAAATCGGCGACCGCGAGGTCAGTGAGGTTTGATGTCGGATCTGTATGCCTTCGTGGTAGGGGGTGGGGTGCTGGCGCTGGTGGGCTGGGCCGCGTGGACGCTTTCCGGAGGATTCACGACGGAGCGCCGGGGACCGGATACCCCCTACCAGCAGGGCCTGGACGCGCTCCTGCGCGGCGACACGGACGAGGCGCTCCTGGCGTTCGCGGAAACGGTGGAGATCGACACCGACAACGTGGACGCGTACATCCATATCGGCAATCTGCTCCGCGAGCGCGGGGAGGCCGCCCGGGCGTTGCAGGTGCACCGTGAGCTGACGGTGCGGGCGGGACAGACCCCCTCGCAGCAGTGGGCCGTCCGCGAGGCTCTCGTCCTGGATCTCATCGCGCTCGGCCGGACCGAACAGGCCGTGGAAGAGGCGGAGGAGCTGCGCGAGCTGAACCGGAAGAACGGCCGCGCGCTCGGGATCCTGCTCCGCGCTCACGAGGCCGCGGGAGATTGGGAGCGCGCCTTCGAAGCGCGATCCGAGCTCGCCCGCTTGAACGGCGAGCGCGCGAACGGCGCGCTCGCGCGGTACCGTTCCGCGGCGGGGGAGAGCTACCTTCGAGCCGGGAAGACCCGTGAGGCGGAGCGGCAGTTCAAGAGCGCGCTGCGCCTCGACAGGAACCACCCGGCCGCCCTCCTTCGGCTCGGCGACCTCTGCTACAGCCGCCGCCGTCCCGAGCGCGCCGTCGTGCTCTGGAAGGGGCTCGCCCTGACGCACCCGGACAAGGCGCATCTCGTGCTCGAGCGTCTCGAGACGGCCTATTTCGAACGAGGGCGCTTCAGCGAGATGTCGCTCGCCTACGAGGAGTTCCTCACCCGGAATCCACGGGACGCGCGGATCCTCCTCGCGCTCGCGCGGATGCACATCAAGAAGGGGGATCTGACCGATGCGGTCCGCGTGCTCGGCCGCGCGCTCGAAATCGAACCGGAATCGCTGCCCGCGCGGCTCCTCCTCGTCGACGTGCACCGGCGGCTCGGCGACGTGAGCCGCGCGCTCGATGAGATGGAGACGCTCTCGAGGGAGGTCCCGCGCGCCGAACGCTTCACGTGCGTCGCGTGCGGTGCTACGTCCGAGGAATTCTGGACCCGTTGCCCCGCGTGCCTCGCGTGGTCTCCGGCGGCATGAACCGCAGCAAACCCGCGACGAGGCAGCTCCTCGTCCTGGCTCTGGCCGCGTGCCTCTCCGCCGTGCCCGACCCCGGCGCGGCCGCGCCTCCCTCGGGGGAGCGCTTCCGAAAACCCGCTCCGGTGCGCGCCGAACCGCGCGTCGCGCAGGCGGAGCGGCGCCTGACCGACGCTCGCCGCGCCTTCGACCGCGGCCGGGTGGAGGAGGCGCGAATCCTCCTCAAGGGGATCGATCCCGCGCAGCTTCCGCGCGCGCTCGGCGAAGAGGCCGTCTTCCTGTCGGCTTCCCTCGCCGAAGAGGCCGCGACGTCGGACCGTCTGTGGGATGAGTACCTCAAGAACTATCCGCGCGGGATCCACCGCCGTGAGGCGACCTTGGCGCTCGCCCGGAGCCAGTTCGCGCAGGGCGACTACCGCGAAGCCGAGAACCTCCTGAGCATCTTCTCTCCCGGTGTGGAACGCGATGCACTCGGACGTGAGGGCCTGATCTGGCGCGGGCTCTCGCAGCTCGGACGCGGCGACGCGGCGGGCGCGCTTCAACTGTTCCAGGCGGCCAAGCCCGATCTCGATGGAAGCGCGCACGAAGAGGCGTACTACTTCGGCGCCGCCGAGGCGGCGCTGCGGGCGGGCAAGCCGCGAGAGGCCGTGGAGTCGCTCAAGGTGATCCTGGCGCGCCATCCGCGGGGCGATTACGCGCCGCAGGCGCTCTACGCGATGGCGGTGTCGCTCGAGACGATGGGCCGCGGGGCGGACGCCTCCGCGGTCTTCCGCCAGGTGGCGCAGCGTTTCCCCGATTCCTACGAGGCCACGCGCGCGCGCGATCGAGGGATTCGGAGCGCGGGCCCGCCCACCCTGGGCCTTCCGATCGGCGGAGGCTATTCGATCCAGGTGGGCGCATTCGCCCGCCGTGAGCTCGCCGAAGCGCTCGCGAAGGACCTGAGACTCTCGGGCGTGGGGGACGTCCAGGTGCTCGAGGGGCGGGAGGCGACCCCCATCTACCGCGTCCGCGCGGGAACGTACGCCACCCGGGACGAAGCCCGCGCCCTGGGCGAGCGGCTTCGCCGGGAACGCGGCTTCTCGTACAACATCGTGCCCCGCTAGCGTGCCGCCGGTGGAATCGACCCCGATGCTCGACCAGTACCGGAGGCTCAAGGCCGAGCATCCGGGGACGATCCTCTTTTTCCGGATGGGAGATTTCTACGAGACCTTCGGCGAGGACGCGCTCGTCGCCTCGCGGGTGCTGGGAATCACCCTCACGAGCCGGGACAAGAAGAAGGAAGGATCGATCCCACTTGCCGGAGTTCCGCACCACGCCGTGGACGGGTACCTTCGCAAGCTCGTGAACGAGGGTCACTCGGTGGCCATTGCCGATCAGATGGAGTCCCCCGCCGAGGCGCGCGGCCTCGTCGACCGCCAGATCGTGGAAGTCCTGACCCCCGGCACGATCACCCGAAGCGGAATCCTGAACGCGGCCGACAGCAACTACATCGTGGCGCTCCATCCGGATGGGGAGCGGGCCGGCGTGTCGGTCGCGGAGGTCTCGACGGGGGAATTCCGGCTCGGCGAGGTCGCGCTCGAGGATCTCCAGGCGCTTCTCCTCGAGTACCCCTCCCGCGAAATCCTGCTTCCGGCAGGGGTGCGTGCCGAACCGGGGGAACCGGCGCACGCCTGGGGGAGCGCCGCGCGGATCACGCGCTGGGACGCCGCGCGGTTCGACGTTCGCGCGGGGCGACAGGCGCTCGAGCGGCGCTTTCAGGTCCGAAGTCTCGACGCGTTCGGGTTGGGCGATCCTGGTCTGGGATTCGGAGCCGCGGGAGCGCTCCTCGACTACCTGCATTCTCTCAAGAAGTCGGACCTTCCCCAGATCGGCACCGTCCACAAGCTCCGCGAAGGAACGCCGCTCGTGGTGGACGAGGTCACGCTCCGGAACCTCGAGATCCTGGAATCCCAGGCGGGTCCCGAGCACACACTCTTGAGTTTACTCGACCGGACCGAGACCGCCATGGGGGCGCGCGCGTTGCGGTCCTTGCTCCGGGCCCCGAGCCGCGAGCTCACGATCCTGGACGCGCGCCTCGACCGCACGGAAGTCTTCGCCGCATCCCCGAGGCTCTGCGCCGAAGCGCGCGAGCGCCTTCACCGGATGCCGGACCTCGAGCGCGCGCTCGGGCTCCTCGGCTCGGGTCGCGCCACGCCCCGGGACCTGGGAGCCCTGCGCGACGCCTTGTTCCGGATTCCGGGGGTGGTGAAAACCCTCGAATCGAACCCGGGCCCTGTGACGAACGCCTGGCGAGCGGCGATCCCCGACCTCTCCCCACTCGCGTCCGAGCTCGGGAGCGCGCTGGCGGATGAGCTTCCTCTTGTCGCGACGCAAGGGGGGATCATCCGCGAGGGGTACGACGCAGCACTCGACGAGCTTCGCCGCGACGCATCTGATGCCCGATCGCTCGTGCTCGAGCTCGAGGCGAGCGAACGGGCGCGGACGGGGATCGCCAATCTCAAGGTCGGCTTCAACCGCGTGTTCGGCTATTACCTCGAGGTGACGCGCTCCCAGCTCGGACGCGTGCCGCCGGACTACGTGAGGCGCCAGACGCTCACCGGCGCGGAGCGGTTCGTGACTCCGGATCTCACGAGGATGGAGGAGCGGATCGAGGCCGCGAGCGTGGAGAGCCACCGCGTGGAGACCGAGCATTTCCAGAGGCTCCGCGGGCTCGCGACTGCGGAGGTGTCGCGGATTCAATCCGCCGCGCGCGTCCTGGCGGCGATCGACCTCCATCTCGCGCTGGGGGAATGCGCCGCGCGCGAGCGGTGGACGCGCCCCACCCTCACCGACGGTCGTATCCTTCGCCTCACCGCCTCGCGCCACCCCATGGTGGAGCGCTCGCTCGAACCGGGCGCGTTCCAGCCGAACGACGTGGCGCTCGATCCGGACGAAGAGCAGATCTGGCTCATCACGGGCCCGAACATGGGGGGAAAATCCACCTTCCTGCGCCAGGTGGGGCTCGCGGTCTACCTCGCTCAGATCGGATCGTTCGTTCCTTGCTCCGCGGCCACGATCGGACTCGCGGACCGGATCTTCACGCGGGTCGGCGCTTCGGACCAGATCGCGCGCGGCGCGTCCACCTTCTACGTGGAGATGCAGGAGACGGCGACCATCCTGCGCCAGGCGACGGACAAGAGCCTCGTGCTGCTCGATGAGGTGGGGCGGGGGACGAGCACCTACGACGGATTGAGCCTCGCCTGGGCCGTGACCGAGGCGCTCCATGAGGGGCCGTTTCCTCGGCCTCGGCCGCGGACGCTCTTCGCGACGCACTACCACGAATTGACCGATCTCGAATCGACGCTGCCGCGGCTTCGCAATCGCACCGTGCGGGTCGAGGAACGCGGGCACGAGATCGTCTTCCTCCACGCGATTGCGGCGGGACGGGCGGACCGCTCGTACGGAATCCACGTGGCGAAGCTCGCCGGAGTGCCCGAGCCCGTGCTGAGCCGCGCGCGGGAGATCCTGGCCCGGCTGGAAGCAGGGGACCGCTCGCCCGACCGCCCGCCCCCGCCCAAGGCGGGGCGCCCGAAGGCGGGGGCGCCGGAGGACGATGCGCTCGCCCTCGCCCTGTCGCGGATTTCGGTGGAGTCGATGACCCCGCTCGACGCCCTGAACGAGCTCGCCCGCCTCCGCGACCGCGCCCAGAAGTCCCGCGAGGATTGACGGGCCCGGACGGGGGCCCTATCATTTCAACAGTCCACATGGTACGTGCTACGTCTACAGACCCCCGCCGTTCACGACCGAGGAGCTTCCGTTTCGGACCGGCTCCGCGGCTCGGCCTTCTCTTTTCGGTCGCGCTTCTCGCCGTCGCGGCAGGCACGAGACCCTCCCAGGCCGCAGTCCCGCTCCGCGCGACGTCCACCATGCCCTCCGATTCCGTGAAGGCCGGCATGACCGGCTACGGGCTGAGCGTTTTCCGGGGCACCTCGGTGGACAGTTTCCCGATGACGATCCTGGGCGTGCTCAAGGGCAATCGTCCCGGCGCGGACCTCATTCTGGCCCGCGCCCGTGGCGATTTCCTCGAACGGACCGGCATCATCGCCGGAATGAGCGGGAGTCCCGTTTACATCGACGGGAAGCTGATCGGCGCGGTTTCCTACACCTGGGCCTTCACCAAGGACCCGGTCGCGGGAATCACCCCCATCGGGGAAATGTTGCATTCGCTCCGCGCCCTGCCCGAGGAGAAGCTCGAGTCCTCCGATGCGCGCTACGGCGCGCTCGACCTGCCGCCCGGCGGCGCCTCTCCGCTTCCGGGGGAAGCGCGCCCCATCCTGACGCCGCTCGCGCTTTCGGGCTTCACGCCGGAGGCGCTTCGTTATCTCGATCCGTGGCTCACCGAGCATGGGTTCGTCTCGGCGCCGGGGGGTGGGGCTCCGGGAGGCGGCGACTGCGATTCGATCGTGCCCGGCTCCGCGGTGGGCGTGGAGCTCGTCCGCGGGGACATGTCGGCGACCGCGATCGGCACCGCCACCTACCGCGAGGGAAACCGGGTCCTCGCGTTCGGTCATCCCTTCTACGCGCTCGGCCGGGTCCAGCTCCCCCTGACCGCCGCCACCATCCACACCGTATTCGCGAGCCAGCAGATCTCCACCAAGGTGGGCTCCGCGACGCGGACGTGCGGCACGATCGTGGCGGACCGAAGCGTCGGGATCGCCGGGGAACTCGGCGGCGCCCCTTCCATGATTCCCATGGGCGTCACCATCCGCGGACCCCAGGGGCGCGACCGGAGCTATCATTTCGAGATCGCCCGGAGCCGCTCGCTCACGCCGGGACTGGCATCGGCCACCATCGTGAGCTCGATTTCGGAGGCGCTCTTCGACGTGGGGCTCGCCACCACGCGCTACGACCTCACGTACTGGCTGAACGGCGGCAAGAGGGTGCTCCGCCGCGGGAACGCGATCGTGGCTCCTGCGCCGCTGGCCGGCGCGGGAGATGACGTCTCGCAGACCTTGTTCCTGCTCCTGGTCAACCGCTTCGAGCCCGTGCGCCTGGATTCGCTGCACGCCGAGATCGCGGTCGAGGAGGGGCTCGAACAGGCGACGCTGACTTCGATCCGCGTGGAGCCCGCCATGGCCGCTCCCGGCGAGTCGGTCCAGGTGGAGCTCTCCATCCGGCCCGCGCGCCAGAAGCCCGAGACGCGCCGCGTGACGCTCCGCATTCCGCCCGGCACGCCGCCCGGGGAGCTCGTGGTTCGCGCGTGCAACGGCCCCGAGACGGACAAGTGGGATCGGGAACGCGCGCCGGAGACGTTCGAGCCCCAGAATCTGGATCACCTCGTGGGTCTCCTGAGCCGCGAGCGCCGGGGCGATCGGATTTTCGTGCAGCTCTACCGCGAAGTGCGCGGCGTGACGGTGCGCGGCGGCGAGATCTCGCAGGTTCCTCCTTCGGTGTTGGATGTGCTCGGAGGCGGGACCAAGTCCGGCGACGGCGGCCCCGTGAAGGGAACGACCCTCGCCGAGATCCCCGTTTCCGTGGGACGTGTCGTGACCGGTTGCGAGCAGAAGACCGTGACGGTGCTCCCGTACCGGGCGCGTTGACGCGCCGCCGCGGAATTTTCAAGAAAGGAGAGACGAGTCCTTTGCGCATGAAGCGGCGCTACGCTTTGGCCCTGACCGCCCTGGTCCTGCTCGCCGGCTCGCCAGCGATGGCGGTCAAGACCTCGCTCTGGAGGCAGGACGCGGCCGACGATTTTCTGACGGGCGATGTCACGGGCGTCACGGTCACGAGCGATGGGCAGGTCGTGCTCGGCGCGGCGTGGGATTCCGTGGTGACGGGACTGCCCGACGTGGCGCAGATCTGGTGCCTCGCGCGCGACTCGAAGGGGCGCGTCATCTACTTTGGGACTGGAGACCAGGGCCGCATTTACCGCTGGACGCGCGGCCGCCCGCTCGAGCTCGTCTGGGACACGGGCTCCGCCGAGATCATGTCCATGGCGATCGACGCCAACGACAACATCTACGCCGGCTCCTCCCCCGGTGGGACCGTCTTCCGCGTCACGGCGCGCGGGGACACGTCGCGCTATTTCGAGACCGGAGAGCAGTCGGTCTGGGCGCTTCTGCCGGGCAAGAACGGAGCGCTCTACGCCGGAACGGGCAGCCGGGGGCGCGTGTATCGGATCACAGCGCCGGGAAAGGGCGAGGTCTTCGCGGAGACCCGGGATGCCAACGTACTCGCGCTCGCGTGGGCGAAAGACGGGGGACTCCTGGCCGGGACTTCCTCGAAGGGCCTCCTGCTCCGGATCGAGCCGGACGGATCCTCGCGCGTCATCTACGATTCGGGCGCGGAGGAACTTCGGGCCATCGCGGTGCTCGACGACGGGTCGATCGCCGTGGGAACGAATCGCGGGCCGAGCGGGTCGAGCGCCGCCGGCGCACCACCCACCGGCACCACGGGCGGGAGCTCGCTCGCGGTCGAGGTGACGCCCGCCGTGGGGAGCAAGTGCGGCGTTTTTCTGGTGCAGCCGGACGGTTCCGCTCGCCTTCTCTACGCGCCGCCGTGCGACTTCGTCTACGCGCTGGTCCCCGGGGACGCGCAGTCGGTCTGGTTCACGACGGGAAATCCGGCCGCGCTCTTCCGCGTGGGCCTGGATCGCAAGTTCGCTCTCCTGGGCGCCACCGAATCGAAGCAGCTCTTGGG
>DASXQO010000196.1:0-4722 GCA_036507115.1 Candidatus Eiseniibacteriota bacterium | reverse complement strand
GTCCGGCCCGCACGTAGTCGCCTTCGCGGAACGAGACCCGCGTCACCACACCGCCGACCTGGGAGCCGACCGCAGCGGTCCGGAGCGCCTCGACGCTGCCCGAGGCCGAGAGCGCGAAGGGCATGTCGCGCTCCTCCACCTGAGCCAGGGTCACCGAGACACGCGACGCGCGTTGCACGCGCTTCTTGGCGCAGCCGGGGAAGGAAAGCAGCATCAGGAGGCAGATCGAGAGAACGCCTGCCGCCCGCGCGTAGATCGGGTACAGGTGCCTCGTCATCCTCATCGCGTAGCCGGGGACGAGAGGTCGAGGGTGATCGGGATCGGATAGCGGATCGGTCCCACCGGGGTCTCGACCGTGGGATCGAGCCGCAGGGTGATCTTGTGGGTGCTCGAGCGCTGACCCGCGAGCGCCAGGGCGATATCGATCAGGTCCTGTCTTTGGTCCCCGAACACGTCCATGAGGTTGAAGGTGACGAGAAGCGGCACGTCTCGCGGCTCTCCCGGAGGAAACGTGTACGCCTCCGTGAGCCTGCCCGTGACGACCTCCCGGTCATCCACGAGGTACGCCCAACCCAACCTCAATAGTCTCGCCGTCACGTCGTTCGATTCAGGATTCCGGCCCTCGACATGGACCGTGAGGTCCAGCGGCACGTCTCCCCTGGCGATCGCGATGCCCACCCGGCCCAGATCGACTGCCGTCAGGTCGGAATAGGAACGGATGTTGCGGAGCGGGATCCCGGCGACGCGGGCGCCGGTGATGCCGTCGAAACGGAATTCGACCCGGCGGAGGGCGGCGAATTCCTTTGCTGCGGTGCATCCGAGGGAGACCCCTCCGAGGGCCGTCGAGAGAATCAAAATCGAGATTCGCCGCGTCGAAACCGCGCGCAGCAAGCCCCACCGCTTCCTCGTCCTCCCGTTCATCGCGTGGCCCTCCTCGTCACACCGCGGCCCGGCGCGTCGTGGGTCGCGCGATGCGGAGAGTCGGACCGGACGCGCATCCCGCAGACGACGTCAGGCACCTCCGCGGCCACCTCCGCGGGCGCCGCCGCGATCTTCACGGATCGATCCTGTCCGCAACGTGGAAAGGCATATGGCGGGAGTATAGCAGCCGTTTCTCAGCGCTCGAACGATTCCCGGCGCGACGCACCCGAGAGCGGAATCAGAAACGAGCCCGGATCGGCCAGCACCTTCGCGCGCACCGCGGCGAGCGATTCCTCCCCCGCGTAGCTCACCGCCGAGCGGAGATGTCCGCGGAGCCGCTGCAGCACGTCCCGCACTCCGCCGTGATAGGGAACCTGGACCTCCTGCCCCTCGGCGGGCGTCTCGAGCGCCGCCTCCATCTCTTCCGGGTCCGAATCGTCGTAGAGCGCCTCGAACACCGCCTGAGGCGAGGTCATGCCTCGATAGATCTTCCGCTTCTCGCCGGTCGCCGGATCGAGGATGACCGTGCCGGGGGCTTCGTCCGTCCCGGAGAGGAGGCTCCCCAGCATCACCGAGGAGGCGCCGCAGATCAGCGCGAGAAACAGGTCCTTGTCGTTTCGGACGCCGCCGTCGGCGATGATCGGAGTGGATTCTCCGACCGCACGCCAGGCCTCGTGCACCGCCTGAAGCTGCGGCACCCCCGCCGCCGTCTCGAGCCGGGTGCGGCAGCCGCGGCCCGGACCGATGCCCACCTTGATGGCGGCCGCCCCGAGCCCGCACAGGAATTTCGCCCCCTCCGCCGTTCCCACGTTTCCGCAGACGATTTCGATATCTCCGAACCGCTCGCGCAGCGCGCGCATGGCCCGCTCCATCACCTCGGAATGCCCGTGCGCGATGTCCACCACGAGCGCGTCGGCGCCCGCCGCGCGCAGGGCGTCGGCCCGTTCGAGGAAATCGCCGCGCGCGCCGATCGCGGCCGCCACGCGGAGCCTTCCCTTCGGGTCCTTCGTGGAATCCGGCCTCTCGCGCGAGAGCATGATGTCGCTCTTCGTGATGAGGCCGCGGATGCGTCGCGATTCGTCCACGAGCGGAAGCTTCTCGATGCGGTGCTCATAGAGCACGCGCTCCGCCTCCTCGAGACCCACGCCCGGGGCCCGCGTGATCAGCCGCTCGTAGGGAGTCATGAAGCGCTCGACCGGGTCCTGGTCGTGCCCGCCGCCATAGGGCATGTCGCGCTTCGAGAGGAGGCCGGCCAGGACGCGGCTCTTGCGGGTCTCCTCGATCAGGATCCCGGTGACGCCATGGCGCCGGGCGACTTCGCGCGCCTCGCGCAGCGTCGCGTCACGCGGCAGACAGATCGGCTCTTCCACGACCCACCCGTGGCTCCGCTTCACGCGCTCGACCTCCCGCGCCTGGGCCTCGACCGGCATCGCACGATGGACGACCCCGATTCCCCCGTCGAGCGCCAGGACGCGCGCCATGCGCGCCTCGGTCACGCTGTCCATGTTGGCGGAGACGATCGGCAGCTCGAGCGGAATGCCGCGGGTGAACCGGGTGGCGAGCCGCGCGGCGCGTCGGGAGCCGACCCGGCCGCGCTGCGGACGGAAGAGAAAATCGTCGTACGTACGCCCCAGAAAGAGGTCCGCCATTAGCCTCCCCGTCGTCGATCCGCGCCACGCACACCCTGGCGACCGTGCATCCGTCTTCTATTCTCAAGGCTCCGCAGAAGAAATTACAAGGATCAGCTCCCGGCGGGAGCCTTCCCCGCCGCGCTAACGTGCAGGCCTGCATCGGGCTCGCGAGAAACGGGCGTCGGCACGCGTGATGCTGTGTCGTCGCGTTAGAGCGCTTCATTCCCGTGGGAGGGTGCATGGCAACCAAGGATCTGACGTTTTCAGGAGGATTCCTTCTCGGCGCCGGCCTCATGTTTCTGCTCGATCCCGATCGGTGCGGAGAACGCCGCGGTTCGGTTCAGGACAAAGCGACCCAGACTCCCGAGGAACTTCCGGGCAGCGGCTCGCCGTCTCGCGCGCCCGCGTGGGCGCCGGCGAGCTGGAATCCTGGCCTTCAATGCATCGCCGGCGCGCTCGGTGTCGCCGCCGTGGCCTACGGGGCCAAGTGGATTGCGCAGCATGGCCGCAGGGAGAGATCCACGTCGACCGCGCTCGACATCGACATGCCCAACTACGCCTGGCTGCGCTGAACGGCGCGCCATGCCCTTCATTACACCGGTCCGTCTCCCGTCGGGTGGACTGCCCGCCCACGCGGCAGTTCCGCGATGATCGTCCATGGCGACCCCGGACGCGAGGAGGCGCTCGAGTCGATTCTCGCCTCGCTCCGCGCGGGCATCGATCGACTCGCGAAGGAAGTTTCCTGCGACGCCTTGCGTAGGATTCTCATCCAGGCCGGAGAGCTGGAGCAGGCGGTAGCCGACGCGCCCTGCTCGACGGGACCCCCGGGCGATTTCGGAGAGATTCGCCGCGCCCTGCGCGCGGTCACTTCCCTCGCGGCGAGCGCGTTTCATCACGCCTGCGAACCGCCCATCGACGGCACCAACGGTACCCGGCTCGTCCGGGAAGCGCTCGAAGGCATGCGCAAGGCACTCGACCGTTTTCCGAACGGAACGGGCGGTCACAGCCGGGTGTGGGTCGGTGTTCCGGGGGGTTTCGCGTATCGCGCGCTCTTCCCCGAGCGCTACCGTGAAGCCGCGCGGCGTTGGGCCGTGGACCACGCAGAGAGCCCGGAGCGCGACGTGCTGATCGTGGGCATCCGAAATGCCGGCACGACCCTCTCGGCCGTGGTCGCCGCGACTCTCAGATCCAGCGGCTGGCGCGCGCGCCGGATCACCGTGCGGCCCGGAGCGAATCCGCACGCGCGCCGCCTGGAATTCAAGGGGATCCGTCCCGCCGCGTGGGGGCTGGTCGTGGATGGGGAGCGCGGCCCTTCCGGCTCCGCGACCGCGGCCGTGGCGGACGCGCTCACGCGCGCGGGCGTGGCCCGGATCCATCTTTTCCAGGGACACGAGGGCGGTTCCCCTCTCGAGGAATTGCGTCTCGGGAAGCGGAGTCTCCCCGAAGCCCTCTGGATATCGATCGACGGTGGACGCGAGGATCCGCTTTCGCGGGTCGTCGCGTGCGGCGGCGGAGCGTGGCGCGCGATGCACTACGGGGCTCGAAGCTCCTGGCCCCCGGTGTGCCGCGTCCTCGAGCAGCCCAAGCTGCTCTGTGAAGGCGAAAGCGGGCGCCGGATCCTTTTCAAGTTCGCGGGGCTCGCGAGCGCGCCCGGCTCCCCTTCCTCCATGGCCGAAGTCCACGCGCGGAGGCTCGCCCGGCTCGCCCGCGAGGACCTGACCGCGGCTCCCCTCGGGATCGCCCACGGGTTCGTGGCCACGGATTGGCTTGACGGCAGGCCGCTCGCGGCCACGGACGCATCGCCGGATCTCCTCCGGCGGATCGGCCGCTACATCGCCGCGGCCGCGGGCCCGCCGCTATCGGTGGCGGCCTCCCGCGCGGCGCGAAACCGGCTCGAGACGATGCTCTGCTCCAACGCGGGTGAAGCGCTCGGCGACGAGGCGGCGAATGCGGCGGTCTCGCTCGTGCGTCCCGTCCCTGTGCTTACGCAGACGCCTCGCTCCGGCGATGGACACCTGGCGCCGCACGAGTGGATCGCGACCCGCGAGGGGCGGGTCCTCAAGACCGACGCGGGAGGACACGATCTGGACCCCACGTGGACCGGACGGCAGCCTGTGCTCTGGGACCTGGCCGGAGCGGTCCTCGAGTGGGACCTGGATGACGCCGGCAC
>DASXQO010000195.1:0-2708 GCA_036507115.1 Candidatus Eiseniibacteriota bacterium | reverse complement strand
TCCGCTTCGGGTCTGTTGCATCTCGCCGGAGAACCCGTGCCGCGCGCGAAGCGTGAGGTGGCCGACCGGTGCGCCGCCCTGTTCGGGGTCGACGGCGCGGCGTTCGCGAGACTCCTCACGATCCGCGAGCGGAAACGGGAGCGCGTGGAGGCGGTGGTGCTCCTCGATTCCGCGTTGAAGATCCTGAGTCAGCTTCTCGATTCGGCGGAGCGGATGACCGCGCCGACCCAGAATCTCTAAGGAGGAAACCAATGGCATCAAGGAATCCCTGGATCGTCGCGGGACTCGTGCTCGGCGGATTGCTTCTGATCGTCCTCTTCATCGCGGGCTACGTGCGCTCGACCTACAACGAGCTGGTCTCGCAGCAGGAGCAGATCAAGACGGCGTGGGCGCAGGTCGAGAACCAGCTCCAGCGGCGCTACGACCTGATCCCGAACCTGGTCGAGACCGTGAAGGGGTACGCGAAGCAGGAGACGACGATCTTCACGGCGATCGCCGACGCGCGCGCCCGGATCGGGAGCGCGCAAACGGTGGGCCAGAAGATCGAGGCGAACCGGCAGCTCGAGAGCGCGCTGTCGCGGCTCCTGGTCGTGGTGGAGAACTACCCGGTGCTCAAATCGAGCGAGAACTTCTTACGTTTGCAGGACGAGCTTGCGGGGACCGAGAACCGGCTCGGCGTCGAGCGCATGCGGTACAACCAGATCGTCCTCGCGTACAACACGAAGGTGAGGCAGTTCCCATCGAACCTGGTCGCGGGGGCCTTCAATTTCGAACCGCACCCCCTGTTCGAGGCTGCCGCCGTCGCGAAGACCGCTCCGAGCGTGAAGTTCTAGCCGTTCCCAATCCCGCGCGGGTGCGCTATGCTTCGGCCGTTGCGGTCGCGACGGTGACCGCGGCGAGAGTGGGAAGGGCCTCCCTCTGGAGGCCCGGGAAGTCGGTGCAAGTCCGACACGGCCCCGCCACTGTGAGCGGTGACGAGAGCGGCATCAGGCCACTGGGCAGAAGCCCGGGAAGGCGCCGCTCGAGGAGGATCCGCGAGTCAGGAGACCGGCCCGCTCTCTCGAATCACCTCGTCCTTCGAGAGGGAGGACCATGGGACCGCTCACCGCTTTCCTCCGCCACGCGCTCATCGTACTCGCAGTCTTCTTTTCGCTGACGGCCTCGGAATCCGCGGTCGCGCGCGCTGAGGACGCCGCCCAAGACCCATCCGTGGCGGAGTCCGGATCCGACGCCCCGCGGTATCGCCTCGAGCCTGTTGTCGTCACCCCGGCCCGGTTTCGGATCCGGCTCGACCGCGTGCCCTCCGACGTGACCGTGATCACGCCGGAGCGCCTGGAGAAGCGGCGCCCGCTCCTCCTCGCGGACGCGCTCCGTCTCGCGCCGGGTGTTGACGTTCAGCGCTCCGGCACGCCCGGAAAGCTCACGGATGTGAGGCTTCGGGGCGCCGATCCGCGCCACACCCTCGTCCTGTACGACGGGATTCCCCTCAACGGACCCTGGATCGGAAACTTCGACTTCGCCGATTTCATGGGCGCGGGATCGAACCAGGTCGAGATCTTCGGCGGGCCGGCTTCCTCGCTCTACGGCTCCGCCGCCGTCGGCGGTGTGATCCAGATCCTGACGCCGCCGGGCGCCGACGTCCCGAAGCGGAGCATCTTCGTGGAATACGGAGAGCATGCCACGCTGCGGCAGGGGCTCACGTGGCAGACCCCCGTGGGTACGACCCGGGCGGGAATCTCGCTCACCCGGCTCACCTCGGAGGGGCGTGGCACGCGGGACGCCTACTCCGGCCTGAACGGGCAGCTCCACCTGGCGGTCCCGATCGGGCAGGAGCGCCTTCGCGTAAGCGCGCTCGCTACCCAGGGTGACAAGGAGCTCCCGTTCGACTTCCTGTTCGACCCCTCCGACACCACGCTCTCCCCCTTCGGGTCCGTCCGGCAGGTGCGCGATCCCAACAACCACGAGAAGGACCGGATCCTGGCGGGAAGCATCGCGTACGAGCGCGCCTTGGGCGCCCGCGTCGCGCTCGAAGGCGAAATCTCGGGATTCGCGGGGCAGATCGAGAACCAGAATCCCCCGAATCCTCCCTCGACGACCGATTACCAGCGTACGCATCTCGACAACTCGCGGGGGATCGCGTCTGTGCGCGGGAAACTGGATCTTAAGTCCTGGGCTCAGGCCGTGCTCGGTGGGGAGTACCGCGCCGAAAGCGTGGACCGGCTCGACGATTCGAACTCGGGCGGGTTCGGCGGCGTGACCGACGTGGCGGAGGATGTCCAGAGCCGCTCGCTCTACGCGCAATCCCACCTGGAATGGCGCGAGCGCGTCCTGCTCGACACCGGGATCCGGCTCGACGACCACTCGCGGTACGGCGCTTACGGTGTCCCACGCGTCTCGCTCGGCTTCAATCTCCGCGAGGCGGGCCTGAAGCTGCGCGGAGGTTTCGGGCGCGCGTTCACGGCGCCCACGTTGACGGACCTCTTCTATCCCGGGTACGGCTCGCCGACGCTCAAGCCGGAGCGCTCGCGAACGTGGGAGGCGGGCGCGGACGGCTCGTGGCTCGAGGGGCGCATCACCGCGAAGGCGACCTGGTACACGACCCGCTTCCGGGACCTCATCCAGTCGAACTCCTTCTTCGTCGCGGACAACGTGGGGAGCGCCCGGATCGAGGGGGAGGAGTACGCGGCGCGCTTCCACGCGAGCCCGCG
>DASXQO010000194.1:0-2482 GCA_036507115.1 Candidatus Eiseniibacteriota bacterium | reverse complement strand
GGGTCCGGCGCTTTGGAAACTGAGGAGGAATCT
Source organism: Candidatus Eiseniibacteriota bacterium (assembly GCA_036507115.1). Classification (GTDB taxonomy): domain Bacteria; phylum Eisenbacteria; class RBG-16-71-46; order SZUA-252; family SZUA-252; genus WS-7. The sequence continues at coordinate 2,449 of DASXQO010000194.1, read as the reverse complement.
CATGGCCTTACTTCATTCGGTTCGCACTCGCCCAGCGGTCGCGGCGGCCGTCGTCGGAGCCCTCGCCGTGCTGGTCGCTACAGTTGTGCCGGTCTCCTACGAGCGCGTGGTGGGGCAGGATATCGCCTTGACGGTCGCGGGGAAGGGAATCGGATCGCAGGAGATCTCGACTGTCGCCCAGGGGCTCAAGGGGGCTTTGGGCTCGAAAGGCGTCATGGTCGAAGCGGTCTCGGGCGATACGGGACCGCGGTTCGTGCTCCATACCACGCTGCCCAAGCGCTCCGGCGCCGACGTGCAGCGCGCCACCACGGAATTCGCGCGCGGGCTGGCCGCGAAGGGCTACGCGGCCTCGGTTCAGGTTCTCCCCCATCGCGAGCGCGTGCGCTATCCGGCCGCGGCCTATGCGTGGGACCAGATCATCCGCATCAGCGTGGACGGGAAATCGGCGGCCATGCTCGAGTCCGAGATCCGAAACCGTCTCGCCGAAGCCGGAGTGCCCGACGCCCAGGTATCGGTGACCGACCACCCCGGGGGAGGCCGCGATGTTCAATTGAGAGTCGAGCGGCAGCACCTGGGCGACGCGGGGAGCACTCCACAAGAGCCCATGCCCCAGCTCGTCCTGACGAAGGACGGCGCCCCCGTCGAGGGCGGGGAAGGGACCGCGGTCAAGGTCCAGAAGAAGAAGATCAACGGGGCCACGACGCTAATCGTCGAAGTGACCTCGAACGGCAAATCCGCCAAGGTGGAGGTGCCGAACTCGGAGTCGATGAGCGATGCCGCGCTCACGGATGCGATCTCCTCGCAGCTCCGACAGGCGGGCATTGATGCCGTGGTGACTGTGGAGAACGGCAAGGTTCGGGTCGAGCCCGCGAGGTAGGTCGGTAGGCCGAGTCCGCGAGGTAGGAAATCGTCTCATGCTTCGGGGGAGCGGCGTGCGCGCCGCTCCCCCCGCTGCCGTCCACCCCGTCTCAGCGGCTTGAAATCAGAATCCCGCCTGCTGGATCGCAGGGGCCACATATCGCACCGCAACCCCATGTGGGCGTGCCGGGCCCGTTTGCACGGCCGTGTTCATGTCGAGGTTGAACTTGGGATCGAGCACGAAATCGTTCGCGCTGACGTTGAGCACGTGCACCTTGTGGTCTCCTTCCGCGTGCACTTTTCCGGCGTCGTCCTCGTTCAGGAAGTAGTCGGTAACGATGAGCCGGGTTTCTTCCGGAGAAAGGGCCAGGTAGTGCGGTCCTGAATTCGGCCCGAGATCTACGGCCTTGAGGAGCGCCGGCTGCTCCGGGTTCGTGGTGTCGAGCATCACGACTTTTCCCGCGGTGTTCATGGTGACGAAGAGCCTCTTGCCGTCGCGCGTCAACCTCATGAGCTGAGGCCAGCCGCCCTTCGCGATCGTCGAGAAGTCGAAGACGGCCTTTGCGGTTCCGGCCTGGGTGTCGATCAGGTAAAGCGAGTCGTCGACCATGCCGGCCGTGTATGCCCGGCCCGTGGGGTCCCCGGGAATGAGACGTACGTCGATCGTCCCGGCGCCTTTGCCTACCGGGACCGAGCGGAGAATCTTGCGAGCCTGGAAGTCCCAGACCCGGACGCTTCCACGAAGCATGAGATCTCCCTTCACGGCGTGAAGGGTGCTCGACGGGCAGATGAAGTCGCTCGTGACCATGAGATTCAAGTCGGGACGCACCGAGATCCCGTGCGGGTTGAAACCGTCGGTCGGCGGCTCGGCGGGATGCTCGGCCACGAGGTTGCGTCCGGCATCGAATTCGGCAACGCGCCCGGGCGCCATGCCCTGCGCTCCTCCCATCATCGTGACCAGAAATCCGCCCCCCTCGAGCGGGTAGAACTCGTCCGCGACCCCGGACAGAGGCGGATCGGCCGCGCCGGCGAGCTTCGGGGCCTTGGGATCGGTGAGATCGAAGAAATAGATCTCCTTCTGACCTTTGAGCACGCTCAAGAGCCCGCCGCAGGCGAGCGTGGTTCCGTCTCCGGAGAGCCCCACATGGTGCGGCTCATTCCAGGTGCCGCCGGAATCCGGGAGCGGAACCGTCGTCATGACCTTCCCATAGTCCTGAGATGTCGAGTCGAAGTTCACCACCGCGAGGAAGTCGGGCGCCTTGTGCGCCTGATCGCCGGCCCAGATATAGAGGTACTGCTCCATCTTGGGCGCCGCCTTCTTCTGGCAGCCGAAAGCGGCGAAGGTGAGCGCTGCGAGTACGGCAACGGCAAGGCTGGAGAACGGACGGGTTGCTCGGGGGAACGGGCGAGGTGCGCGCACGGCGGGATCCCTCCTGAAGGCGTGAGGGGGCGGAACGTCGGTTTCGAGCCGGGAAGATTATATGCCAAAGGGGGGTTCGGAAAAACCCTACGCGCCGCGAATACGTCCCAGGAGCCGCATCAATCCATCGAGGATCGTCAGAGGGTGCGGCGGGTGGCCGGGGACATAGAG
>DASXQO010000193.1:0-5902 GCA_036507115.1 Candidatus Eiseniibacteriota bacterium | reverse complement strand
TCTCCGGCTCGGCTTTCACTTCTCTCCCACCGTGAGCCGCTCCTCCTTCGATCGTGTCTCCAGATCAGGGATGTACATGCTCGTGGCGTTCGTGGGGAGCGCCGTGAAGCTGCCGGCCATCTCGGGGCGATAGAGGTACTCGATCACGGTCTCGCCCTGATCCAGATCCTCGATGAAGAAGAGATTCCGGTCGTCGCGCTGCTCGGCGTGCGTCCCCCAGGGCCACTCGGCTCCTTGAGGTAACAGCTCGCTTACCTCGAATCCAGCGGGACGAGGGTCCTCGATCATGAGCCAGCGGAGATCGCGCGAGGCCTGGAGCCGCAACCGCACCATGACCGGATCTCCGATCCGGACCTGCTCTCCCGCCGCAATCGGCGTGGCGAGGTAGCGTGGCCGTCCCCGGCGGTCGGTCGTCCGCTCGGCGCGGAGGAATTCGCGCGTCACTATGAGGCGCTTCTCCGCCGCCGTGCTGGGGCCAGGACTCGGCACCAGTGCCTTCGTCGTCCATGAGTAGTAGACCGATCCCTTGCCCGCGCGCGAGATGGTGAGCTTGTTGTCTCCGGCCCGAAGCTTCGACCCTGGCAGCCTCAGCTCGAAACCGGGGCCGCCATAGGCGTCCGCCGGAACCACCGCGTGATCGAGCACCGTCTCCCCGTTCCACTGCACCCGCAACCGATATTGCGGCGTCAGTTCTTCGGAATGCTGCGCCAGGTACAAGGCGAGTGCCGCCGCGACGGGTGCGGTCGAGCGCGTGGATCGCCAATACCCGCCGTGCCGCCGCCCGGCCAGCCAGCGTACAGTGGCCGCCACCGCGGCATCACGTGGGGCGACACGAAGAATCGCCGAAAGAGCGTACCCCGTGTTCTCGACGTCTTCACCGAACCACGCATAGGGGTCGGGATCGCCCGGCCAGTGGGTCTCGCCGGCGCCCGACACCGCGCGCTTCTTCAGCATCTCGTAGAGCGTGTTGGCTTCCGCAGTCCGTCCCATCTCGGCGTGCGCGCGCGTCGCGAGTGCCAGCGCCGCGGTGCCGAGCCCGTCGCGCGCGGTGTAGACCGACGTCGCGACCCGAAGCATCATGTCGTTCAGACCGGGCGCCTTTTCTTCGAGATCCTGATGTCGCATAAGTGGCGCGAGATGGGCCAGCATGTAAGCCTGCCCGTCCACCGAGCGCTCCTGCCCCAGGAGCATCGGCATGACCCGAGCGCCCTGCCACATCGCGTTGTTCGACGCAGGCGTGCCGATGGGCAAGAGGTTGAGCCGCGCGAGTGCCTCGAGCGCGACCGCGGTCATGTAGGGATCGCGCGCACCCTCGGCCCACCACCCCCATCCTCCATCCGGCGACTGGAGCGCCACCAGGTGATCGATGAACGGCGCGAGCTTCTTGCCCGCATCGCCCCACCCTGGCGCGTAATGCCCCACCTGGTTCCCAACCTCGGTCAGCGCGGCACCGACCAGGATCGCGTTGGCGGTCTGCTCGGTGCAGGAATACGGGTAGTAGACCAGATAGTTGGCCGCGGTCACCGCCATGGCAGCGGGCGATGGGGAGAACTCGATCCAGACCGAGCTTCCCGATTTCACGAGATCGGGCGGCAGCGCCACCGGCACCTGGGCATTGTCGCGGTTCAGGATGCCCGAGCCTTGCGACCGCAGCGGCACGGCGCGCGGAAGCACCGGGGTTGTCAGCTCCAGCGCGTCCGCGTCATCCCTGGCCTCGGCGCGGAAGGTGAAGCGCGCGGCCGTGGAGTCACCGATAAGATCGCTCGCGATCCGGATAGGCCATTCGCTCCTCGACTCGCCGCTCGGCGGAAGATCTCGCGTGCGCGTCTTCTCTCCGACAGCCGTAGCGAAGCCTTCCGCCGCGATGGATTCCTTCACGCCGAGTACCGGCTTCCTGGTCCGATTGTTCACAACGGACAGGAGTGACGCGTCGTCCCCCGCGATGAAGATTCGCGGAAGCGCCATGCGCGCGACGACCGGCTTCGTGACGAGGGTCTTCGCGATGGCCTGCCCAACCAGGGTCGCGTCGCTCAGGCCGCGGCTCGTGATGCGCCAGGTCGTGAGGTTGTCGGGCCAGTGGAGGGCGACCTCGGCGTGTCCGGTGGCGTCCGTCCGCACCGACGGCGCCCAGAGCGCCACGTCGCGGAAATCCTTCCGCGCCTCTCGTTCCTTGCCCTTTTCGACGCCAGCGTAGTACAGGACCGGGAAGGAGACCGCTGTCGTGACCCAGTTCGGCAGCTTGCCGTAGAAGATGTCATGCGGGTCAGGTGTGTCGTCCGCGCGCAGGGAATAAATGGCTTCGTCCACCACGCCGACCGAAACCTCGGCAGCCGTGGGGCGCCCCCTGCCGTCCGTCGTCTCCACTCGAATGTGGGCCTTGTCCTTGGGTCGATACTCCGGGCGATCGGTCGTGAGCCGGATCTGTAGATCGTGGCGCCCCTCAGTGACCGAGAGATCGAGCGTCCTCGAACGCACCTCGGCGCCTCGGCGGACGTGCACCGCGAGGTACACGTTCGGCGCGTAGGAGGCGATGATGGGCACCTTCACGAGCCCGGTGTTGCCCGTGAGCGTGGTGATGGACACGAATTCGAGATCTCGCCCCTCCACGGTCGCGATCACCTGCGCGTTCTTGGCGTCGGTGTTGACGAGCACGCGAGCCGTGTCGCCCGGCGCATACTTGTCGCGATCGAGGATCGCCTCCAGATTGGGATACCGATAGGCGTACTGGGCGACGCGCGCGTCGTAGACCCAGACGCCGCTCTCGTCCGTGACGCGGTTTCCCTTGGAGTCGTCCGCGCGCGCGAGGATCTTGATGTAGCCGGAGCGCGCTGGGGACGGCAAGAGCGTGAGCGAGCCCTTGCCGTTCGCGCCGGTCGTCACGGTGCCGGAAGCCAGCGGCCGCGTGGGGCGCACGTACCGGTGCTCGAGTGGGCTCCACGAGTCCTGGTCCAGGTCCACTGTCACGGCGGCGACGGCCGGCTTTCTGGTGCGGTCGAGGGTAACGATGTCGACCGGGATGGGCTGGCCAGCCATCACGACCGCGGTCGAGGGCCGGATCTGGATCGTGAAGAGGCCCCGACCGATGATGGCGCTCCCACGTGCGCTGACCGCGCGGTTGGATGCGTCCACGACTTCCACCTCGAGGCTGACGCGTCGGTTGTAGGCCATGCGCGGCGGGCTGAAATCCAAGGCCACGCGGCCGTCCACATCGGTGCGTGCTTCGCCGGTCGCGAGCACTCGTCCGTAGCCGATGTTGGGGCTCTCTCCCCCTTCATACCCTTCCTCATCGACGAATGGTGCGCCGTCGAGGCGCGACTCGAACAGGTTGTACCGCACGACCGCGCCGAAGACGGGAGCGCCGAAGAAGTAGTTCGCGGCGACGACGAAGCGGATCTCGTCCCCGTTGACATAGACCTCGCGGTCCGGCTTGACCTCGACCTTGAACTCGGGCTTCCGGTACTCCTGCACCGCGAAGGTCGCGCCCGAGGTCGCGCGGCCCACCGTCGCCGAGACTCTCCAATCGCCGAGGGGCGCGTCCGCCGGGAGTACGAAGGAGCTATCGGATGTGCCCGAGGAGGAAATGGGCGTCGACGTGACCGCGCGGCTGGAGCCGTCGGGACCGATGAGCGCGATCGAGGCCTTGCCCGCCGCGGGCATCAAGTACCCGGATCCGCGCGATTCGCGGGCGAAGAGCTTCCAGTACACGGTCTGCCCGGGGCGGTAGATCGGCCGCTCCGTATAGATGTAGACCCGATCGCCGCCCTGGCTCGCGGCGGTAGCGAGCGGCGATTCCGCGACCGAGACGCCGTGCTCAGCGCTCACGGCGACGATACGACTCTGGGGAAGCTTGCCGCCGCCCGTGACGACGGCGACGCCGCGCACGTCCGTCGTGAGGTGGGGCTGCGTGATCGCGGACCGGACCGCGGTGGGCCAGTGGCGCACTTTGCCTTTGGGACCCATGCCGCCACCGCTACCGAACCCGCCACCGACCACGTAGATGGACGCGCCGGGCACAGGCTGTCCAGTCTTGAGCGTCGCCGCGGAAACCAGCGCCCTCGTCGGCGATCGCTTGACGAGAAGCCCCAGATCGGTGACGAAGAGGATGGTGCGTCGCTCCAGGTGATCGGCGCGGGCGCGCAGGAGATAGGCCCCGGGCGCGAGATCCAGAGGAAGCAGGGCCTGCTCTTCGCGCCACGCGTACGGCGGCCCTTCAGCGGGCGTGTGCACCCAGTGCTTCACCTCAGACAACCCCGTCATGTCGGGCAGATCCACGAGCTGGCGGAAATCTCGCGACGGGTCCAGGAGCCGAGCGGTCGGGATGGACAGGAGCGTGAGATCGATCTGGTCGAGCCGGAAGGAGCGCAATCCCACGCGCATCTCGGTGCCGGGCACCAGAGCCTCGCGGTCCATCACGAGCGCGAAATCGGGATCCTTCGGGGTTACGGTGACCGCGATATCCCCTCGCGAATCTCCCTCTCCGAGGGCGTACGTCTCCTTACCCAGATACGGCCGAAAGCCGTCCTGATTCAAATCCAGCCGGTAGCGCCCCGAGACGAGCCCTTCGATCGAGAACTCCCCTTCGGGCCCGCTGGTGCCCACGCCCTCGATGGGGCCGCGAGCCGTGACCGTCACGTTGGGGAGCGCGGTTCCGTCGGCAAGGCGAACCGCGCCACTCAGGCTCGCGGGGCGAACCAGGGTCGCCGGGATCGCGGTCATCTGCCCTCGCTGCACCTGCACCTGCCGCGACTCCGTGGGCATGAGTTCCGCCGATTCCACCGTGATGGTCCAGTTCCCGGGCTCGATGTCGATGAAGCGCGCGATGCCCCTCGGGTCGGTGAATACGGGCACGGGCGCGGGCCGCATCCCTTCCCACCACCGTCCCGCCCGCTCGCTCACGATGGCGATCTTGGCGTTGGCGACGGGAGTGTGGCCGTCGGCGCGGATGGCGCGCACCTCCAGCGAACCCGCGCGGTCGAGGGGGATCACAAGGTCGATGGCTCGCTGCGCCTCGGGGAATCGCCAGGCGTCCAGGACGAAATCCGTGTATCCGGGCTTGCTCACGTTCAGTCCGTAGTAACGGTTCAAGGAGATGCCCTCGATGGTGAAGGCGCCGGATTTGTCGGAGCGCGCGCGGAAGAAACCCTGGCCCGAGTTCATGTTGGCCAGCTCGATCTCGGCGCCCGCGATGGGCACCTGGGTTTCCGTGTCGATGACCCGGCCGGTCATGCGGCTCACGTCGGCGCGGGCGAGTCCCGGCAAGGTGGCGATGAGGGCGGTGGCGAGGAGCAGAGCGATCCGGAGATCACGGCGAAGCATGGGGCTCCTCCAACGGTTCGGCGAGCACGACAACGGAGAATCGGGCATATGCGGCGCTTTCGGTCGGGCCTTGGAGGATGCCGATACGCCGGGCTTCCAGGAGCGCCCATCGGACGGTGCGCGCTTCGCCTGGAAGGAACGCGACGCTCCTCGTGCCGGATGAGATGAGGAGGCCCTCGCGCCCCGGATCGATCTGCATCGGATCGGTCAGTGCCTCGGGAGTGCCGGCAAAGGAGATGACGACGCGGAGGCTGGTCAATTCCTCGCTTCGCACGGGCGCATGGCGCCGGTCCGCCTGCAGCGACTGCACTGCGAGCGCTCGAACGGTTTCGACGAGCCCGCCGCGATAGGGGGTGGCGCTGCCAACACAGGCGCGCGTGGATTGCCCATCGCTCAAGCTCACGTAGACTCCGAGAGGAGCGCCGGGCCAAGGGATATCCGTCGTGTCACGCGTGCCGGCGCGCTCTACCCAGTGGCGGCACATGGCGTCACGGGCTACCGCGAGCAGACGCTCCCCGCGAGGCGAACGCGCGAAAGCGCGATATGCCTCGAGCGCGGGATCCGCCGGCGCGGCTGAGGCGACACC
>DASXQO010000192.1:0-1598 GCA_036507115.1 Candidatus Eiseniibacteriota bacterium | reverse complement strand
CTTGGGCGCCTCGGTCTTCTCGGACGGATTGATCTCCGATTCGACCTCGCGAATCCCCTTCTTGAATTCCTGGATCCCTCTCCCGATCGACCTGCCGATCTCCGGTATGCGCTTGGCCCCGAAGAGCAGGATGATGATCAGGAAGAGGATAAACATCTCTTGCGGTCCGATATTGAACATAGGTCCTTCTTCGCTCTCCGAGCCCGTCCGCCTCGGCGGGCTCCATCTTGGTTAGTGCGGCTGGGTCCACCGCCTGGCGTCGCGGCCCACGATGACCGTGACGTCGATCATTTCCTGGGAGCCCGCCTGCTGGATGACATGGCTGGTCCCCAGGTACTCCGCGACGACCTTTGCCGGATCGGGATTCTGGGTCCGGTTGACCACCAGGGTCGCGCGGTAGTCCGAACGATCCGCGTTCGCCACCTCCAGCACGTCGAATCCCCCGTCCCGGAGATAGGACGCCAGCTCCGCGGCCACCCCCGAGCGGCCGCTCCCGTTCCAGAGCTGGATCCGGATCGGTTGCTTCGGCTTCACCACCGCCTGCGGTCCCACGCGAACCGCCGCGGACAACGCCAGCGCGGTGATGAGCAGAAACGAGAGCCCCAGGGCCCAATCGAGGACCGGCGACTCGTTGCGCGATTTCTTGGGCACGGCCGAACCTCGATCGCGTTACCGACGCCGGCGCGTTCCGGGCCGCCGATCCATCGCGGCGAGCGCCTTCGAAACGCGCTCGTACGTCCGGTCCAACGATTCCGGAAGGACCTTGGTCCTCGCCGTCATCGGCATGAAGTTCGTGTCGCCGTTCCACCGAGGAACGACGTGCCAGTGGAGATGCCCCAGCACTCCCGCCCCGGCGACACGGCCCAGGTTGAGCCCGATGTTGAAGCCTTGCGCCCGGTACTCGCGCGTGAGGGCGGCTTCGATGCGCCCGAGCCACTCCGTCAGCTCGACCGCCTCCTCGCGGGTCAAGGCGGAGAGCGAAGGCGTGTGGCGGCGGGTCGCGACCATCATGTGACCCACGTTGTACGGGTATCGGTTCAGCATCGCGAGCACCCGCGGCGTCTTGGCCACCACGAGATTGCGCTTTCCGGGTCGAAGCCGGGCCATCGCGCAAAAAAGGCAGCGCTGCTTGGCGGAGCCTTCCCCGCCGGCCTTCTTGATATAGGCCATCCGCCATCCGGCCCAGAGCACATCCAAGCTCACGACGGGCTCCAGGCGCGGAGCGTCTCTTCCACCAGCGCGAGCTGCTCGGGATTGTTGACCCCGAGGAGCTCGCGGGAATCGGACCCCCGCTCCACCCCGATCCGTCCCCCACGGCCTTTGATGAAGGATAGCGTGTCGGTCAGATAATACTCCTGTTGGCGGTTGTCCGCGCGGAGGAATCCGAGGGCCTCCTCGAGCGGCTTCCGGGAAAAGCAGTAGATGCCCGAATTCACCTCCGCGACGGCGCGCTCGGCGGGGGTGGCGTCCCGCTCCTCGACGATCTTCACGAACTCCTCCCGGCCGTCCCGGATGACGCGTCCGTATCCGGCGGGATCCTCGAGCACACCGGAGAGGAAGGTCACCGCGTTCCCCTCGCGGCCGTGCCGCTCGAGCAG
>DASXQO010000191.1:0-2529 GCA_036507115.1 Candidatus Eiseniibacteriota bacterium | reverse complement strand
GAATTCACGCGCGACCCTTAGTCCCCACAGGGGTGCGGTGCGCCACTCGAGCCCGTCGGCGCTGCCGTCCGGGCGATTGTCGGCGAGCAACGGGCCGAGGTCGTGGAGCAGGAGGTCGGAGTAGAGCGAAACATCCCGGTTGGAGAGCGTCTCGATTTCGTGGACACCGGTCCGGAGTGTTGGCAGGTGGCAGCGCGCGCAGCCGGCGGATCCGAACAAGACCTCTCCTCGGACGCGCTGGGCGCTGCCGGCGCCCGGCGCGGGGGGTGCCAGCATCCTCATGTACTGCATGACGCTCTGCACTTCCCCGTTGTTCAGCTCCGGGTCTCTCACGCCGTCGAGGCCCGGCGGGTTCTGCGCCGCCAACGGATTCACGTTCTCGATCGGGCGAAACGAAGAGGTCATTCCGATGTCCTGGTGGTAGGCCTCGACGGTCTGCTGGAGAAGCGACGACACCGAGGCCTTGCGGCCGAATCTTCCCGCCCTGGGACCGGGGCCGCCGCCCGGTTCCGTCGAGGGCACGTAGGCATTCGGCGTCACCCAGTTCACACGGCCCGAGATCCCATCTCCGTCGGCATCGCCGGGATCCTCGCGGGACGCGATCGCGGAATCCGTGATCGCCTCGATCAGACCCACTCCGAAGACGGGCGGCGGCATCCGGTACGACACGTCCACTCCCGAGGGCAGCCGCTCCGGCTCGGCTCCCGGGATGGTCCGCTCTTGAAGCTGCGGGCCGCCCTCACCGGGCACGAGATCGGTGTCTCTGCTGAAGCGTGTCAGTATGTTTTCGGGACGCCCGCGACCGTCACCGCTGTGGCACGACGCGCACGAGACATTGTTGAAGATGGGCCCGAGCCCTTCCGCGATCGTGAAGGCCTTCCGGAACTGGGTGTGCCCCGCCTGAAAATCGCCGAGCTCGCCGTTGTCGAGACCCGGAAGCGGCGTGTCGAATCGTTCCCCCGGGTCGGGCTTGGTCGTGAGCAGCTTTTCGCAGCCGAGCGCGTGCAGGCAGATCGCGCAAAACGCAACGATGGCGGCATTGCGCCACCCTCCGCGTCGACGCGATCGCGCGGGTCGCACGGGCGGTAACGGCAATCCTGTGTGAGGTGGCGTCGCTTCATCCTGGCAGCGCGTTTGCGGATGCGACATTGGATGAGCCCCCGGACTCCATGTGTGGATTGGACCGGAGGCGAAGAGCCGCAAGAGTCGGGCCAGGGCGCGGGCTCGGAATTTGCTCGGAGCCAAGGTGGGGACATGCGGTCGGGATCGCAGCACCCAATTTCCATTCGAACATTTCGTACCGGAAGGAGCGTTGCCATGAAGATTCGAATGCTCGGATCCGCTCTAGCGCCCCTCGCGGCCGCGGCTCTGCTGGCGCTGCCGGGCGTGGCGCGCTGCAATCAGATCGCGGCGGGGTCGGTCGAGTTCTCGCCGACCGTCTCCTTCAGCCATCAGAACCTGAAACGCGAGGGCTACGGCAACATCGACACCTTCACGAGACTCGAGATCACGCCCACCATCGGCTACTGCGTCTCGCGTCATTACGAGGTGACCGGCGGGCTCATGACGCGCCACGAATCCACGAACGGGGTGAGCGAGACGGCGTTGGGCGCGACGGCGGGGCTGACCTACAATTTCTCGCCGCAGGGAGGTTTCATTCCCTACGCGAGTCTGGGCTTCGGGGCGCTCTTCTACGACGGGTTCTCCCTGGACGACACGGCCGTGCTGGCCCCGATGCTCACCGGAGGGGTGCGCGTGCTCGTGGGATCCTCGGCGTCCGTGAACGCCAGTCTGGGGTTCCAGCACGAGAGCAACGCCCAGGGAGAATTCGGAGTGAGCGCGAACCGGTTGGTGGCCGGGGTGGGTGTGTCGCTCTTCCCCTGGCAGGCGCGTCCAGCGGCTCGCGGACACCAAGCGCCGCGCGGCCGCTGAGGACGCGGGCGCCCCGCGAGGAGCGGCAGGAGCGCTAGGCGGCCGAGACCGCGCTCAGGATCGGCTCGCCCGGCGGCGCCGGGGCGACTTCGCAGCTCGCGACACCGAAGGCGACCAGGTAGGCGAGCGCCTCCTCCCTGCGGCCCGTCTTGACGAGCGTGTCGAGGAGATTCCCGGTCATCTGCTTCCAGTCGGGGTGATGCACCAGGGACCGACGGTCCTCCTCGCACAGCGACGCGAGGATCTCCTTCATCTGGTCCGCGGCCCGCGTGAATTCGTCCGCCGCGGCGCCCAGGTCGCCCGAGCGCGCGTGGATCTCGCCGATGAGATCCGAGCCCCGGGCGGCGAGCGGACGATATCCGCCCTCATTCGCGCGCCGTACCAATTCGGCCAGCTCCGCGAGCGACTCCAATCCGGTCCCCTCCCCGCAGGCCGCGCGGGCGGCGGTCAACGCGGCCCGAAGCTCGAAGTGCGCCATCTTGGACCATCGCGCGATGTCTCTCGCCTGGCGGGCGCAACGCTTCGCCTCCGCGTGGTTGCCGGCCTTCAGCTCCACTTCCGCCGACGCGACCAGCGCCTCGATCAGGCTCTCGACGT
>DASXQO010000190.1:0-1739 GCA_036507115.1 Candidatus Eiseniibacteriota bacterium | reverse complement strand
CGAGTCGGACGAGACCGTGATGTACGACCGCGGCGGCTGGGTGTTCTGGATGCTCTACGACTTCATGGGGCACGATCGCGCGCTTGCCGGAGTCCAGCACTTCATCCGCACGTGGAGCGAGAGCCGCGATCATCCGGCGCTACAAGATTTCGTCGCGGCAATGCGTCCGTACGCGGCGAATTCATCCGAGTACGACGCGTTCGTCAAGCAGTGGTTCGAGGATCGCGCCCTGCCGGAGTACCGGATCACCGAGGCAAGGAAAGTGAAGCGGGGATCCGGCTACGACGTGACGCTGACGGTCCAGAATACGGGAACGGGGCGCATGCCGGTGGAAATCGCCGCGGCCGCGGGGGAACGCTGGGCAAAGGCGTCCAAGGACGCCTCGAAGGAGCGGGATTCCCCGGGCCGGCCTTCGGCGCAGAGCCCCTCGTACCGGGAAGCCCGCGAATCGATCACGCTCGGCGCCGGGGAGTCGAGAACCCTCACCATTCACTGCGCGTTTCCGCCCGAGAAGATCGTCGTGGATCCGGACGTTCGGGTCTTGCAGTTGAGGAGAAAGCAGGCGGTGGCGAGCTTGTAGCCGCCGGCAGTGCGAGGCATCGTTTCCGCCTCGCGTTGACACCCTTCCGGTGGGTTGCTAGCGTCTTTCCGGGCAGCCCATGATGGGTTACCGGGAATCCCTCCGGAGGGCACCATGCGTTCCTCTGTCAGCCCCCTTGCATCACGTCCCCGCTGGGCCCTGCTCCTGGTCGCTTGTGCCGCCGCCGGAATCCTCGGCGGATGCTCCAGCGGAACACAGCTCGTCGACATGTGGAAGGACCCGACCGCCCCCTCGACGCCGATCCGGAAAATGCTGGTCGTGGCGATCCGGAAAGACCCGCTCAGCCGCCGCATCTGGGAGGACGGCTTCGTGACGGCGCTGGAAAAGCGCGGCGTCACGGCGACCCCTTCGTACAACATGTTCCCGAACGCCGCCCCCGACACGGTTCAGATCGAGCGCGCGGTGCGGGAGCATGAATTCGACGGCGTGCTGTTGACGCACCGGCTGGGAGCCACGACCCAGACCACCTACGTCCCCGGATACACGAGGCTCGAGCCTGTCTGGGTGAGGAGCCGCTGGTCGAACGCCTATCACACCTACTGGCGCGAGGTGTACGAGCCCGGCTATACGGAGACGGATCAGGTGGTGAGACACCGGGTGGATGTGTGGAGTACCGCGGGAGGATGGCGTCTCGTCTGGAGCGGCACCACGGAATCCATCAATCCCAACTCGAGCCGCGACGTGAACGTCCAGATCACCAAGCTGATCATCCCGGAGCTTCTGACGCAGGGGGTCATCGCGCGATAACAAAGGAGGGCCGCCAGCTTCCAAACCGGCGGCCCTTCCCTTCGGCCCTGACGGCCGCGCGCGCTTCTCAGACCTTGGCGGGCGTCCGTTCCTTGCCCGGCTGAGGCACGACCCTGAGATACGGCTTCTTCGCGTCGAAACCGGCCGGGAATTTCTTCCGGGCATCTTCGTCCGAGACCGTCGAGGCGATGATCACGTCCTCGCCGTGCTTCCAGTCGACCGGCGTGGCCACGGAGTAGTTGGCGGTGAGCTGGAGCGAGTCGATCGAGCGCAAGAGCTCATCGAAGTTCCGCCCGGTGCTCGCCGGATACGTGAGCGTGAGCTTCACCTTGTTGTCCGGAGACACCACGAAGACCGAACGCACGGTCAGCGTATCGTTCGCGTTCGGGTG
>DASXQO010000189.1:0-9012 GCA_036507115.1 Candidatus Eiseniibacteriota bacterium | reverse complement strand
CGGCGATCCAGCGCTGGATCGTGTCGAAATCCGGGGCGTCCTTCGGCTGGCCGCGCTCGACCGTGGCGCACCGGAACACGGTTTCGCCGTTGTCCGCGACCTGGCGCGCGTCCACCTGGGGGACATCGGGATCTCCGGCTGCGGCGATGCCGAATCCCACGACAGTGGAGAGGACGAGAGCGGCCAAGATCAGAATTGCGAGACGACTCCAATTCATTGGACCTCCGTTGCGATCGGACGCACAAGTTTCAGCACGGCGGGCCTGAGGCGGGCAGGGTCTCTCGCGCCCACGATGTCGCGCGACGGGAGGAATCGACAACACGAAGGAGCACTCGTCTTGAGCGGGGCCAACGAGCGTCTTCCCAGGTTGGGGGGAAGTTTCGGTTTTTGTGGCTCCGAACCAGCCCGGCCTTCCCCGGGAGCCGAGGCTACGGTGAAGTAATGCAGCATCTTACCACGATCGCCTACCGCGGTCAATGATCGAACGACCCGCGTGCTATCATTCCGGCCATGATCGGGACGATGTTGGGCCGCTACCGCATCCTAGAGCCCCTCGGAAAGGGGGGCATGGGCGAGATTTTTGTCGCCGAGGACCCGATGCTCGCGCGGAAGCTCGCGGTCAAGATCCTGCCGCGCGAATTCGCCCTCGATCCCGAGCGCCGGTCGCGACTCCTCCATGAAGCGCGCGCCGCGTCCGCACTGAACCATCCCAATATCATCACGGTTCACGACCTCGGCGAATCGGACGGCGTTCTCTTTATCGCCGTGGAGCTGATCGAGGGGGATACGCTTCGGGAGTGGAGCGTCTCATCGCGCCGGGGTCTCGCCGACATTCTGGCTGTCGCTCGGCAGGCCGCGCGGGCGCTCGTGTCGGCCCACGCGGCGGGGCTCGTTCATCGCGACCTGAAGCCCGAGAATCTGATGATCCGGCGGGACGGTCTCCTCAAGATCCTCGATTTCGGGCTCGCGCGCAGCCTCACCCCGGGGACTGCAGCCCGCACTGCGACGATGCCGGGCACCGTGATGGGAACGGCTCCCTACATGTCTCCCGAGCAGGTGCTTGGGCAGACGGCGGGGCCTCCGAGCGATATCTTCTCGCTCGGCACGATCCTCTACGAGCTGCTCACGGGGAAGCACCCCTTCGCCGTCGAGTCGCAGGTCGAGACGATGCACCGCATCCTTCACGAGACCCAGGAGCTTCCCTCGCGCCTGAACCCGGCGCTGAGCGCGGAATTCGATTTCGTGCTGGGGAAGGCGCTCTCCAAGGACCCGCGGCGGCGCCACTCGAGCATGTCCGACTTCGAAGTGGATCTCGAAACCCTCGAGTGCGGCTGCGACCCCACGACCGGAGCGAAGCATCAGACCGTGAAGAACGGTCCCCGCACGATCGCGGTGCTCCCGTTCAAGAACATCGGCGGAGACCCCGAGCTGAGCTATCTCGGAGTCGGGCTCGCGGACGCCGTGATCACGCGGCTCGCGCACTCGCCCGACCTTATCGTGCGGACGACGAGCTCCATCCTTCCCTACCAGGACCAGCCTGTGGAGCCGCGGCGCGTCGCCCAGGAGCTCGACGTGTCGGCGGTGCTCGACGCGTCCTTCCAGCGGATCGGCGAGCGCTTCCGCGCCACCGCGCGCCTGGTCGAGGGGGCGACGGGTCGGCCCGTGTGGGCGGGAAAAGTCGACGTTCGCTTCGAGGACGTCTTCGAGGTCCAGGATCAGGTCGCGCACGGGATCGCCGAGGCGCTCATGGCGCGCCTCAACCCGGACGCGGCGGAGCCGAAGCGCGCGTACACGCCCAACGGGGCTGCCTACGAGCACGTGCTGCGGGGGATGGAAGCGCTCCGTCAGGGGACACGCGAAGCCATGGAATTCGCCGTGGAGCAGCTCGAGCAGGCGGTGCAGGTCGATCCCCAGTACGTGCCGGCTTGGGCGAACCTCGCGTTCGTCTACAACGCCATGATCGACGGGGGCTTTTCTCCGGATCCCTTGTGGCAAGAGAAAGCTGGCCAGGCGCTGGCGCGAGCCCAAGCACTCGACCCGCGCGACGCGCAGGTCCATTTCGTGGCGGGCGTACTGAATCTCGTCCGCGGGAAGAAACGGGAGGCCTACCGGGAACTGACATCATCGCTCGCGCTTCTGCCCCACTCGAACATGACCTACCACTACCTCGGATATCTGTACCGTCTATGCGACATGCTGGACGAGGCGAACGCGGCGGAGGAACGTGCCATCGAGCTCGAGCCCTACACGCCATGGTCCTACGGCTCGCGAATCAGACAGGCGTGTATCTCGGGACGATTCGACGAGGCGCGTGTCTGGCTCGATCGGGAACGACAGAAGATCGCCAGCCGGAGGAACGCGGGGTTTGAAGCATTGATCCTCTATTGGGAAGGCAGGTACGCGGAGGCGTACGACGGAATGCGGCGTCATCTCGAGAGCGGAGAAGAGCTGCCGGGTTCGCTGCCGGACGAGATAATCGCCCTCCTGGCCGGCAAGCGGGAGGAAGCCGAGAAGCGGTTCGAGGCGGGGCGAGGATTTGCCGAGATCGACATGGATGGGGCGGTACGCGCGGCGCTCTACTGTGCCCAAACGGGCGATCCGGACGGGGCGTTCCGGTTCCTCGACCGCGCCGCGGAGCTGGGGAACGACACGCTCACCCACTTCGAGAGCTTCCCGCTCTTCGAGCCGCTCCGCTCCGACCGGCGGTGGGCGCCCTTCATCGAGGGCGTTCGCGGGCGTGTCGCGCAGTGGAAACGCGAATTCCGCTGGCCTCCGGCAGCCTGATCTCCTCGCCGTGGAGGGCCGGATCGCCTGAACGACCGCGACGCGGCACTGAAAACCAAACGGGAACCGCGTCGCCGCGATCCCCGTTCCCAACCCTGCCGTCCTTGGCAAGGACTCCCCGAGCTCTCTTCGCCCGGGGGTTGGTATGACGCAGGTATCGGTCGATTCCAGCCGCAGCATGACCGAAATCGCGAATCCGTAAAACTACGGGTGGGCCGTCGCGCGGCCGCGCGGGAGCAACGATCAGGCGCCGCTACTCGCGCGGCAGGACCCGCTGCTCCGTCTTCTGCTTTTTGAGCGCTTCCTTGTTTAAGACCTTGAATTCGACCCTGCGGTTCTTCGCACGCCCCGACTCCGTCGCGTTACTGGCGATGGGGACCGAAGCGCCGTATCCGACCGTCGTGAACTGCGAAGGTTTCAGCTCCGGAAACTTGTACATCAGGTATTCGAGCACCGCCTCCGCGCGATCCCTGCTCAGTTGTTTGTTCTTGGCGGCGGATCCGCGCGAATCCGTGTGCCCGCCGATCTCGATCCTGAGATCGGACCAGCGCGCGAGGATGTTCCCCACTTCGTTCAGGACCGGTTCCGATTCACGCAAGATCCTTGATTTGCCGGTCTGGAAGTTGACGTTCTGGAGCCGGATCATCCCCGTTTCGAGGAGCTGCGTTTCCTTGTCGCTAACCTGGATCGGGCAACCCGACCGATCCACCTTCGCGGTTGCAGGGCTATCCGGGCACTCGTCGATTCCGTCGCATACGCCGTCCCGGTCGGAATCGGTCGGGCATCCGTTGGTGATCACGACACAGCCCTCAGGCGTCGTCGCACACTGATCGATTCCGTCGTAAACGCCGTCCTGATCCGAGTCGCGCGGGCAACCGGCCGAGTCCACGACCGCCCCCTTGGGAGTGGCGGGGCAACGGTCGAGCGCGTTCGGGATCCCGTCCAAGTCCTGGTCCAGCTCGCAACCGCGCGCGTCCACGACCGCCCCCTTGGGAGTGGCGGGGCAACGGTCGAGCCCGTTCGGGACCCCGTCCAAGTCCTGGTCCAGCTCGCAACCGCGCGCGTCCACGATCGCCCCCCTGGGGGTGGCGGGGCAACGGTCGAGCCTGTCCGGGATCCCGTCCAAGTCCTGGTCCAGCTCGCATCCGCGCGCGTCCACGACTGCGCCGGACTGTGTGTTGGCGCACTGGTCGATTCCGTCGAAGACCCCGTCCTCGTCGCTGTCGATGGCGCAACCCACCGCATCGACGCGTGCGCCCTTGGGAGTTCCCGCGCAGCGATCGTCGTCGTCCGGGACCCCGTCACGGTCGCGGTCCCGGGCCGGGCCGCCGATCCCGAAAGAGATTCCGGCAAACGCCTCCGGTTGATTCCGGTATTCCTCGAGACCGGTCGAGGCAACGAGAGTCTTGTATCGGAGGTCACGCCCCTCGATGCGCAGGGAGACGTTCTCGCCCACGGCCAGCCGAAAACCCAGGCCTCCCCCCAAGACCAATCGATGGAGACTGCTCGGCGCGCCTTCGTAATGGTGGTACGCGACCCCCGCGCCTCCCGTCAGGTAAGGCGTAAACCTTCGATCGCCCGAGGTGAACCACGTCAGGTTTCCCTCGAAATGCGTGACGGTCAACGAGGGCTGAGCCGGCTGGGTGCCCTGGGACGTGAGGTAGCTCCCGTGGATTTCGGCGGCCCAGTTGGGCCCCATGCGCGCGCCGATGATTCCGCCGATTTGGGGGCGGCTCGGCTTTACCAGAAACTCATTCGGGAGCCAGGCAACGCCACCGCCCGGAGCGATCCAATAGGGCGCTCGCTCGGCCGCAACCGTGGCGGGATGTAGGAAATGGAGGAGGATCGCGGCGCGGAGAACGCGCGCGGCCGCGGCTCGCCGCGCGGCGGCTGCTCGCATGATGTCGATCATCCAGGTAGGACCAACCAGGTTATGCCCCTTTCGACAGCCGGCGGAGCCTACGAAATGCGGGGCGCGTGACGCAAGCGGGTTTCGTGTCGGCGCGGTTGACGATCCGGGCGCCTCGTGACAGATTCTTGTGCGATGACCGATGAGTTCGCCAAGACCATCGCGGAAGGGTACTCCTTCCAGGGCCCCACGCTCCGCCTCGGCGCCCCCATCCGGGACGGCAAGGTAGCCGCTCCCACCCCTATCGGCATTTCCCTCGCGATGATGAACCGGCACGGGCTGATCGCGGGAGCCACGGGCACGGGGAAGACGAAGACCTTGCAGTCGCTCGCGGGGCAGCTCTCCGCGGCGGGTGTTCCGGCCTTCCTCGCCGACCTCAAGGGGGACTTGAGCGGGCTTTCGGCATCCGGCGTTTCCAGTCCCAAGGTCGAGGAGCGCGCAAAGGCGTGCGGTATCCCCTTCACCCCCGAGCCCAATCCGGTCGAGTTCGTGAGCCTCACGGGGAAGAGCGGGATCCAGCTCCGCGCCACAGTCTCCTCCTTCGGCCCGCTCCTTCTCGCGCGGGCGCTGGGGCTGAACGACACGCAGCAAAGCGTGCTCGCACTCGTATTCCGGTTTTGCGACGAGAAGAAGCTCCTGCTCCTCGACCTGCCCGACCTGCGCGAAGTCCTCCAGTACCTGACGGGCGCGGGGTCGGCGGAACTCGCGGATTTCGGGGGGATCTCGAAGGCCACGGCCGGCGTGCTTCTCCGGAAGATCGTGGAGCTGGAGCAGCAAGGGGCGGATTCCTTCTTCGGCGAACCCGAATTCCGGGTAGAGGATCTGATCCGGGCGGACGAGCGCGGACGCGGAATTCTTACCGTGCTCGAGCTTTCCGATATCCAGGATCGCCCGGCGCTCTTCAGCACCTTCGTGATGTGGCTCCTCGCTTCGCTCTACCGCGAGCTTCCCGAGGTGGGGGACATTGACAAGCCGAAGCTCGTGTTCTTTTTCGACGAGGCGCACCTGCTCTTCGACGATGCGAGCAAGGCGTTTCTCGATCAGATCGAACAGGTCGTGCGCCTCATCCGTTCGAAGGGAGTGGGCGTCTTCTTCGTGACGCACACGCCGAAGGACCTCCCGCCGGACGTGCTCGCACAGCTCGGGAACCGGGTCCAGCACGCGCTCCGGGCCTTCACGCCGGACGACGAGAAGGCGCTCCGCGCGACCGCGAACACATTCCCGCGCACCTCCTACTACGACATCCCGAAGACGCTCACCTCGCTCGGCATCGGGGAAGCGCTCGTCACGGCACTCACGCCGCGCGGCACGCCTACCCCGGTCGTCGCGACCCTCATGGCGCCTCCGATGAGCCTGATGGGACCGATCCCTTCCGAGGAGATCGCCGCGCGCGTCGTGCGATCTCCGCTCCACGACCTCTACGCGAAGCCGGTCGATCGCGAGAGCGCCCGGGAAGTGCTGCAGGCGCGCGCGGAGGAGACGAAGGAGGCCGCGACGCCGGTGGGGTCGGGGGCCCGGGGTGGATCCACAGGGAAGCCACCCGATACAGTCGGCACGATTCTGAAATCTCCGGTGGCCCGGGCCGTCGGAAGAGAGCTCGTCCGCGGGCTTTTCGGCGTGCTCGGCGTCTCCAAGTCGCGGCGTCGCCGCTCGAGCTGGTGACGGGGCGCATCGCGCGCCGGAGGTCCCCCCGAGGCTGCGGGCCCTTCCGGCAATGGTTTCTGAGTTCCCCCAATTCGTCCCGGGACGAGTTGGTACTGAGGGCGCGGCAACGGTCGGCGCGCTCGATGAAGGTGCCCCGGGGCACGTTGGAAGTGAGCCTCGGCCGTGGTCGCCGCATAGACCGTCGCACTTGCCCCGTCTATGAAGTTGCAGACCCGGTGGCCCCCACTTCCCCTGGGCGCGCGGCGTCCTCCCGTGACAGGGGCGCTTCGAGCCCCCTCCAAGCCCCGATGTGATACGCTTGCCCCATGAGCGCGGTCGCAGAGCAGTTAAGCATCCGCTCCCTTTCCGAACTCGATATCGCGCGAATCGTCGCGATCGACGAGCGTCTCTCCGGGGTCTACCGGCCCGACGTGTGGGAGCGGCGTGTCATGTATTACCTCAGACGGGACCCCGACGCGAGTCAGGTGGCCGAGCTGGGGGGCAAGGTCGTCGGATTCATGCTCTCGGACCTGCGAGGGGGTGAATTCGGCCTCGAGGAGACGAGCGGCTGGATCGAGCGCTTCGGCGTCGATCCTGATTTTCAGGGGCGCTCGATCGGAAGACGCCTTTTCGAAGCGGTGGTGGAGCACTTGAAGCGGCAGGGTGCTACGACCGTGCGCACCCTGGTGGAAAAAAACGACTCCGAGCTCGCATCGTTCCTGCGCGCGGTCGGATTCAAGGACGCGCCGCTCACGGCGCTCGAAATGCGCATCGCGCTGAGCGCGGCCCAGGATCGAAACTAGGATGAACGTCGAACAGACCACGCTTCCCAAGAAGTACCACGACGCCGTGCTGCACTGGCAGCGCCACAACTTCCCGGACTACGGGCTTCTCCCTGAGAACTGGCAGAAATATTTTCCCAGCGACCCCGAGTTCTGCCTCTGCGCCAAGATGGAAGTCGGCATGGGGGACAAGGTCGAGATCGGGGACAACAAGGGGGAGAAGCGCCGCGAGAAGCCCGGGGAGCTGGGGGAAGAGCCCGCGAAGCATCTCTTGGCCATCATCCGCGCCCAGGCTTCGACCGAGTTTGGATCGATCCAGCAGCACGAAGGCACGCTCGCGCGCGCGCAGGACGACGAGGACCGGTTCTGGGTGCTCCGCGTGATGGCCGAGGAGCTGCGCCACGGCTACCAGATGTTCCATCTCCTGGTGTCCCAGGACTGGAGCGGGGTATCGGGGCAGAAGGCGGAGGAGATGGTCGAGGAGATCCTCTCCATGCAGACCGGCTCGCATGTCCTCGACGCCTTCAACCTCGAATACGATTCCTTCGTGGACAACGTGGTCTTCGCCGCGGTCATCGATCGCGTCGGCAAGTACCAGCTCTCGATGCAGCGCGTCTGCTCGTACAAGCCTTTCGCTCAGTCGATGCCGCCCATGCTCCGCGAAGAGGCGTTCCACCTGGCTGCGGGCGTCATTCCGTTACGGAGGTGGGTGCAGCGGGCCGCGCAGGGCAACGCGCTCATCACGACCTCGGCGATCCAGAAGGCGTTCAACAAGTGGATGCCGCGAGGGCTCGAGATGTTCGGGCACGAGAAGGGCGGAGATTCCAACATCCGCTTCGGCTTCAAGAACATGAAGAACGCCGAAGCGCAGGGGCTCTACTACGAGGAATGCAAGCGCATGGTCGCGGATTTAAACCAGCGCTTCATCCGCGCGCGGCTGCCGAAGCTTTCTCCCGAGGACGCCGAGGCGCTTGCCGAGCGCCTGCTGCGGGAGCAAGGGAAGCATCAGGGGATCAGGCACGAGGACATGATCCAGCTCCCGGATCGCGGCTTTTTCCGCCGAAAAGGCGATGCCGCGTTCACGATGGTGGGTTTCGCGGGCGAGTCCTTCACCAATGTGGAGGACTATGTGCGGCACCTCGCAGCGCACCTGCCCGAGCCCTACCTCCACAGCCGCGACATGAAGCACTACGTGGAGTCGCTGCGGCAGGTTGCTGCGGGAACCACCACCCGCGAGCAGGCGATGAAGAAGATGCCGGCGCTGAAGCGCGTCGGCGGGATGTGCCCCTGCTCGAAGTCGGTGCGGTGGGTGGTGGAGAACGGCGTCGACCGCGCAGCCACTACCTAGACGCCCGCCTCGAATCCATCCACGTCTTCGCCAGCGTCCCTCCGAGAATAATCGCGCCTCCCACGAGCGACCACGCCCGCGGCTTCTCGCCGTGGATGAGCCAGGACCAGACAGGGTTCAGCACCGGCTCGAGCAGGAGCAGCATCGAGGCCTCGAGCGCCCGCACGTGGCGCATGCCCGCGGTGAGGAACACGTAGGCGACCCCGATCTGGATCGTGCCGAGCCCGCCGACAATCGCCCAGTCGAGCGGCCGCGCCGCGAGGACGGGCAGCGCGAAGGGCAGCCCCACGAAGAATGCGATCAGATTCCCGATCACGACCGCGGGGGCTGCTGACCCCGGCGCCGCCGGAGCCGGGAGCGGCGCGTCGTGTGGCGCGTCTGGCGCGGGCGCGGGTGTCCCCTCGTGCCGCCCCATCCATCGCAGGCCCATCAACGTGAACGCCCAGGAGAGGCCGCTCAGGATGGCCAGGATGTTGCCGTGCACCGGATCGGGCGCGGTCGCGTAGCGGCGCTCGGTGCCCACGAAGAGGAGCGACATCCCGAGC
>DASXQO010000188.1:0-1974 GCA_036507115.1 Candidatus Eiseniibacteriota bacterium | reverse complement strand
CGGCTTCGCCTTCGGAAAATTCACGAGGGTCGAGAAGGGCTCGGTCGCCTCGAGGATTTCGAATCGGAGTCCCTGCCTGCGCGCCTCGACCGCCGCGGCCATGCCCGAGACGCCGGCGCCGATGATCGCGAGATCCAGGGTGGCGGCGTCCGGGGTCCCGGCGTCGGAGGCGCGATCCGCATCGGCGCCCGCGGCGCTCACCGCGCGCGCGCCGGAGTCGAGCGCGAATTTAAGGAGAGGAATGCCGGTGAGGTCCCCCGAGATCGTGGCCCCGCGGAGGTTGGTGGAGCCGTCCTGGCGCGCCTCGGGGAGCTTCTCCACGGTTCCGGCCGGCCACCGCGTGTGAAGCCACTCCGTGTAGCGCGCGATCAAACGCAGCATCGCACTCCCTGGCATGAGACGAAAAAAGGTACGGCCCGCGGAGAGACTCTAGGCTTCCGCCCCTCCACGGGCCAGCGGGATTCTACTTCACTGTCCAGATCGGGTTGTGTGTCGGGGGCGGGTAACGTCGAGAAGCCACAGGTCCGGCAGTGGGGGGGGAGCCTCCTGCCGCGGAATCCGGATGCCTCCGCCCATGGCGGGCCTTGCCGCGTGCGTCGCGGTGGCGGCCGCGCCCTTTGCCGAGTGCCGCGGGGAGGCGGCTGCTCGGAGAGGCGCCGTTGGGGAGGACGTCGTTGCCATTTGCTACACCGGGCTTCCGCGGCGGGTTCCCGCCTCGGGCGGGGAGGCCGGGACTGATACTGATATAGTAAGCAGCCATGGTTACGCTGGAAGCGGTCCAGGGCGACATCACCACGATGCGTGTCGATGCCATCGTGAACGCCGCGAATTCCACCCTCCTGGGCGGCGGAGGAGTCGACGGCGCGATCCACCGCGCGGCGGGACCTGAGCTTCTCGAGGAATGCAGGACCCTGGGCGGTTGCCCGACGGGCGAGGCGCGGATCACAAAGGGGTACCGTCTCCCCGCGCGCCACGTGATCCACACCGTGGGCCCGGTCTGGCACGGAGGCAAGGCGGGAGAGCCCGAGTTGTTGCGCCGTTGCTATGAATCCTGCCTCACCCTCGCCCGCGGGCGTGACATCCGCTCCATCGCCTTCCCGTCGATCAGCACCGGCGCGTACGGCTATCCCATCGACGAGGCTTCGCGGACCGCGGTCCGCGCGGTTCGGGAGTCGCTCCGCGAGCCCTCGCCAATCGAGCTCGTCCGCTTCGTCTGCTTCAGCCCCCGCGACCTTTCGATCTATCAGGAAGCCCTTCGCCCGGTGACCACTCCGTGAGCGGGCCTCGCTCCGGCGTGCCGGGGCGGGTACTTTCATGGGCGCTTTTCCTTCCCGTTAGCGCCCTCGTTCTGGCGTCGGGTCTCCCGGGATGCTCGAAATCGGACCGGGGGATCCGTGGGAGCGGAACGATCGAGCTGGACGAAGTCGATATCGCATCCCTCGTCGGAGGGCGCGTGTCGGCCGTCTTCGTCGACGAGGGGGATTCGGTGCGCGTGGGGGATACCCTCGTCGTGCTCGCGCAGGGAGAGGTCACGGCCGGCTTGCACGAGCAGGAAGCCGAAGCGGGGCGGGCGCGCTCGCTTGCGCGTGACCAGGAGCTCGGCCCCCGTATCGAGGAACGAAGAGCCGCCAAGGCGGACCTCGACACGGCGGAAGCGGCACTCGAGCTCGCGGAGGCCGAGCTTCAACGCGTCCGAGCGCTCTTCGAGAAGCAGCTCGTCCCGCAAGCCGATCTGGATCGCGCACAGACCCAACGCGACCAGTCGGCGGCCCGGCGCGACGCCGCCGCGCAACGCTACCGCCTGCTCGAGGCCGGATTCCGGAAGATGGTGGTGGCCGCCGCCCGGCAAGCCGCCGAAGCCGCCGGGGCCAGCCTCCAGTCGGCGCGAGCCAAGGCGCGCGAGCTGGTGCTCACCGCCCCGATCCAGGGCGTGGTCCTCGTGAAGAGCGTCGAGCAAGGGGAGGTCGTCGGGCC
>DASXQO010000187.1:0-2334 GCA_036507115.1 Candidatus Eiseniibacteriota bacterium | reverse complement strand
ACAAGCTCGGCTACGATGTTGTGATCTTGGGTGAGTGCGAGTTCAATTTCGGCCAGGCCTTCCTGCTCGACAACTTCAAGAAGACGAAGATCGACGTTGTTTCGTCGAATCTGGTGTATGCCGACTCGAAGAAACCCTTCGTCAAACCCTACGTGATCAAGAAGATGTGCTCGGCTCGGGTCGCCTTCTTCGGCCTCATCGGCACGGATCTGAAAATCCGCACGCTCCCGGGCGAGCGCGCGCTCGAAATCAAGGATCCGGTCGCAACTGCGAAGGCGCTCCTCCCCGAACTGCGCAAGAAAGCCGACATCGTTGTGCTCTTGTCCCACATCGGCCTCACGGAGGGCCAGCGCCTGACGCTGGAAGCGCCCGGGATCGACGTCATGTTCTTCGGGCATCAGCCCGGATTGTTCCGGGAGATCATAAAGACGAACGGAGTGATCAACACACGCGCCGGCGATCGCGGGCAGTACATCCCGGGCGTGCACCTGGTCGTCGAGGACGGCAAGATCTCCTCCTACGACGGCGACGTCATCACGCTCGACGACAAGGTCCCGGCGGATGATGAGATAAACCGCCTGGTGGACACGTTCAACGAGGAGATGAATCGCAGATTCGCGTCGAAGGACTCGAACCCCCCTCCCGCCCAGCCGGTGGCCACGCCGCTCGCCGGGGACCACTACCTGGGCGAGAAGAACTGCCGGCGCTGCCACGAGGCCGAATACCAGATGTATTCCAGCCAGCCGCACGCGCACGCGTTCCAAACGCTGGCCAAGAACCAGCGCGACTCGAGCCCCGAGTGCCTGCCTTGCCACGTCGTGGGTTACGGCCAGGCGGGAGGCTTCGCCTCCAAGCAGACCACCCCCGATCTCGTGAACGTGCAATGCGAAAACTGCCACGGCATGGGCACGAAGCATCCGGACCGAAGCGACGCCAACGTGGTCGTGGGCCCCGACGTGTGCCTGACCTGCCACACGCACGAGCAGAACCCGAATTTCGATTACGAAGAGGCGCTGAAGCATATTGTGCACTGGCACCAATAGGCGCTACCTCAGGCGCTACCTCTCCACGGTGCTCGCCGCGGCGGCGGTTCTCCTCGCAAGCGGCGGCTCGCAGGCCCAAAGTCTCAAACTGATTTCGCTTTCGCTGCCCGGTGACGTCCCCTCCGGCAGCTGGGTCTCCTACCAGGTGAATGTCGAATCCAAGAACCGGCCCCCCCACCGCTTCACCCAGCGGTTGGCGGTGGTGTCGCGCGAGGGATCCGGAGAGGAGTCGGGCGCCTGGGTGGAGCTCAGCACGTTCGACCGCGGCAGGATCCGCTTCGAGCGCGGATTCTTCGTTCGCCAGAACGGCCGGGGACACGGCCACGATGCGACTTCCGGCTCGGCGCCGGGGCTGACGCTCGCCCGCTACCAGGCGCTCACGCCGGATGGAACGCTCTATGAATACCCGGTCGGAGAAGAAGGGGCCCCGATGGCGGACGCGGATGTCTCCGCGATGGATCTCATCGAATTCGCCGGTACTTCGACCTCGGATTCCCTGCCGCCCGACACGCTCCGCATCGGCGGGAGGATCATCCCCTGCCAGGTCTTGAGAATCCGTAAGTACGGAACGCAGGACTGGAAAGGGGATGGCACGACCTACGTGAACCGTGCCGTCATGACCCGGACCAACTGGAACAATTCCGGGATCCCGATGACCGGCTACGCCCGATCGACCGTCGAGGTGTCGACGGAGCGCGTCCCGATCCTCTCGCCGTCATCCGGTGATTCCGCCAGCCTCGGCGTGGCGCAGCCAGATTCGGCCGGCCTGGGAGATGCGGCGCAGGCCGCCCAGGAAACGAGGCAGGCGGGGCAGGGGTCCTTCTATCGCGCCGACGTCACGCTGCTCGACTCGGGACACGACGCCGTTCCCGAAGTCACGCAACCTCCGGAGCCCACTCCAGCCGCGGACGCCCCGAGGCCGAGGAGGGTGATCCGGTAGCCGGCTCCTCCACGTAGCTTCCGCCGCTCCTCCGCATTCGCGCGCCGGCCGCGCGTGCGCCGGGCCCCGCGCGTGCGCCGCGGCCCCGCGCGTGCGCCGGGCCCCGCACGTCCCGCCCCAAATCTCTCCAGATCAGCCGTCCCCAAGCCGATACCTGCGATGGACCCATGGATCGCGGATCCGGCATCCGGCCTTTTCCATTTCAGAAAGGGAGCACCGTTGGCACCAGGTGGGCGAAAACCGCTCGGGCAAAGCCTCGTCGAGCAGGGGCATCTCTCCCGCGAGGGCCTCGCCCGCGCGCTCGAGGAGCAGCGGCGCACGGGGCAGGCGCTCCGCGAGGTGCTGCTCCGG
>DASXQO010000186.1:0-2579 GCA_036507115.1 Candidatus Eiseniibacteriota bacterium | reverse complement strand
GTGGAGGTTCGAAAGGCGCGGATCGACATCGTGAGCCGGTTTCCCAAGCGGCGTGAGTCGATCGGGATCTGGGACATCCTGGGACGGAAGGTCGCGTCCCTCCAGATCAACTATTACGTCCAGGTGCCGAACGAGACCGATCTCACACTCGAGACGTCCAACGGGGAGGTCCGGGCGCGCGGTTTGAAGGGGCGCCTCGAGGCGTCTACGACCAACGGGGACATTCGGGTGAAGGATGTCAAAGGGAACGTGGCCCTGGAAACCACCAACGGCGAAATCGAGATGACCGGCGTGTCGGGGGAAGTCTCCGCGAGCACAACGAACGGCAGCGTGGTCGTGGAGGTTCGCGGAATCCCGTCCCGGGGCAAGGTTGCGCTCCAGACCACGAACGGCAACGTGCTGGCGTATCTACCCAAGGACTTGAAGGCGACGCTCGAGGCCCTGACGACGAACGGCCGGGTCTCGATCGGCTTCCCGGTGGTGCGCCAGGGTGTGGTGACCCCCAAGTCGATTCGAGGCACGATCAACGGAGGGGGTGCTAAGATATCGCTTGCGACCACCAATGGAAACGTGGAGTTGCGCAGTCTCGGGGAACGGCGGCCTGAACGCCGCCGGCCCGAACGCCGGCCTTAGCGCCGGCCCTAGCGCCGGCCGGCCTTAGCGCCCCAACGGGAGGAGCAGCGTGAGCACAACGGTCCCACCGTCGACAATCAGGCTTACCGGCCCCATGACGCGCGGGGACTTCCTCCTGCTCCTCTACTGGTTCGCCGACACGAACGCGGTGCCCGAAGTCGCCGGCATCAAGGGTCTCTCGCGCCTGACGCGAATCTCGCTGATCCTGTCGGAGGAGTTGGGACTCAGGCGGACGATCCAGCCCTTCTTCGATTATCACCGCACACCGTCCGGGGGGATCGCGAGCCCGGAGGTGTGGAGCGAGCTCCTGGCGCTCCGCGACTATCAGGTGCTGAAGCCGCTCCCGGCGGACGACCCCATGCCCGCCGACGAGATCGAGGAGCGCCGCTACATGCTCGAGCACCTGATCCCGCCGCATGAACGCTCGCACCACCCGCTGCCCAAGGTTCTCGAGCGCGACGTGCTGACGAACAAAGGCACCTTCTTCGCCGCGAAGCGCGAGGATCAGACGATCCAGCGCTGGATCGAGACCTTCAAGACGACGGTGGAGCTCAACGACCTTCCTCTCTCCGATCTGACCGCCCGTGCGCTCCCGCTCGTCGGAGCCCACGCGGCGCGCTAGAGCCGGCGGGCGCCGCTTCAGGCGCGGGACCATGGTTCAACTCCTGCTCCGGATCTTCCTCGCGATCGTGACTCTACGCATCCTGATCGGACTGGTGCGGTTCGCGGCGAGACTCACCTCGCGCGGCTCGGGTGCCCGTCTCGATCCGGGACACGGCCGCGGTCCGGGCGCCTCACGCGTACCGGGTACCGCGACCCATCGCGTTCCGAAGCCCATCGTGGATCGCGCTTCCGCGATCGACGTTCCCTTTACCGAGGAGCGCCCGGAGCCCTGACATGGCGGCGATCCGATATCTGGTCGATGACGTCGATCGCGCGGTTACGTTCTACACGACGAAGCTCGGATTCGACCTCGCGGAGCGCTGGGGAAAGCCCTTCGCCATGGTCTCGCGCGGCGACATCACCCTGTGGCTGAGCGGGCCCGAGAGCTCCGCGGCCCGTCCGATGCCGGACGGCCGGAAGCCGGTCCCCGGGGGATGGAACCGCGTGGTCGTCGAGGTGAAGGACCTCGAATCCAGGGTCGCAGCGATGAAGCGGGAGGGCGTGGCCTTCCGAAACGAGATCGTCAAGGGCCCGGGCGGAAAGCAGATCCTCATCGAAGACGGCTGCGGAAACGTGGTCGAGCTGTTCGAGCCCGCTAGCCCGCCGGAATAGGAAAAGAACCGAGCCGGAACGAGACCATGCGCACCCACACCCTCGAGTTGAAGACCCGCGCGCGGACCGAGTTCGTCCCGCTGAGCGGCCGGATCGCGAAGGAGGCTGCGAATCTCCTCGCGGGCTCGGGCGCGCTTCATCTCTACGTGCCGCACACGACCGCGGGCGTCTGCGTGAACGAGGGGGCGGACCCGGATGTCGTGGGGGACATCGGTCGCGTCCTCGACCGTCTCGTCCCGTGGAAGGCGGACTACCGCCACACCGACGGGAACGCAGCGGCCCACGTGAAGGCGGCCCTCGTCGGCACGTCGGTCACGGTGCCGGTGCGCGATTCGAAATTGTGGCTCGGGCGCTGGCAGGAGATCTTCTTCTGCGAGTTCGACGGGCCCCGGAGCCGCACCGTCGAGCTTCAGTTCCTCCCCGGCTAGCGGGTCCGCGCGCACTCCGCCCATGGCCGAGCCTCTCGATCTCTTCCCTGAAGAAAAGCGGCGCCGGACGACGCGCCCGCCTCTCGCCGAGCGCATGCGGCCGCGAACGTTCGAAGAATTCGTCGGACAGGAAGAGCTTCTGAAGCCCGGGAGCCTCCTGAGGAGCGCCGTCGACCGGAAGGAAATCCCGTCTCTCATCTTCTGGGGCCCGCCGGGCTCCGGCAAGACGACCCTCGCGCGGCT
>DASXQO010000185.1:0-3956 GCA_036507115.1 Candidatus Eiseniibacteriota bacterium | reverse complement strand
CGGGTCTGCCCGAGCGGCGTCTCGGCATAGAGGATGCGGGCGATCTTCCCCACGCTGCCGTACCGCTCATCGTACTCACGTTTCAGCGCGATACCGGGGCCCGTGCGGTAGGCCTCGAAGTCGGCAGCGCTCGAAAGCTCGTACACGGTGACGTATTGCGGGCGGAATCTCAGGTCCCCCGTGCTCTCCTGCACACGAAACTTCCGCACGCTCTTCATCTGGGGCGCTGCGATCACTTTTGGAATGTGGACCCGGTTATGCCAGTCGTTCCACTCCGCGAGCATGTCCTCGGGGACCCAGGTGTAGACCTCGTAGCGCACCGCCCCAGCGCCGCTGCTCCGCTCCATTGCGGGGCGCTATCTCGAAGGAGAGGCGACGTTCGCCCGGTACATGTGGCGGAGAAGCTGGATCTGCCCGCGGTGCCCCGCGAAGTGCTCGAGCTTGTGGTAGAGGGCCCAGCGCACGTTCAGCACGCGGCGGGTCCCGTCGGGGCGCGGGCGCGTGATTTCTTTCTCGAGGTCCCCATCCGAGAGCTTGACCGCGGCGTCCTTCAGGTAGGCGCGCGCCTTCGCGAGCAGGTCCTCGTAGTAGGCGAGCGGCTTGCCCTTGAGATTCGCGGGAGGGAGCCCATCCGGCGCAATGGGGAGCCCGTCGTCGTCCATCGTGATCCCGATGGCGGGCTTGGAATCAGGCTCCGTCCAGCCGAGGAGCGCGACCTGGGTCCACTGGACCTCCGCGACCGCGTTGTGCGCGAGGAGCATCCCGATCGTGTTCATCCCCGGCTCGGGCTGCCACTCGATTTCCTGTGTGGTGATCCCCTCCACGGCTTCGCGGAGCACACGGCTCTGGTCTTCGAGCTGGGAATAGAAGCTGGCGGCCTCGCGGGAGCGAAAGCCCTCGGCGGGTCGGATGAAGGATTGCACGACGTCTGCCATGGCCGCTTCTCCGGATCGGGTTGGGTGATTCCGGTGGAGGTGAAGCAGTCAGGATAGCAGATATCAGAGTCCGAGCCAGTAGGTCACCTTGAGCGCGAAGACGTTCTGGGGGCCGTTGTCCAGGAGCGCCCGGAAGTCCCGCGAGAAATCAAAGTCACCGAACGGCTGCTCCTCGCCCCGGTTCTGCTGCCACACGAGGAAGACCGCGGAACCAGGGCGGTACTCCCAGCGGAGCACGGCGTTCCCCAGAAGCGACCGGAAGTTGAAGTTCGGGTCCGGGACGCCGAAAGCGGACGCGGGCCCCGGGCCGTCCGGGTCGATCTGGTAGACCCCAACGGAATCGCGCTGGATCGTTCCTGCGCTCCGGCCGTACACGCTGAACTCGTACTCCCGTGGCGCCTCGAGCTCCTTGAGGTCCTTGTAGAGGCCCGAGACCACGAACGGCTGGACATAGAGCTGGAGGCTCAGCTTCGGCGAGAACGTCCAGTTGAGCCGCGTGTCCAGCGACACCAAGGTCTGGTCCAGGGTCCCGAACACATAGCGGGCCCCGTAGGTGGCCGTCGCCGTGGGATCCGAAACGGTGGCGACGTACTGCGCCATGTCGCGCGAAATGCGGATCGTGGGCTCGAACTTGAGAAGCACGGAGGACGAAGGATGGAGCGTCAAGGACGGGTTCATCTGAGCGGACCGTCCGCCCGCATCATCCCACGCCCAGTTCGCCTGCATGCCGGCGAGGTAGCTCTTCCGGAAATCGGAGTTGACCGTGAACCTCACCCGCCCTCCGGGTGGAACGCGCGACATCGGACCTCCGCGCGTCAGACGGTCGTCGTAGCCCCCCGGATACCATGAGATTCGTGTATCCCCGTACCAGTAGTTGCGGAACGTGCCCTCCGCGTCCGCCTCGTAGCCCTGGTAGGTGAGGTCCCACGCGTAGTTGAACGAATGATTCGAGAACGCGAAGGCGTCCCAATTCTGGAAAATCTTGCCGGGCTTGCTTTCCTTGTAGAGGGCCAGCCACGAGAAGCCTCGGGTATCGGCCGCGTTCATGTATCCCACGTCGTTGATCTCGAACCCGGGGCTCCAATCCTGATAGGTGGCGGTTCCGATCCAGTGCTCGCCGGCGATCTTGTTGAGCGAGAGCTGCCCCGCGCCGCCGGTCAGGGAGGTCCGGGTCGGGTCGTAGCGCAGATGATCGGCGTCCGGACGCTGGTAGTAGCGGACGCTCGAGCGCTGGGTCCGGTCGATCGCCGAGGCACTTCCGCGGACGTAGCTGCCGAGGAGGTATCCGTCCAGCGACCAGTGCCGGTTCGCCCAGTACCGGTTGAAATCGATCCCCCCGGCAAAGGCGCGCGAGCGGAGCATGGAAGCGAGCGTCGAGTCCGATCCATCGCGCACGACGGCCGTGCCGAGCACGCCGACCGACGTGTTGCCGCCTCCGGACTCACGCAGGAGCCGCCCGACAAAGTAGTTCGTCAGAGGCTCGACCGGGTCCCTGTGCATGAGCCCCGCATCGTCCAGGTACCGTGCCCGCTCCCTGGAGGTCAAGGCATCGAGCACCCCCACGGACCATCCACTCCGGGTCTTTCCCGTGAGCTTGATCGCCGCGTCGATCGTCGTCACGGACGGAGCATCCACGAAATTGAACCCACCGCCGCCCAGGGTGAGCTGCGGGGACCTGCCGATGCGCCGGGCGTGGAACGGAATCGTCGTGTTGAAGCTGTTCTGGCTTCGGCTCTGGCCGAACCGAAAGAGATTGGCCCCTTCGACGAAGAAGGGTCGCCGCTCGGGGAAAAACGTCTCCACCGCGGTGAGGTTCACCACGGCCGGGTCCACCTCGACCTGCCCGAAATCCGGGTTCACGGTCGCGTCGAGGGTGAGATTGCTCGTGAGCCCGTATTTGAGATCCGCCCCCACGGAGCCGACCCGCTTCGAGCCGTCGCGGAACGGGTCTCCCTGCGCGACGGTGTGATCGTCCGCCTTCGCGAGGCTGTAGGGTAAGATTTCGAGATGCCGCGGCGCGGAAAGCTCCCCGAGCCCCGTGAGATGCCCGTAGCGGCTCGCGTCGCTCAGTTGCTTCTTCGGTGTGAACGCGAATTCCGCCAGCTCCTGCTTGCGGTCGATCCAGCGCCGCATCTGGATTCCCCACATTCCGTCCTGCGACGGGTTGTAGCGGAGCTGGGAGAGGGGGATCTCCATCTCCGCGGTCCAGCCGAGCGAATCGACCGTCGTGCGCACGCTCCACACCGGGTCCCACGAGAGGTCCGCGTTTCCTCGGGGGTCGATGTAGGAGTCGTCGTAGGAACCCGCCGGATTCACCCGGAAGCGGTACGCAGTGAGATGGTCATGATAGGAATCGAGGAGAACGGCCACGTAATCGGAGGCAAGATCTTCGTCCCGCCGGACCAGCCGGCGCCGGATCTTGGTCGGCTCGCGGTCGTAGAGCCGCGCGCCCAGGTAAAGTGCGTCCTCCCCGATCAACGCGCGCACCTCGGTCCGTTCGGAGCCCGGCTTTCCCTCGCCAGGGTCGCGCTGGGTGAACCGGTCGACCGGGGTGGCTTTGGACCAGGCTGGCTCGTCGAGCCTTCCATCCACCCGGATGCGCTCGTTAACCGGTAATGCCCGGATCGTGGGGGCTTCCTCGTGACGGTAGATGGCGGCGGAGTCGGGCGTCTGGCCGAGGGCCGGGGCGGCGGAAAACAGAGCAAGCAGGAAGATCACGAGCATCTGCATCCTCTCCTCGGGCTCGATGCGTGGAGACGCCTGGGAGACGCGCGACCGGCGCCTCGCGTGTGCACTGTACGCCTTCCGAGGCGCACCGGGTTTCACCCCCGCCGACGAAGACTTATGATGGCGGGCCTGTGGAAATGGTTGGAATCGGAGTGGCCCCTCGGGGCGGTTCCAACCCCAAGCGCCCCTTTTCTATCCAACGGTGCGAATGAACTACTCGGTCGGCGGGATCATGACACCGAGCCAGGACTCGGAGGCAACGCCTACGAGAAGCGAAGAGCGAGAGGACGTGGC
>DASXQO010000184.1:0-2586 GCA_036507115.1 Candidatus Eiseniibacteriota bacterium | reverse complement strand
TGAACCTCGCGCAGGATCTGGACGAGGTTCAGAACCTTTTCGGTCTGAGCGTGATGGGTCAGTTCGGCCTGGAACGCCTGGCCCTCTTCCTGTGCGATCCGGACCGTGACGGTCACCTGGTTCCGCGTCACGTGCGCGGGTTCCCTCAGAATCACTTTCAGGATTTCATCATTCCGTGGACCGCGTTTCGGAAATTCGGCCCCGACCGCGCGTTCGTGACGCTGCAGGACATGGAGAGCAAGCAGGGCGGATCGGAGGAGCTCGAAGCCCTGCGCGAATCCGGGTTCGAATGGGCCGTCTTGCTCTGGGTCCGCCGGGATCTCGAAGGCGTCCTCTTCGTCGGCGCGCGCGGGAGCCGGCGGAAATTCGGCGAGGACGAGCGCGATCTCCTCACGATCCTCTCGCACCAGGGCGCCGTCGCGATTTCGAACGCACGCGTGCAGCGAGCCCAGGAGGAGCGGAACCTGGGTCTCGTGCGAGGGATGATGGCGCTGATCGAGAGCCGCGACGGATACGCGAAGGGAAGCACCGAGCGCGTCGTCCGCTACGTGAGCGCGGTCGCGCGGCTTCTCGATTACCCGAAGGAGCATTTGAAATCGCTGGTCTACGGCGCGGTGCTGCGCGACATCGGCATGATCACCGTGAGCGGTCTCATATTGAAGAACCCGGCCCATCTCTCCGAAGAGGAATGGGCCCTCATCAAGCAGCATCCCCTCCGCGGCGCCCAGATCCTCGAGGAGATGAACTTTCCAAAAGAGGTGATCGCGATCGTCCTGAATCATCACGAGCGCTGGGGCGGCGAGGGCTACCCCAACGGGATCCGCGGGCAGGAGATCCCGGTGGGCGCCCGGATCGTTTCGCTCGTCGACGCCTACGTCGCCATGACGAGCGAACGCCCGTACCGCCGCGCGCTGCCCTACGAGAAGGCCCGCCAGGTGGTCGCGGAGAACTGGGGCAGTCCGTTCGATCCGAGCGTGATCGAGATCTTCCTCAGCGTGCTCGACAAGATCGAGCGGCGCACGCGCTTGAAGGCCGGACAGCCGCCTCCGGGAGCCGCGGCGGGCGCCGGGGTGCCGGGCGCGGAATCAGGCGTGGGAGCGGATGCCACCGTCGGGCTCGGGGCGATCGATCCGCTCGCCTCGGGCGCCACGATCCCGGTGGACCGGGGCACCGGTGAAACCCCGGACGCTGCCGGATCCGGCCCCAAGATGGAAGCGGAGAGCCGCAGATGATCCCGGACAGCATGAAGCCGGTCCTCGATACGCGCGAAGGCAAGCAGAAGCGGACGATTCTCGTCGTGGACGACGATCGGCGCGTCGTGGACCTGCTCCAGATCTCCCTCTCGCAGAACGGCTATCACGTGACCACCGCGTCCACCGGCGAGGAGGGGCTCGAGGCCGTGCGCCGGGAGACGCCGGATCTGATCATTCTCGACCTCAAGCTGCCCAAGAAGAACGGCTACGAGGTATGCGCGGCGTTGAAGAGCGCGAAAGAGACCGCGCCGATCCCGATCATCATGGTCTCCGCGACCGCCGAGGTCGACGCGCGCCTCCAGGGGCTCATGCACGGCGCGGACGACTACCTCACGAAGCCCTTCTCACCCAAGGAGCTCCTGATCAAGGTCCGGCGGATCTTCGAGCGGCTCGAGAAGGCGGAGACCTTGAGCAGCAAGAACCGGGAACTCGAGACGGAGGTGGCCCGGAACCGCGAAGACCTGGTCGTGCGCAACAAGGAACTTCGCTTCCAGGTCTTCAGCCTCGAAACCCTCATGGGGCTGACCCATCAGCTCAATTCCTCGCTCGATCTCGAATCGCTGATGGGCACGGTGATCCTGAGCGTCGTCGGGCAGCTCCGGGTGAACTCGGCGTGTCTCTTTCTCACCGACTCGCGCGAGAATCCGAAGAGGCTCGATGCCTGGACGTTCAAGGGCGTCAAGGAAGAGCTCGTCCGCTCGATCCACTTCCTCTACGAGGACGATTTCATCCGCGCCGTCCTCCCGGCTGATGGCGAGGAAGGCCGGCCGATCCGGTTGCAGGATCTCACGGAGGATCCCTCGCTCGAGCACTGCGTGGGTCCCCTGTACGCCGCCGGATTCACCCTGGTCTGTCCGGTCATGATGAAGCAGAAGCTCACCGCCCTCGTCGCCGTCGGCGAAAAGGTGAGCGGGCAGGATTTCCAAACCACCGACCTCGAGATGGTGAAAGCGCTTTCCGAGTCGGCAGGGATCGCGATCGAAAACGCACGGCTGTTCAAGGACCTGCAAGAGACCTATCTCGCCACGGTTCGCGTGCTAGTCTCGACCATCGAGGCGAAGGACCCCTACACGCACGGGCACACGGAACGGGTCGCGCAGTACGCGGTGGGAATCGCGAAGGCGATGGACTTCACCCAGGACGAGATCCAGACGATCCAGCTCGGGGCGTTCCTGCACGACATCGGAAAGCTCCACACGAGCGACTCGATCTTGCACAAGCCGGGCGCGCTCACCGAAGAGGAGTGGCGCCTCGTCAAGGCGCACCCGGTCCGCGGGGCGCAGATGCTCCAGGGAGTGAAATTCCTCGAGAAGGCGACCGACCTGGTCCGCCA
>DASXQO010000183.1:0-8425 GCA_036507115.1 Candidatus Eiseniibacteriota bacterium | reverse complement strand
TGAAGCTCCGCGAGGGTTCCCCCGCCTTCATTTTCTACGAGGGCCCGCCGACGGCCAACGGCCTACCCGGCGTGCACCATGTGCTGTCGCGGACGCTGAAGGACATCGTTTGCCGGTACAAATCGATGTGCGGTTTCTACGTTCCGCGCAAGGGCGGCTGGGACACCCACGGGCTTCCCGTCGAGATCGCGGTCGAGCGGGAGCTCGGGATCAGCGGCAAGGAGCAGATCGAATCGTTCGGCATCGCCGAATTCAACCGCCGCTGCCGCGAGAGCGTGCTGCGCTACGAAGCCGACTGGCGCCGGCTCACCGAGCGGATCGGCTACTGGCTCGACATGGACCATCCCTATTTCACGTTTGACAACACCTACATGGAGACCGTGTGGTGGCTCCTGCGCAAGTTCTGGGATGGGGGGCTCCTCTATCAGGGGCACAAGATCGTCCCCTACTGCCCGCGGTGCAGCACGCCGCTGAGCAGCCACGAGGTGAGCCAGGGCTATGAAGACGTGACCGAACCCTCCGTCACCGTGAAGTTCCCGCTCGAAGACGAGCCCGGCGCCTTCATCCTCGCGTGGACGACCACGCCGTGGACGCTTCCCGGCAACGTCGCGCTCGCGGTGGGGCCCGACATCGTCTACGCGCGCGTGCGCCAGACCCGAGACGGGAGGGAGGAACGCTACTACCTCGCGAAGGAACGGCTCGCGCAGCTCGACGGGGAGTACGCGGTCGAGCAGGAGCTCAAGGGACGTGAGCTCGCCGGGCGTCACTACCGCCCGCTCTTCGATTTCATGGATCTGTCCAAGGCGACCGGGAAGAAGGCCTACTACGTCTGCGAGGCGGATTTCGTAACGACCGAGGACGGGACCGGGGTCGTGCACACGGCGGTGATGTACGGAGAGGACGACTACCAGCTGGGACTCAAGCTCGACCTGCCGCAGCGCCACACGGTCGATCCGCAAGGGCGCTTCACCGGCGAGGTCGCGCCGTGGGCGGGGCGAAACGTGAAGGACGCGGAGAAAGACATCCGTGGGTGGTTGAAGAGCCACGGCCTCCTCTACCGCGAGGAGATGACGACGCACAGCTATCCGTTCTGCTGGCGGTGCGATACGGCGCTCCTCTACTACGCCTGGAAGACCTGGTACATCGCGACCACCCGCTACCGGGACCAGATGCTTTCGGCGAACCGCTCGGTGGCGTGGCATCCCAAGGAGATCGGCGCGCACCGATTCGAGAACTGGCTCGAGAACAACGTGGACTGGGCGCTCTCCCGCAACCGCTACTGGGGAACGCCGCTTCCGATCTGGCGCTGCGAGGGCTGCGGCGCCGACCGCTTCATCGGGAGCATCGCGGAGCTCCGGGAGGGGCAGGGTGTGCCCGAGCCGCTCGATCTGCACCGACCGCACGTCGATCAGGTCACCTTCCGCTGCGTCAAATGCGGCGGAACGGCACGGCGCGTGCCGGAAGTGATCGACGTCTGGTTCGACTCGGGCTCGATGCCCTTCGCCCAATGGCATTACCCCTTCGAGAACGCGGACCGCTTCGAGTCGCTCTATCCCGCCGACTACATCTCGGAGGGAATGGATCAGACGCGCGGCTGGTTCTATACGCTGATGGCGATCGGCGTTTTCGCCACGGGGAAGTTGCCCTACAAGCACGTGCTCGTGAACGAGCTCATCCTGGACAAGGAAGGGAAGAAGATGAGCAAGTCGCGGGACAACGCGGTCGACCCGGACGCGATCCTCAACAAGCGCGGGGCGGACGCTCTGCGCTTCTACCTGATCAGCACGAGTCCGCCGTGGACGGCGACGCGGTTCGATCCGGAAGGGGTCACCGAAGTCACGAAGAAGCTCCTCGGAACCCTGAAGAACACGGCCCAGTTCTTCGCGCTCTACGCGAACATCGACGGCTACGATCCGGGGGCGAAGGAGCCCTCGAAGCCGGCCCTCCTCGACCGATGGGTTCGATCGAGGCTCCACACGCTCGTCTCGACGTGCCGCGAGTCGCTCGATGCGTACGATCTCACGCGCGGCGCGCGCGCGATCCAGGAGTTCGTGGTCGAGGATCTCTCGAATTGGTACGTCCGGCGGTCCCGGCGCCGCTTCTGGAAATCGGGGGACCGCGCCGACAAGCGGGCCGCTTACGACACACTGTTCGGCTGCCTCGAAACCGTGGCGCGGCTGCTGGCTCCGTACACGCCGTTCGTCTCCGAGGAGCTTCACCAGAGCCTCGTGCGTCCGGCGCTTCCCGGAGCGCCGAAGAGCGTGCACTGGTGCGATTATCCGGCGCCGGACCGCGCGGCCATCGACGAGGGGCTCGAGCGGGCGATGGAAGTGGCGCTCCGGGTCGTGAACCTGGGACGCGCCGCGCGGAACGCCTCGGCGCTCCGCGTCCGCCAGCCCCTGCGGCGGCTCGCCGTGGCGGGCCTGGGCGAGCGGGAGCGGGAGCGGATCGGAGAGGTTTCGGACCTGATCAAAGACGAGCTGAACGTGAGGGAAATCCTCTTCCCCGCCGACCGGGGGGAGCTCCTCCAAGTCGCGGTAAAACCGAACTATCCGGTGCTCGGGAAGAAGGCCGGAGCCGCGATGAAGGAATTGGCGTCTAAGGTCCAGTCCACCCCGCCGGCCGAAATCCGGGCCGCGATCGCGGGCGGAGGCTGGGAGGTCGAAGCGGCCGGGCAGCGGTTCACGCTGACCGCCGAGGATGTGACCGTGCAGGAATCCTCGCGCTCCCCGTGGGTCGCCCAGGCGGATTCCGCGATGGCGGTCGCCGTGGATACGACCCTCGACGAGGAACTTCGCGCCGAGGGACTTGTTCGAGAATTCGCGCACCGGATCCAAACGCTGCGCAAGAGCGCCGAGTTCGAGGTCACGGACCGGATCCGGCTCTACTGGGAGCTGAGCCCGGGCCTCAAGGACGCGTGCGCGCGCTACGAGCGGTTCATCCGGGAAGAGGTGCTGGCGGAGGAGGTCGTGCCCCACGTGCCGGGGAGCGGCCCCTCGGAAGAGTGGACGTTTGACGGCGAGCGAGCCCGCGTCGGGATCGAGCGGGTCCACAAAGGAGGGTGAGCGGTTGCTTACCAAGAAGGATCTCGAACACTTCAAAGAGCGGCTCCTCGAGGAACGCGGGAAGCTCCTGAGCCAGCTCGGGTATCTCGAAAAGGCCATGGGCCAGACGCAGCGCGATTCCTCCGGGGATCTGTCGGCCTATTCGTTCCACATGGCGGACATGGGCACCGATGCCATGGAGCGCGAGAAGGCGTTCCTCTTCGCTTCCGCGGAGGGAAGGCAGCTCATGAGCGTGGATGAGGCTTTGCGCCGGCTGTACCGCAGCGAGTACGGAGTCTGCGAATCATGCGGCAAGGAGATCGGGAAGCAGAGGCTGGACGCGATGCCGCAGGCGAATCTCTGCGTCCAATGCCAGGAGAAGCAGGAGAAGGCATCGAATACCGCGCGCGGATGACCTCCCGCGTCGGGATGTTTCTCGCGTGCGCGGCGGCGGTGCTCGCCCTCGACCAGGCCACGAAGGCGCTCGCGTCGGCGCGGCTCGTCCCGGGGGAGCCCCTCCCCGTACTCGGGCAATTTCTGAGGCTCACCCTGGTGCACAACACCGGCGCGGCGTTCGGGCTCTTTCCCGGGAGCCGGCTCCCCTTCATCCTGATCTCGGTGCTCGCGATCGCCGTGGTGCTCTACCTCTTCGCGCGCGATGCCTACCGCAGCCTCGTCAACCGCGTGCTCCTCGGGTGTATTCTGGGCGGCGCGCTCGGGAATCTCGTGGATCGCGTCCGCTGGGGGAGGGTCGTCGATTTCATCGACGTGGGGATCGGCGCCGTCCGATGGCCCGTGTTCAACGTCGCAGACTCAGCCGTCACCTTGGGAGTGATCCTGCTTGCCTGGAACCTCGCCCGATCCGGCCGAACCGACTCCGATCTCGAAAGTCCACCCGGTTCCGACTTCGCGCGCGGGTGAGCGCCTGGATCGTTTCCTAACGGAGGTCGAACACTCGCTTTCGCGCTCCGCGATCCAGCAGCTCATCGACGCGGGCTGCGTGCGCGTGAACGGGGCCCCCGCCCGCGCGAGCCGCCGCGTCAAGGTGGGGGACCTGATCGAGGTCACCCGCCCCCGCCGCGTGCCGACACGGCTTCTCCCTGAGGACATCCCGCTCGACATCGTGTACGAGGACGATTCGCTCGCGGTGATCGCGAAGGCCGCGGGGATGGTGGTCCACCCGGCGGCGGGGCACCGCACCGGCACCCTGGTCCACGCGCTCCTCCATCGCTACGGTCCGCTCCCGAGCCCTACCGGCCTCGAGCGCGCCGGGCTCGTGCATCGCATCGACAAGGGGACCTCGGGCCTGCTCCTCGTCGCGCGCACGGAAACCGCGCACCGCGAGCTGTCTCGGCAGCTCATGGCGCGCGAGGTGCGCCGGGTCTACCGGGCGCTCGTCTGGGGACGCATGCCGGAACGTACGGGGCGCATCGAGGCCCCCCTCGCTCGGAGCGCCCGCGACCGGAAGAAGTTCGCGGTGGTCTCGCGGGGCGGCCGTTTCGCCGCGACCCGCTATCGGGTGGAACGGGCCTACGGCTACCTCTCCGAGCTGGAGCTCACCCTCGAGACCGGCCGTACGCACCAGATCCGGGTCCATCTGGCCCATCTCGGCCATCCAGTCTTCGGCGACCCCGATTACGGGGGCCGCCGCGGCCCCCTCCTGGGGCTGCCGCCCGCTCAGCGCGCTCAAGCAGCGCTCATTCTTTCCGATCTAGATCACCAGGCGCTCCACGCCGAGCGCCTGGCCTTCCGCCACCCCGAATCCGGAGAGCCGCAGGAGTTTGCGTGTCCCGTCCCGCCGGAATTCGAGGCGGTCCTGCGAGTCCTCAAGTGCGAGTCCTAGGCGTGGACTTCGGACTCCGGCGCCTCGGAATCGCCGTGAGCGATGAGGGAGGAAGGCTGGCGAGCCCACTCCGCGTCCTGCGCGTCGCTTCGGTGCGGGAAGCTCCCGCCGCGGTCGCGGCGGCAGCGGCGCAGGCGGGCGCGGCGTCGGTCGTCGTGGGCGTACCCTTGGGACTCGAAGGGGAGGAGCGCCGGAGGGAGGTCCGCCGCGTGGAGCGTTTCGCCCGCGCGCTTCGCAAGGGCTCGGGTCTCGACGTCCATCTGGTGGACGAGAGCATGAGCACGCGCGAGGCCGAAGAGCGGGCCCGCGAGGCGGGGCGTTCCGCCCGCGATCCGGAGCTTCACGCGCAGGCCGCAGCGCTGATCCTCCAGAGGTGGCTCGATCGTCCGCGGAAACCCAGAGGAACGGCTGCATGAAGCGTCGCCACCGCATCCGCAGAAGTCTGATGCTGGGAGGGATCGTCGGGGTCGTCCTGCTTTCGGGGATCCTGTTCTTTCCCGCCTCGGTCACGCGCAACTATCAAACACGCGAGGTGCTGATCCCCCGGGGAGCGGGGGTCGAGACGATCGCCGGAATTCTCAAGGCGAACGGACTCGTCCAGAGCCCGACGCTCTTCGTGCTCGCGGCCCGGGTGCTCGGCCACGACCGCCATCTCAAGGCCGGGCGCTATACGGTCCCGGTCGGGGCGAGCATTTACCGGATTCTGCGCCAGCTCTCGTCGGGGATGGGAAAGCAGGACATGGTCACGATCCCCGAGGGGCTCCGCAGCGACGAGATCTCCCGCATCCTCGCCGCGCAATGCAGGATCGATTCTTCCCGCTTTCTCGCCTTGACGCGCGATTCCAGCTTCGCGGCTTCCCTCGCCGTTCCGGCGGACCGCCTGGAAGGGTACCTCTACCCCGACACGTATCCCTTCTACCCGCTCCTCTCGCCCGAAGAGGTGGTGCGGGTCATGGTGGGCCGCTCGCTCCGGGTCTTCGAGGAGGAGATGGGGCTGCCGGGGGCGCGCGAGGGGCTCACCATGCACGAGCTCGTCACGCTCGCCTCGATCGTCGAGGCCGAGGCCGTCATGGGATACGAGCGCCCGCGAATCGCCGCCGTGTTCTACAACCGGCTCAAGCGCGGTATGATGCTGCAGTCCGACCCGACCGTGATGTACGCGCTCGGGATCTACCGAAACAGGGTCTACTACAGCGACTTGAACGTCCGATCGCCGTACAACACGTACCGGAACCGCGGACTTCCGCCGGGCCCGATCTGCAGCCCGGGGCAGGGCGCGTTCCACGCGGTTCTCTTTCCGCTTCCCGATTCGACCGAGCTCTATTTCGTGGCGCGCGGGGACGGGACCCACATGTTCTCGAAGACCTGGGAAGCGCACCTGGCCGCGATCGCGCACGTGCGCGCCGTGGCCAAGGCGGAATCGACGACCACGCTGGCCGGACCGCTGCCGCCGCCTCCCGTGCTCCGCGCCGCGCCGGATTCCGTAACATCCGCCACCCGCGCCGAAATCGTGAGCGCGCCCGCGCGAGGCGGCGCGACGACGGCGGGCGCTGCGAAGAAGACGGCCGCGGGCGCGACGAAACAGGAAGTGGCGAGCGGACCGAAGAAACCGGCGGCCGGGGCGACGAAGAAAACCGCCGCGGGCGCCACGAAGGCGGGCGCCACGAAGAAGAAGGCCGCGACCGCTTCGAAGAAGAAACCGCCCCCGGCCGGGCCCCCCGCGCCGGAGGAAAAGCAGACCTCATCCAAGGACAAGAAGCGCGCGGTGAAACCATGAGCGAAGTTTCCGCCACCCTCTTCACCCGATCGGGTTCCGGATCCGCTGCAGCATCCGACCTCGCGGCGAAACGCGCGCGGCTCGAGGAGATCCTGCGCGGGCTCGGCCGCGTTCTGGTCGCCTATTCGGGCGGCGTGGATTCGGCCGTCCTCCTCGTCGAATCGCACCGCGTGCTCGGGGACCGCGCCTGCGGGGTCATCGCGCAGAGCCCTTCCTTGCCCCAGGCGGAGCTTCTGGCCGCCCTCTCGCTCGCGAGCGCCGGGCACATTCCCGTGCGCGTGATCCGCACCGAGGAGATGAATCGGGAGGAATACCGCGCGAACCGCCCGGATCGCTGCTTCCACTGCAAGACCGAGCTCTTCGAAAAGCTGGAAGCCCTCGCCCGCGAGGAATCTTGGGACGCGCTCGCCTACGGCGCCGTGACCGACGATCTGGGGGACGACCGCCCCGGCATGGTGGCGGCCGAGCGTCACCGGATTCGCGCGCCGCTTCTGGAAGCGGGGTTGTCGAAGCTGGAGATCCGTATTCTCGCGCGCAGGCTCGGGCTCAGGGTCTGGGACAAGCCTCAATCCGCGTGTCTTGCCTCGCGGATCCCGCATGGCGCGGAAGTGACCGCGGAGAAACTGAGACAGGTCGAGCTCGGAGAGGCCGCGCTCAAGGAGCGTTTCGGGCTGAGGGTCGTGCGCCTTCGGCACGAGGGCCGCATCGCGCGGATCGAGGTGGATCCTTCCGAGATCGCGCGGATTCAGGAACCCGGGCAAAAAGAAGCTATCCGGACCCTCGTGAGGCAATTAGGATTTGCGGAAATGGAGATCGACCCGCGGGGCTACAGGCGGGCCGATCCGATGCCCCAAATCGCCCAGGAGGAGTGAGAATGCCAACTCCAGCGGAGATACGCCGGCAGCGCCGAGGCCAGGGGCCACGCCCGAGCGAGCCTCCGAACGTGGAGATCCCCTTCGGAAGGAAGAACTACATCCTCTTCGGTCTGGCGGCCCTGGTCATCCTGGCCGGATACATCTCCCTCTCGAGGGGTTCCATAACCCTCGCCCCCATATTGCTTTTGACCGGGTACCTCGTGCTGATTCCCTGGGGAATCCTGGCCAAGTAACAAGAAGGGCGAATAGCTCAGCTGGTAGAGCACTTGCCTTACACGCAAGGGGTCACAGGTTCGAGCCCTGTTTCGCCCACCAAACTGCTCCTCTGAACGCCCTTTAGGGCGTTCTTGTGCTTGACTTTGCTCCAGGTGCGTGGTACACTATTTCCTGTTCGCAAGTACGGCATCCGGCTCCACCAATCGACAAGAGCCCAGGCATTACAGACAAGCTATTGGGACTCTTAGAAATAGTTTGACCAAGATCATCATAAAGAAATGCTCGAAAGGAGGTGTTCGTTACCGCCACGGCAAGACGCCTACCACCTTCGTGTACGCAGCAGACCTCTTCATCCCTGTGCTAGTACGCAGCAGTTGAGACCGTAGGAGGTGTGATGATGTTGAAATTGGCCAAGCTGGGCATTGCGATGGCCGTACTTGCGATTCTGATCGTCCCGGCCGCCTACGCTGGAGTGCCGGATGCAAATCAGTCGTTCTATGTACCGCAGTCGGGGTCGGT
The DNA here is from genome assembly GCA_036507115.1 of Candidatus Eiseniibacteriota bacterium. Classification (GTDB taxonomy): domain Bacteria; phylum Eisenbacteria; class RBG-16-71-46; order SZUA-252; family SZUA-252; genus WS-7. The sequence goes on along the minus strand of DASXQO010000183.1, from coordinate 151 downwards.
GACGACACCCTCGGAGGGCGTTTTGGCAATCCAGAATGCCCGCGGTTGTCCGAACGAGGATGGGACCCAGGTGCTGCGGCTCAGCGCGCGGTTGAAGGTCGTGGTGCGGGCGTCGGACGGTTCGCCGATCGCGAACATTCCCGCCGGCGAC
>DASXQO010000182.1:0-2625 GCA_036507115.1 Candidatus Eiseniibacteriota bacterium | reverse complement strand
CCGAAGCGCCTATGCGATCCGGAGCCGACTCGCACTTCTGAACCCGCTCCGGAGAGGTTTCTTCGCCATTCAGCTTCTCTCGCACAAGGTTCTCCGGTGGAGCATCGGGTTCTGGATTGCGGTCTTCTTCGTCGCGACCCTCGCCCTGGCGTCGGAAGACCCGCGATGGCGCCCAGTGGTCTGGGCCCAGGTTGCTTTCTACACGCTCGCTCTCGCGGGGCATCTCGCACCCGGGCTGCGTCGGCGTGGCGGTAAGATCTTCACGCTTCCGTACTACTTCTGCATGGTCAACGTGGCCGCCGTCCGCGGTGGCGTCAGCGGGCTATTGGGCCGGGTACAGGTAACGTGGACGCCGGAGCGAGGGGAGCACCGGGTTCCATCCCAGATGCCCCCTCCGGGACGGGACGCGGACGCCGCCGTAGTAGCGCCGAGCGACGCGACGCGGGAAGGCTGACGTGTCCATCGCCGCCGCGGCGTGGGTAACCGCGTTCGGACTGGGCTTACTGGCCTCATTCCGCGAACCCTACTACGCTCTCCTTGCCTATCTTCTCGATTATTATCAGCATCCGCCTCTCCGTTGGTGGGGTGTTGACCTGCCGGCGCTTAGCTGGACCCAGATCGCGGCGGGTGCTCTCCTCCTCGCATTCCTGGTGCGGCGTCGCAATCTGTTCGGACGCGAAATCCTGGGACATCCGCAGACCCGCTGGCTTCTCGCTTTCCTCGCGGTCGCTGCTCTGGTCACCCCCTTCGCCGTGTCCCTCGGTCGGAGCGTCCACTATTTGGGCGACCTCGCGAAGCTCACGCTTCTCTACGGATTGATCATCGGCACCGTGCGCACACGCCGGCAGTTCCATGGATTCTTGATGGTCATGATCCTGGGCGCCGCCGTCTGGGGTATCGCCTCCTATTTCGATCCCATCCGGCAGGACGGAAGACTCATCCGCGTCGGCGGTCCCGATTCCTTCAACGACAACAGTGCGGCCGCGCACCTGCTTCCCACGCTCCCGCTCCTGGCGCTCGGCGTCTGGTCGGGAGGATGGTGGCGACGGATCATCTGCATTGTCGCCGCCCCGTTCATCGTGAACACGATCATGCTATGCAACAGCCGGGGTGCAACGATCGCGGTCGCGGTCTCGTTTCTCGCGGCGACAGTTCTCGCGCGGGGGCGGCTGCGCCTCGCCGCCATCGGGATGGTGATCGCCGGAATCGTTCTCGGGGCGGCCTTGGCGGACAGAAGGTTCTTGGCACGACAAATGACCACCCTCGACTACGAGGAGGACGGTTCTGCTATGGGGCGAATCGAGTCGTGGAAGGGCGCCCTACGGCTGATAGGCGAACACCCATTCGGCGTTGGGGGCGGCGGGTTCGATGTATTGAGCCCCATCTACATTCCCGCGGTCGTCGAAGCGCACGGTGGGGAAGAACGGGCGGCTCACAATACGTATCTCTGGGTGGGATCGGACTGGGGAATTCTCGGCCTGTTGTGCTTCACGCTTTTCATCGGTTCCACGCTGCTCGAGCTGCACCGGATCCGTGGCGGGACGCGCGACCGACGGGTGTACCTCGAGAGCCTCGCGCTGGAAATCGGCCTGATCGGTTTTCTCGTGGCTGCTTTTTTCATCAACCGGCCCTACGCCCAGATCCTGTACTGGTTGCCAGCCCTGACCGCGTCGCTCCGGAATCAGCAACTCGCCGAGCAGGCCGTACCCGCCCCGGAGGTCCTGCCGGCCCCGGCTCGGCTTCCCCTCCCATCGCCATCCGCATGATGCTCCGCGTCCTCCTCGTGGCATATCACTATCCCCCGAGCACGAGCGCGGGGACCCATCGATGTGTCCGATTCGCTCGCCATCTGCCGTCGCTGGACTGGAAGGTCCACGTCCTAACCGTGCGGCACCCCGGAATGCCTGATCGCGACCTGGGCGCCCATGGTGAGCAGATTCACAGGACCCGTATCGTTCGCCCCTTCCAGGCGCTCCTTGCTCTTCGGCCAAGGGGTCGCCCTGCTCCTTCGCGAGCCGGCGTTACGACGCTTTCGGACGAGGCGGCGGTCCCCGGGAAGGCGCAGGGGAACGCCTGGCAACGATGGAAGGACTCCGTGAGCCTGGCGCTCACATTTCCCGATCGCGAAGCGGGCTGGGTACCTTTCGCAGCGGCCCGAGGCCGCTCGCTGATCCGCCGCGAGGGAATCGACGTTGTGGTCACGTCAGGGCCGCCTCATTCGTCCCACTGGATCGGTCGATCGCTCCGGAGAGGCACCGGCACGCCGTGGGTCGCCGATTTCCGGGATCCCTGGAGCGCAAAGCCATGGGTGGAGGCTCGCGAGCAGCGGTCCTGGCGCGAAAAGGGCATTGCCTTCATGGAATCCCGGGTCGTTCAGGACGCAGATCGGGTCGTGCTGAACACCGACGCACTTCATGACGAATTCCGGTCTCGCTACGCGTCAGTCCCTGCCCACCGCTTTGTCTGCATCCCGAACGGCTACGATCCCGTAGAGTTCGGTGGCGTCCCGAACTCGGGGCGTCGGGGGCCGCCGTTCCGTCTCACCCATACAGGCACGCTCTACCGGCGCCGGAACCCGCTCTCTCTGCTCCAGGCGATCCGCAGAGTCCTGGATTCGGGCGCAAT
>DASXQO010000181.1:0-2416 GCA_036507115.1 Candidatus Eiseniibacteriota bacterium | reverse complement strand
CGACGTCCAGTATCCCTCCAATTTCGGACCCCCGGGCGGGGACAATCATCTCGGCGCGAGCGTCACGGCGCCCAGGGTGGGAGTCACGTACGGTCGCAAGTTCAAAAAGAAGGTCACGCTCGCGGGCCGGTTCCGCTACCGCCATGAAACCGAGTCCCGCAGCTCTCCGAACCCCTATGAGATGAACCTCACGTCGAGTCAACTCTCCCTCACGGGCGGCGCGCTCGTGAGTCCGCGGATCGGATCCCTGTCGCTCACGCTGGCCAGCTCGATCGGGTGGATGTCGAACCATGTACGGGGCCTGAGCGAGGGACCCTTCAACGAAGACCACTACGATTGGAACCGCCCCGAGGTGCACTACAACGCGCAGCTCGGGATCCGGTACAAGGGCTGGGCTCGCGGAATCATCGACGGACGCCACCGCTCGAACGACGGCGAGGAGATCGCCGAAGTCAACTGGGCGGCGCAATACTTCCTGAACCCGCTTCCGATCAACCTCACGAACCCCTCGGAGAGCGTGTTCAAGAAGAAATGGTCCTCGCTCCTGAGTGGCCTGCGAAGAAACGAAGGGGCTTCCCGCTGGATGTTCGACGTGCCCGGGACACCGGCGCATCTGGGCATCCAGTATCGCTATTACCGCGAGCTGGAGTGGGTCCGTCCCAACGATACCGTCCTTGCCTCCGCGCGGCCGCTCGACGTGCGCCGCCTCGGGTCTCAGGCGGACGGCGGCGTTTCGGTCGATCTTCCGGATGGAAAGGGCCTCCTCGGAACCGAAGTGCACTACGCGCGCGAGCACCGGAAGGACTACCTGGGTTCGCTTCCGGACATCGCGAGCTCGGAGATGACCTATCACTTCGGCGCGGAGTACCGCGCGTTCTCCGGGCTTCCGCTTCGCGGCGGGTTCGTGTTGATCCGCCGGGACCCGGATCGCAGGGACGGATTTCCTCCCCTCAAGGGGATCCGGCTTTCGGGCGGCCTCGGATACTTCTGGGATTTCATCGGCTCCCAGATCGACGCTTCCTACTCGCACGAGCACGTCCACTTCACGCCGGGGGACCCGAGCGAGGAAGTCTCGCGCGGCGATCAGGCGTCGATCGTGCTCCGCTACGCCTTCTGAACGCACCTCGAATTCTGAACGCACCTCGAAGGCCGGACGCGTGAAGGATCTCGCCCGTCTCGCCCTCGATACCGCCGCGGCGCGCGGAGCGGCCTACGCCGACGCCCGGACGCTCGAAATCACCCGCGAGGACATCCAGGTCAAGAACGGCGAGGTCGGCGGGCTCGACCTGAGCGAGTCCACGGGGCTCGGTGTGCGCGTGCTGGTCGGAGGCGCCTGGGGATTCGCCGCCAGCGACGACCTCACGAAGGAAGGCATCGAGCGGTGCGCCGCGCAGGCGGTCGCGATCGGCCGCGCGAGCGCGAGTATCGAGCACGAGGACGTCCGGCTGGCGCAGGAGCCCCCGCATCGGGCGGTCTGGGCCACGGCGTGCGCGATCGATCCTTTCGAGGTCTCGCTCGAGCGCAAGCTGGACCTTCTCTTCCGCATCGACGCCGAGATGCGCGAAGTCAAAGGGGTCAAGAACGCGGAGTCCTTCCTCTCCTTCCAGCGAAAGCGCCAGTTCTTCCTGAGCACGGAGGGATCGGACATCGAGCAGACACTCACCCGCTCGGGAGGCGGGTTCACCGCGACGGCGGTCTCGGCGGACGACGTGCAGCGGCGCAGCTTCCCCCAGGCCGAGGGTTTCTATCAGGCGCTCGGCTACGAGTTCATCGAGTCGATTCCCTTCGTCGAGAACGCGCGCCGGATCGCCGAGGAATCGGTCGCGCTCCTCACGGCGGCGCAGTGTCCGGCCGGGGAACACGACATCATCCTCGAGGGCTCCCAGCTCGCGCTGCAGATCCACGAATCGGTCGGCCACCCTACGGAGCTCGACCGGGTGCTCGGCATGGAGGCGAACTACGCCGGCACGAGCTTCCTCACGCTCGAGAAACAGGGGAAGCTCGCGTTCGGATCGAAGCACGTGAACCTCGTCGCCGACGCGACGCTTCCGCACGCGCTCGCCACGTTCGGTTTCGACGACGACGGGGTCGAGGCGCAGCGCTGGCACATCGTGAAGGACGGCCTCTTCGTGGGCTATCTCACCTCGCGCGAGCTGGCCCACCGGGTGGGGGATTCGCGCAGCCGCGGATGCGTCCGGTCGGACGGGTGGCACCACATTCCGATGATCCGGATGGTGAACCTGAGCCTCATGCCGGGGCAGGGCTCGCTCGACGATCTGCTCGCGGATACGGACCACGCGTTCCTCATGGAGACGAACCGGAGCTGGAGCATCGACCAGCTTCGCTACAATTTTCAGTTCAAGACGGAGCTCGCCTGGGAAATCCGGAAGGGAAAGAGGGTCCGGCTCCTCAAGAA
>DASXQO010000180.1:0-1771 GCA_036507115.1 Candidatus Eiseniibacteriota bacterium | reverse complement strand
ATGAACTCGTAGCCGAGCGCCTGATAGAAACCCTCGGCCTGGGGGAAGCTGCGCCGCTGCACGTCGTCCGCCGAGACCGCCGTCGCGGTGAACCCGCCTCCCGAGCGCGTGAGGGTCTGCTCGATGTCCGATCCCTCCGTGCTCAGGAAGAACTGCCGTTTTCGCTGGAAGGAGAGGAAGGACTCCGCGTTCTTGATCCCTTTGACTCCGCGCATCTCGGCGTCGATGCGGAAGAGAAGGTCCAGCTTGCGCTCGAGCGAGACCTCGAAAGGATCGATCGCGCACGTGGTGGCCCACACCGCACGATGCGAGGGCTCCTGCGCCAGCCGGACGTCCTCGTGCTCGATGCTCGCGCTCGCGCGGCCGATCGCGACCGCCTGCGCGGCGCACCGCTCGACGCCCTCCTTCGTGAGATCGTCGCTGGCGGCGAATCCCCAGGCGCCTCCGACCAGCACGCGCACACCGAGCCCCGTGGACTCGCTCAGATCGAGCCCGCCGACCTCGCCGTTTTTGACCTGGATGTCCTCGCGGGTGATTTCGAGCGTCCGGGCGTCGGCGTAAGACGCTCCGCGCGCCGCGGCGGTATCGAGGGCGAGACGGGCGAGATCCTTCACGCGCCAGGCCTCCGGGATGCGGTCAGAAGCCGAGGTGGGTTCAGAAGGCGTAGCGGAGCACGATCGACGCCTGATCGCCGCGCGAGACTTCCTCGCTCGGGTCCCCCGGCGTGAAGTGGACGTGCTCGTGCGAGTAGGAAGCGTCGATCTGGGAGCCGATGAAATTCCAGAAGTATCCGAGGCCGCCCGAAACCCGGATCCCCTTGAGCGGAGGAACTCCGTCCCTGCGATCCGGGTCCCGGCGGATCAACACGAACCCGCCGCGAACCGGAAGCCCGGAGAACGCGCGGTACTCCGCGCCGAAGTGGTAGGTCATTTCCGAGCTCGCGATGTCCGGAAGCGAACCCAGGTAGTCCTTCCGGTACTCGCGCGCGTAGTGCACCTCGGTTCCGAGGAGGCCCTTTCCGTCCGGAAGATCGACCGAAACGCCGCCGTCCGCCTGGGACCCGATGCGGCGCACGTCGAGCGGCCGCGCGGAGGCAAGGACAGTATCGTTCGGACGGATCCATTCGAGCTCGCGGTAATAGCGGTACTGGATGCCCAGATGCGCCGGTGTCTTGGGCACGTCGAACATCCAGCGGGAAGCCACTTCGTTTCTTCGCAGGCCGCTCAGGAGCGAGGACCATTTCTTCTTGAACACGCTCTCCGAGGGGTTCGTGAGGTTGATCGGAAGCGGGTTCAGGAAGTATTGCGCCGCCCAGTTGACCTCGGCGATCTCCTCGCCGTCGTTCGAGCGGTGGCGTCCGTCGATGATCCCGCGAACCCATCCCTTGTACCGAATCCCGAGCTGCGCATTGTAGTGCACCTCGGGGCGGTTCCAATCATAGTGATCGTCGTTGAAGGGTCCCTCGCTCAGGCCCCTCACATGGTTCGACATCCACCCGATCGAGCTGGCCAGCGTGAGCGCCAGGGATCCGATCCGCGGACTCACGAGCGCGCCGCCCGTGAGGGAGAGCTGGCTCGACGTGAGGTTCATCTCATAGGGGTTCGAAGAGCTGCGGGACTCGGTTTCATGCCGGTAGCGGAACCGGCCCGCGAGCGTGACCTTCTTTTTGAACTTGCGACCGTACGTGACTCCCACCCTGGGCGCCGTGACGCTCGCGCCGAGATGATTGTCCCCGCCCGGGGGTCCGAAATTGGAGGGATACTGGACGTCG
>DASXQO010000179.1:0-16587 GCA_036507115.1 Candidatus Eiseniibacteriota bacterium | reverse complement strand
CTTCCCGCCGGGAAGGCGATCGAGATCCATGACAAGTCGGGCCGGGCCAAAGTAGGCGGGGACCCCGCCGCCTGGGTCCAGATCCGCGACGGCGACGGCGTGCCCCTCACGGACCAGATCTACATCGGGCAGCTCGGCCGGGGGCCGTGCCTCATGGACCCGGCGTTTCCGTGTCTGGTCACAGCCGAGACGTATGTTTCTCCGGTCGGGATCTTCGAGCCCGCTGAGTCGGATCTCACGCTCACGGGGGAGATGATCTTCGACCGGGGCCTTTCGCTGCGGGTCGTGCTGCGCCGGCGCGAGGGACCGCTATGGTGGGGTCGGCGTCCGGATGCGGTGCTGGATTTCGATATCGTCACGGCCGGCCACATGATCCACTTCCCGGCTCAGCCGATCTGGACGGGGGAGAGCGTCGGGACTCTGAGGTCGCTGATTTTCCTGGACGGCGGGGGCGAGCCGATCGGGAACGAGCATCTCCTCAAGCCGACGGTGGCGCTGCAGTAAGGCCGCGGCAGCGGCCGAAGGCGGCGGCGCGGCGAGCAGGTCGCGCCGCGGCCGGCCTATTTCGCGTTACCGATCCTAAGTACGCCGTCTTCCGGTGCGTCCGGCGCGATCTGCGTTATCGCCTGGACCCGCGCCGGGTCGCCGAGCACCCGGCTCGAGAGCGCTGAGAGGGCGCGGTTGGCGAGCATCGAGGCCTGGTCGAGCGTACGCGCCCCCACGGCCACGCGGATGGGCTCCCGAACCTTGGGCGACTGGTTGAGCCAGCTCGCCACCTCGAGGAAGATGGGAGGCACGTCCTTGCTTCCCGCCCTCATGTTCGGGCCATATCCGGACATCTCCGCGGGGGCAAGGTCGCGCCCCGACATCACGAGAACCTGTCCGTTCGGGCTGTCGAAGCGGTATGCGGACACCGTGAATCCCTGTCCCACGAAATTCCGTTTATTTCCCGCGCGGTCATGAGCCTCGAAGACGTAGGAATAGGTAAGTCCCGGCGTGACCGGCATGCCCGATTTCGTGCGGCCGTCCCAGGTGATCTCTTTGGGGGGATCGCCCTTTCCTTCGAATGAGGCGACCGTCTCGCCGCGGGAATCGGCGACGAGCATCTTCCACCGGACGACCCCCTTGACCGCCGGCCGGAAGCGCGCGACAGCGCCCGTCGCGAACTGACGGAGCCACGGACGCGCGACGAAGGGGGAACGTTCCTGGGAGGACATCGCGACAAGGGGCGTGGCCAGTTCGGGGACGGTGCGGTCCAGCACGTCCATGGCGGTGCCGCGCGTCAGCCCCGGAACATCCTCGGGATCGAGATCCAGGTTGAGCTCGGGCCGCCCGAAATCGACGTGCACCCGATCTTCGCCTTCCACGGTCATCGAGCGGAACTCGGTCCCGGGTTGCCCCGCGCGCAGGGTCATGCTGTCGGGGTTCGAAGGCGCCGCCGAGACCCGGCTCGCACCGGTGATCGTGCCGGCGACCACGAAGGCGGCGACGAGAAAATAGCACCCGACGCGCCGGGAATCTTGAACTCTGAGGATCATTGCACGCCTCCCTCTATCCCGCGTCACGAAGCCGGAAATGAAATGTGATCGTGCCCCACTGCTCGCCGGCCTGGCCCGGCCGGAGCGCCTTGAAGCGCCAGGCACGGAGCGCCACGCGCGCGTTCTCGTCGAAGTCCTCGAACCCAGCGGTCCTCTGGACCAGGATGTTTTCCTTGACGCCCCCGTCCGCGCGCACCACGAAGTAGAGGGTTACCGCACCCTCGACAGCGTCGTGCTTGGCCCACTCCGGATAAGCCGGAACCGAGTAGGAAAGGATCGGCCGGTCCGCAATGGGGCCCGTGATCGAGGCTCCCGCGACCGTGCGGCGCGCGGTGGTCTCGGAGCTGCGGGCCGGAGCGGGGTTCTCGGACCGCTGGCGCGGCTCCGATACCGTCGCGAGGGCGGGTGCCGATCCCGAACCGCCTCCACGCACGAGCGGGAGCGGCGGGCCTCCCCCGCCTCCGCCCCGGTTCAGCGAGATCGGAGTTCCGATACCTGTCCCACCCGCCATCATCGCGGGCGAGGACCCGAACAGCGATGCCGGGACCTTCGAGGGCGAGGTTCCCGCCGTAGCCTGGGCAGCCTTCTGCTGCATCGCGGCAAGGCGCGCATCCAGCCGGTCCTCGAAATCCCAGCTGGATTGCGGGTCCGGTACCATTTCGCCCTTCGCCACGATTCGCTTGAAGTGCATGTCGGTCATGGCCTTGGCTGTAACTCCGGTCACCGGGCTCCCGCTCGCCGCCGGTCGGGCGGAGCCCGCCGCGGGGGCGAGGTCCCCCGGCTCGATCAGGGTGATCTCCGTGATCGGGGCCAGTTCGGGCGCCACGATGTGGTGGAGCGAGAGAAAGAGGAACAGAAGCGCGTGCGCCACGATGCTCATGCTCATCGTCCAGCGCGTGCGAATCGCGGTCGCCTCGAAGTCCATGCGGAGGGTCGCCGCCGTCATCGCGTGGACTCCGTCTTCTGCCGCGTCGCGATCGCGAGGCGCGAAGCCCCGGCCGCCTTGGCCTGACTGAGCAGGTGACGCACCGCCTCATACGGCGCGCCGGAGTCGGCGCGCACCACGACCAGGACGTTCTGGTTCTCGTGCATGGAGAGCTTGGAGCGGAGATAGGCGCCCAGATCCTCGCTCGAGATCATCTTGTCGTCCACGGCGAGACGACCGGTCGAGGAAAGTGTGATGCTCACATTCCGCTCGTCCTCCGCCTCGCGCGTCCGCGCCTGCGGAAGATCGACGGGCAGATCCGCCACCGACATGAGGGGAGCGGTGACGAGCAGGATGATCACAAGGACCAGCGCCACGTCGATGATGGGCGTGACGTTGATCTTGGTGATCATGAAGTGGGGAGCGACCTGGCGGCGCATGTCAGCCTCCGATCACCGCGATCTGCGCGGCGCCGCAGCTCTTGGCTTCATCGAGAACCGAAACGAAGCTTCCGTGAGGCACCTTGTCGTTACAGCGGACAACCACCGTCTTGGTCGCGCTCAAGGCGAGCAGCGGCCGGAGCATGCCCGAGAGTCCCGATCGCAAGATTAGGTTCCGGTTCACGATCACGCTGTCCGCGGACACCACGGTGATCTCGATTCTCTCGGTGCGCACCTTTTCGGCGGCGGAACGGCCGCTCGTCGCCGCGTTCCGGATCTGGATTCCGGACTGGAACGCCATCGGCGTCGTGATCATGAGGATGACGACGAGCACGAGCGACACGTCGATCAGCGGTGTCATGTTCACATCGTGGATCCCTTCGGGTACTCGCTTGCCCCGTGTATAGCGGCGCACCGTTTCTCCTTATGCGGCCCGCGTGCTGTGGTGCGCCGCGGCCCGGTGGGAATTGGTCTCGATCCGAAGCGTGCGCGCGTGGTTCTCCGCGACCGTCAGGAGGTTGCCCATCTTGCGCACGAAGTGGTTGTAGAGCATGACCGCCGGGACGGCGACGAGGAGTCCGGCAGCCGTCGTGAAGAGCGCCTCGGCGACGCCCGCGGCGACCACGGACGGACCCGCGGAGCCTGTCCGGGCCATATCGTGGAACGCGCGCATGATTCCCCACACGGTCCCGAGGAGTCCGATCAGCGGCGCGGTGTTGCCCATCGTGCCCAGAAATCCCAGGTTCTTCTCGAGCTCCATCCGCTGCTCGCTCAGCACGATCTGCAGCTTCTCCTCCACCGCCTCGGGGGGAAGGTCCGAGCTCTTGAGCATTTCCGCGGCGACCACCCCGAACGGGTGCGTGCTCGCGGTGCAAACCCGCATGGCTTCCTCACGATTTCCGCCGCGCACCGCGATCACGGCCGTGGCGAGCACGTTGTCCGGGTTGCCCCGGCGCTTCGCGTAGTAGTAGAGACGCTCCGCCGCGAACCCGACCGTCAGTACGCTGCAGAACAGGATGATGATCATGACCGGACTCGAGCGCATGGCGCCGATCCAGTCGAAATTCTCGAACATGGCACGACTCCTTTCTGTGACTCGTTTCGGGTTTACCGCTTCTTGGAACCCGCCTGAAGCTGGGAGGCGCGCCCCTTGGCCAGCGCCGCCAGCTCTCGATCCTGGGAGTTGCGGGCGATGTCGAGGTAGACATCGAGCGCCCTCGCGTAGCTCTTCTTCGCCTCGTAGAGCGCGGCGCAGCGCGTCAGCGCCGAGACCCGGAACGCATTCCGGCGATCCGTGGAGGCGGCGGCGCGGAGGTACGCTTTGAGCGCGCCGTCCGGGTCTCCGAGCGCCTCGCGGCAGCGGCCCAGCCGGTACTGAAGCTCGACCTCGAGCGCGCGCGAGGGACCCGACGCAAGAGCCGCCTCGAAATTCTCAGCCGCTTCCTTCGTGCGGCCCGCGGCCTCGTCCATGTCCCCGAGCTGGTAGACGACGTCCGCGGCGCGGGAGTCACGGGGGTGCTCCTTCCGGAAGTGCTCGAGCGAGGCGCGGGCCTCTTCGGTCTGGCCGAGGAGCTTCTGACAGAGCGCCAGGTTGTACCGCGACGCCGATCCCATCTCGGTCGAGACGCTCTCCTCGAGAACGCGGGTGAACGCGACGGCGGCGCGCGAGTATTCCTTGGCCTCGAACTCCACGAGGCCGAGGCGGAATTCCACCGTGGGCCTCAGGTCGCTCTCCTGGAAGAAGGAGAGGAATTGCTCGTACGCAAGCCGCGCCTCGGGCATCGATCCGGCCTGGGCGTAGGAGTCCGCGAGAAGGAACTGGGCCTGGTCGGCCGCGGAATAGCCGGGGAACTGGCTCACAACCCTGCGAAAGCCCTGGGCCGCCTCGCTGAAGTGCTTCGCCTGATAGTGCCGCTTCGCGATCTGGAATTGCGCGTCGGCGGCGAAGGCGCTCGAGGGGTACTGCTGGATCAGGGTCTCGAGCACTTCGTTTCCCTTCGCGGTCTGGCCGAGCCGGTAGAGCGCGAGCTCGGTGCCACGCTTGGCCTCCCGCGCCGCGGGCGTACTCGGATATTGCTCCTGTGTCTTGGCGAATCCCGCGAGCGCCGCCGCGTCGTTCCCGGCGTTGTACTCGCACTGGGCGAGGCGGAGCGTGGCGAGCGCGGCGACGTCGGTCCCGGCAAAGTGCTCGAGGAGCCCGGCGTAGCAGCGTTTCGCTTCCGTGTAACGCTGTGCCATGAAGTAGAGATCGCCCGCGCGCGCCCACGCCTTCTCGGCAATCGGCGCGCCGGCGCTGTCCCTCACGACCGCTTCCCACTGGTCCACGGCGTCCCCGGCGCGATTCAATCGGCTGTAGCAGAGACCGGCCTGGTAGCGCGCGCTGAGCCTTGCGGGGTGCGTGGGGAAGCGCTTCAAGAACATGTCGTAGTTCGCCGCTGCGTCCCGGTAGCGTTTCTGGTTGAAACGGAAGCGGGCGATGTCCAGCAGAGCGCCGCTCACGACCGAGGCGTCTCCCGATCCACCGTACTGCGCGACAAGCCGCTCCTCCGCGGCTACGGCGAGACTGTCGCGCCCCTGCCGCGCGTAGGTCCACGCGAGGAGCTTGGTCGCGGACGCTCCGATCGGGTGGCTCGGGAAGTCGCGGGTGAGCCGCTCGAGCGTGGCCTGCGCCTCGACGTAGCGCCCTTGCGCAGCCGATGCGTCGGCGTCGATCAGGAGCGCCCACGCGCGCCAGGGCGAACGGCTCGGGGGCATGCGCTGGAGGAGGAGGTGCGGCGCCCCGGCGAGCTGACCGATGTCGCCGGCCTTGTGGTACGTGTACTCGAGCAGGCAGAGCGCCGCGTCCACGAGACCCGCGAGCTCCGGCGACGCGAAGGTGAGCGTCGAGGAGGAGTCGCTCCGGGAGGCGTAGCGGTCGAGCACGATCTGAAAATAGGGCGCTGCGGCCAAGGGACGGTTCTGCGAGAGGAGTCCCACTCCCGCCAAATACGCGGCCGCTGGAGACTCCGGCTCCAGCGGGTAGCCTGAGACGACGGCTTGGTAGGTTCCGGTCGCGTCCGCACGACGGCCCAGCGCGTCGAGGCAGCGCGCCACCCGGTACTGGGCGCTCGCGGCCACGGAATGCTGGAAATAAGTGGTGAGCACGCGGTTCAGCTCCACGATGGCTTCCGCGTACATCTTCTTGCCGATCAGCGATTCACCCACGAGGAACTGCGCGCGGGCGGCGACGTCGGTGCCCGCGCGGCGTTCCACGATCCCTCGCAGCAATGCGAGCGAGGAGTCGACCCGTCCCGCGAGGTAGACAGCGCCCGCCGAGCGAAGCTCGGCCTCGGCGCGGACCTTGTCGTCCCGGATGCGTTCCGCGGCGCGCGCGAACTCCTCGGCGGCGCTCCTGTAGTCCTTCGCTTTGAGAAACGCGTCGGCCTTGGCGAGGAGCGCGAAATCGCGCAGATTCGAATCGGGGTAGCGATCGGCGACATCCTGGAACGCGGCCGCGGCCTTGAGCAGCGATCCCGAGCCGCGGAGACAGATCGCGCGAAGATAGATCGCGGCGGCGCCCGAGGGCTTGGGTCCGAGGGCCGCCAGCGCTTCGGCGGCCTTGCCGCGCTGGTAGAGCGCGGTGGCTTGAGCCAGCGCAACCCGGGAATCCGAGGTGTACCAGGGGCGTGACGCAGTCAGCGCGGCGAGTGTCTTCTGCGCCGCGGTCGTTTCCCCGCGACGGAGCGCGTTCCAGGCCTGCGCGAGCCGCGCTTCGCCCATGAGCGGGCTCTGCGCGTACCGGCCCTCCCAGTCGATCCACGCCTTGGCCGCCTCGGCGTCGTTTCCGGCAGCCTCCATCGCTTGGATCGCGGCGAACGCGGCGTCGTCGGCGAACGGGGTTCCCCGGTGCCCGTTCTCGGCGCGGCGGAACTCGCCGGCCGCCTCCCCGAAGCGGCCCAGCCCGCACCGGATCTCACCGGAGAGAAAGCGCGCGGCGGCCCGTTCGTCCTCGGTACCGCGCTCGATCGCCCGCGACGTGATCTGGAGCGCCTCCTCCAGTCCAGCCACCCGGTCGGCGTCGTTCAGGAGCCGGGCCGACTCGAACTTGAGCCCGGCTTCCCGGAGCGTGGACCCCGGGGCCGCCTGGCTCTCGGGCGCCTGCTTTCCTGCCATGGCCGGGATCGCGGTCCCGGCCAGCGCGAGCACGACCGCGGCGGAGAGAGAGAGCCGGATACGCCGATTCGTTCGGATCATCGTCCTTGTTCTCCGCGCGATGGGTTACTGCTGAATCGGGATCACCGGAACCGAGCCCTGCGGGCCCCCGGTCGAGATCTCGACGGTGTGCGTGGGACTCAGGATTTCCCTGCTGTCCGCGTCATGCACTACGAGCTGGTAGCGATAGATTCCGTCCGGGAGCGGCATGCCGGTCTCGTCCTTGCCGTCCCAGAGGAGATGGGCCGGCGGAGCGCCCTTCCCTCCGAAGCGGCGAACCACTTCGTCGGTCTTGTTGATGAGCGACAGACTCCAGTTTTCCGTGTCCGACTTGGTGCGCGACCCGAGCAGGATCTTCGTGACGGCGCTCTCCCCGGTCGGGGAGAAGACCTCGGGATCCGCCTTGGCGCTCGCGTAGAAGCCTCCGAAGCGGTACGAGATCCCGAGCCGGTGGATGATGCCGAGCGGGTGATCCGAGACGCCGTAGTCGAATTGATAGTGTCCGCCGGTCCGGTAGCTGAATCCTCCACTGGCGCGCTGGTCGTTCATGCCTGCCCGAAGCGCGAAGGCGGGCTGCACCCAGTACTCCGACCCGCCGTGAATCGTCAGCCCCGCGATCTGGCTCTGATCCACCTCCGCCGAGATCAGGCCGCGTCCATGGAGCACGCTGGCCGAGAAGCCGCCGCGGAACTGGGTGGGGTAGGTTTCCTTGGTATCTTGCAGCGTGATGTTCGGTCCGCCCAGGTTGAGCGCCGAGGCGCCCACGCGGATCGTCGGCGTTACGTTCATGATCGCGCCGACGTCGAATCCGAACCCGCCGCCGCTGAAGTCCTCGATGCTCTGACGGACGAGCTTCGAGTTCACGCCGAGGGCGAACCGGGGCGTCAACGCGCGCGACATGGTGAAGATGTAGGCCGTCTCGGATTCGTTGAAGGTGCCGAGCGGATTGTTCATCTCGTCCGTGCGCTCGAAGGCTCCGGAACGCAGCGTGAGCACGCTGAGTCCGAAGCTCGGAAGCTTGTTTCCGGGGACCGCGAATTGGAACGCGCTGATCGTCGTGTCCTCGAAGAGACGCGCCGCGTCCACACGAACCTCGTTGGGCACGAGCATGCTCAGCCCGGCGGGGTTCCATACGACCGAGGAAGCGTCGTCGGCCACTCCGACGAAGGCGCCGCCGAGACCGAGCGTCCGGGCGCTGACATACGTGGAGAGCCACGATCCCGGCGCCCCTCCCGCTTCCTCTTCGCCCCACGCCGGGCCGACGGCGAACACGAGGGCCGATGCGAGCAGGAGATTCCGGACGGTGGTAGCTATCATGCGGTTCATGGCTCCTCCTCGATTACCGAACCACCGCGATCTTGCGGCGGATGACGTGCAGCGTCTCACTCGCGCCCTGGGCCTCGATCAGGACGATGTAGCCTCCGCTCGAGACCAGCTCTCCCTTGCCGTTCTTCCCGTCCCACACGAATTGGTTGAGACCCGCGCGCCCGCCCACCGCGCCGCGGGGGAACTCCTCGCGCAGGACGAGTTTCCCCGCCTGGGAGTAGACGCGGAGCGTGACCGAGGCGTCGTCGTCGATCTTGTAGGCGATCGTTGCCGGCTGGTTGGGCGGATGGAACGGATTGGGATAGCTGTACGCGGTGCCGCCGGCGGCGTTCGGATCCACGAACGCGACCTCGAGGTCCAGATCGCGCGTGAGTCCGTTCGACGTGGCCCGGATCCGGTCCGTCTCGGGAGTTCTCGGGCTCAGGAAGTCCGCGCGGGCGTAACCCGAGGCGTCGCTCATGCTGTCGGTCGCGCTGAGGGTCCCGGTGCCAGAAAGCAGGCTGAAGGCCATGGGCTCGCCGGGGACTCCGTTCTCGAAATCGTCCACGACACGCGCGGTGATCGCGGCGTGCCGGTTTCCGCCCACCCACGACGGGTCGCTGCTCAATCGGATAGCGGTCGGCTGACCGGGCGTGATGGTGATGACGTTGCTCGTGGCGGGCGCGTTCCCCGCGTCGTCGTTCGCGATGATGATGATCGGCTCGGCGAAGGTGTAGGTCTCCGAAACGGAGCGCTGTCCCTGCAAGAGTTGGAACTGGGTCGTGAGAAGCGCTCCCTGTCCCGCGGCCTGCGTGGAGGCGTTCTTCACCTGGACCGTGACGAAGGAATTGATCTCCTGGATCACGCTCCCGGCGTCGTTGGTCACCTTGACGGTCAGCGTGAACGGCTCCCCCGCGCGCGCGGTGGCCGGGGAAACGGCAGCCTCGAGGTGGAACCCGCTCGAGATCGCGCGGACCTGGGTGGTGCTCCCGGTCTTCGACGGCTGCGTGACATCGGTGACGCTGATCTGCTGAAATCCACCGGTCGAAAGGCGCAGGGACATCTGGGCGACGCCGTCCACCATCGCCTGATCCGGTGGAAGCTGCGCCAGCGGGTCCCCCGAGGTGAGGTGCACGACGTCCGAGACCCCGCCGACCGGGTTCCACCACTGGTCCGTGGCGAGAATGGTGACGGTGAAGGCGTAGTTGATCGACTGGTCGGTCGCCGTGCCGGCCCGGCCGGTGGCGGTGCCGGGTGCTATGATCTCGCCGGGCGCCAGGATCAGGACACGCGCGAAGGGTCCGCCGATTACGAGCACCTGGCTCGACGTATTCGGCTGGATCGAGGTGTTGGTGGAGTCGCGCGCGGTGATCGTCTGGTAGCCGCTCTTGTGGAGACGCGTAGGGATCAGGCACTGGCCGTTGACCAGGACCGTGTCCGCGGGCATCCAGGCGAAGGTGTCGGTCGAGGTCAGCACGATCCGGTCGTTCACCCCGGATACGAGATTCCAGAACTGATCGACGGCGCGCACGGTCACCGTGAACGGCGCGCCGGCGCTCTGATTGGTCGGTGTGCCGGTCTTGCCCGTCGGCGTGCCTCCCCTGGCGGATTCCCCGGGAAGGAGTACTTGGAGCCCGTACAACGGGCCCGGGTTCACGACGAAGGTGTTGCTGGTACCGATCCGCGGCGGGGCAGAGTAGTCGGCGCACGTGAGCGCCACCGAGCCGCCCGCGCCCATGAAGGTGACGAGACCGGTCCACGTGCCGGCGCTGAACGTGATCTGGTCGGGCGTGATGCTTCCCGTACCTGTGTTCGCCGCCAGGATCGCGTCCGCGGCGTAGGTGGGGACGGTGTTGCCGCCAGAATCAACGGCGCGGATCGTTACCGATGTCGGCACGCCGGCCGTGACCGGCCCGACGATGGTGTTGAAGGCGAAGCCGCTCACTCCCGCCGGGATGACCTGAATGGGCGGGCTGGTCGTTCCGGTGATCGAACCATTCGTAAGGTCCGTCACGGAGACCGTCTGGGTCCCGACCGTGTTCAGGGTGACCGTGAACTGGCGGAAGCCGTTCGAGAGCGCGCCCTGCGTCGGCGAGGAGGTATAGGAGCCGGTCGCCGTCACCCGGACGTTGTCGCCGCTCGGAAGGGGATTCCAGTACGGATCGGTCGCGTAGACGCTCACCGCGAATCCGGTGCCGACGGCCTGGGTCGCGGGCGAGCCGGTGTAGCCGCTCACGCTCCCGGGAAGCGGTGTCTGGCCCGGCACGATGATCTGGACGCGCGAGAACGAACCCGGGTGCACGATGAACGGATCACTCGAACCGTTCTTGGAAGGATTGTTGAGATCGTAGGCGTACTTGTTCACGTTGCCGCGGTTGATGCTCGTCTCGTCGGCGCGGAACATGGTCATGTTGCCCTGCCACACGCCGTTCGTGAGCGTCACCTGCGTCGGAGACACCCGGCCGTCGCCGAAGCTCGTGATCTCCTTCAAGCCCGCGGGGCCCGTGTACCCCGTGACTACGTTCCCGTTCGGGTCCCGCGCCGTGAGCGTCGTCGCGTCGGGGACTCCCGCGTACTTGTGCTTCTGGGAGATGCTCTCGAAGGTGAAGCCGGCAAGCACCTGGACCGTTGTAAGCGCGGACGCGCCGTCCGGGATCGTGTTGTCCGTCTGATCATGCGCCAAGACATTGAAAGAGCCCCCGGCGTTCATCGTCACCGTAAACGTGCGGGTGCCCGACTGCAGCTGTGCAGGCTGCGGGAGCGTCGCGCTCGCGTCCGAGGACGTGATCTGGATGCTGTTCGAGACCGTCGTGACTAGAGTCCACGTGTTGTCGCAGGCTCGTACCGTGATATCGAATGGAATGCCGACGACCTGAGCCTTCGGCGAGCCCGTCTTGCCGCTTCCCGTCCCCGGCGCAGCGGTCTCGCCAGGCATGAGCACTTGCAAGCGCGTGTACGGCCCCGCCAGGGCGGGGGCGGCGTTGAGCGCGGCGAAAATCAGAGCGAGCCACGCGCCCGCGCGAGCCGCGCGAAATGCTTGGCGCACGTCGAACCTCCTCGGTACGTTTTTGCGTGTTCTCTTCTCGGCGATCGAACCCGAACCCGGTCCTCTCGCCGCGTTTGAAGCGTCCTGGCGGACGCAGTCCTGACGATGCGGGGTCAAAGCAGTTCGCGTGCCGGGATTTCTTGCGTATTGCGCGATGTGCGGGATGAGGTCCCGATCCGGTTGGGAGCAACCAATTAGCCGCTCGCAAGACGCAAGGCGGGTGGAATTCAGGCAGTAGCAGCGCGCGGGCGGGCGCCTGTTGGTCGGCATGAGCCAGGGAAACTCTTGCAGACCGCGAGACGGAGCATGCGGGGAAGTTGCAGATTCGAAGATTTGGCTATTTTCTCGGGGGCTCCATCGCCGAGAGCCGCTTCAGATTTCTTACGACGCGCGCGACGAGAAGTCCGGCCATGGCGACCGCGCCCAGGGCACCCGCCACGTCGAAGATGGTCGCGCCCACCACGCCGACATGAAACGGGAGAGGAGGGCGGAAGAGCGCGAGCGTGTTCAAGGCGATCAAGAGAGCGCGGGCCTCGGTCGGCCCCATCCACGCGTACCCGAACTGGAACTCGCCGAACGCGTGCGTTTCCAGATAGACATTGATGGAGAGAACGAGGTAGGCGATCACGATCGCGAGGCCGACGGAGAGCAGCATGTACGGGGAGAGCCCGAGACCGATTCCGATCACCGTGGTCGAGTAGGCGTCGGTGAGGTGGTCCAGGTAGAAGCCGTACCGCGGCCGCTCAATCTTCCGGACGCGGGCGAGGGTTCCGTCCAGGCTGTCACCGAACCAGTGGACCACCAAGCCGGCGCTCGCCGCCCAGAGCCAGGCCTCGTTCCGGTTCGAGAGACCATAGGCCACGGCGATCCAGGTCGCGGCCAGAACGCCCAGGAACGTCAGGTGATCCGGAACCACCCACCGGGGCAGCGCCGCGGCGATCCGGGGCAACGCCCAGCGCTCGAATCGGGCCAGGAAGAAGACGGATTTTCGCTCGTGGGACGGAGCGTCCGGAGCCATGCGGGAAGAAGACTCCATCGCGTATCGGGGGTCAAGGAGTGATAAACTTGACGCCTTGCGCACCGCGCCCCTACGCCATGCGACGTTCGCGCGCCGCGCCCCACACGCCATGCGATCTCCATACCGTCCCAAGCGAATTCTCGTCGCGGGTGCGACCGGCACGATCGGCCGCGCTCTATGGCCCGCGCTGGCGGGATTCCAGGTCCCGGTCCGAATCCTGAGGCACCAGGCGCCCGTGGACGCCGTTTTCGCGCGGCGCCGCACATTACAGGAGTCCACGCCTCCGCCGATCGAGGTCGTACGCGGAGACCTCGGCAAGCCCGTATCGATCCGGGGACTCGCGGAGGGCTGTGATGTCGTGGTCCACGCCGCCGCGCGGACCGGATTCGCGAGTCTGGCGCGCGCCGCGCAGAGGCGGATCAACGTGGCGGGCACGGAAGCCCTCCTCGGCGAGGCGCAGAGCGCGGGCGTCCGGGTTTTCGTGCTGATCGGCTATACGGGCACGGTGCAGGAGCGGGGGGACCCGAGCCGGCCGGTCGACGAAGAAACCCCGCCGGAAGGCCGCTACGAATCCGAATACGTCCGGATGAAGTTCGAAGCGGAGGCCATGGTGCTCGAATCGAACCGCTCGGGCGGCATGGCGACGATCGTGGTGAGCCCCGGCGTGCTCGCGCAGCCCGGCGCCACGACGATCCTGGGAGGCCTCGTGAAGGCCTTCGTGAGCCGCGAACTTCCGTTCCGGCTGCTGAGCGATGTCTGGCTGGCGACGACCGCTGGGAGCGACGTGGGCCGCTGCGTCGCTTCGGCGATCGAACGGGGGCACGGCGGCCGCCGTTACTTCGCGACGGGGGACTGTATCCGGTTAGGTGAGGTCTACGAGCTTCTGGCCGAGCTCTCCGGAGTTCCGGCTCCGCGCCGCCGAGTCCCCGATCTCCTGGTCGAGGAGATGGGGCACCTCACGCCGGTCCTTCCACGGCATTCCTTCCTGCGACATCTCGTGCTCCCACGCGAACTCGTGCGCCATCTGAAGCGGCTCGCGCCCGTCGAAAACGCGCGGACCCGCGCGGAGCTGGGGTTCGATCCGACACCCCTTCGCTCCACACTGGAAGCGATGATCGAAGAGGAAGAAGACCGGTCGCGGCGCCGCGCCTAGTTGGAGTCGGGCGGCGCAGGCGTTGGGGGTGGCGGCGGCGGCATCGAATCCGGAGGTGAGGGCGCCGGCGGAATCGAGTCCGGCGGTATCGGAGCCGGAGGGATTTTTCCCGTGGGTTCCTTGGACGCCTCCGGCGCCGCGGAATTGCCCGGCGCTGCCGGAGCTCCAGCGGGGGCGGAGCCCTTTCCCTCCGGCGCTCCCGTCGGAGCGGATTCGGGAGCCCCCGCGGGTGCGATACCCGAAGGCGCTGCGGTCCCCGAAGGCGCCGCGGTTCCTGAAGGCGCCGCGGTCCCTGAAGGCGCCGCCGGCGTTGCAGGCACGGTGGATTCGGGCGGAGTCGTCGGCGCGGGCTCCGGCATCGGCTCTCCCGGCGCTCTCGGGAGGCCGGGCGCCGGCGGGACCGGGGCGGTTCCGAGCGACAGGCGCCGTTCGCGTTCCTTCGTGAGCGCGTCCATGTTCACGAGACGGAACTCGGCGCGGCGATTCCTCGCGCGTCCCTCGGGGGTCTTGTTCGACGCCAGCGGCTGGGTGTCGCCGTAGCCCGTGTAGAAATAGTTCTTCGCGTTCAGGCCCGGATACTTCGAATAGATGTACTGGAGGAGGTACCGCGCCCTGAGGTGGCTCAGCGGCTGGCGCCTCGCGTCCTCGCCCAGATTGTCGGAGTGCACGCCGACCTCGAGCTTGAGCATCGGCCACTGCGCCAGCACCGCGGCCACGGAATCGATCCGGGCGAGGCCCTGGGGCGTGAGCTTCACGGAGTCCGGAACGAATTCAAGGTTGGTGAGGCGGATGATCCAGTCATCGAAGAGGTCGCGCTCGTAGGGGCTCTGCGCGATGGGGCATCCTCCCGCGTTCACCGGCGCGCCTGCGGGCGTGAAGGGGCAGGTGTCGACACCGTCCGGGACGCCGTCTCCATCCGCGTCGAGTGGGCAGCCGGCCGCGTCCACGCGCGAACCTTTCGGAGTGTCCGGACACTTGTCCGGCCCGTCGAAAACCTGGTCGCCGTCGCTGTCCAAGGAACATCCCTGCGCGTCGACCAGGATCCCCTTGGCCGTATCGTTGCACTTGTCGATTCCGTCGAAGACGCCGTCCGCGTCCGCATCGAGCGGGCAGCCGTTCGCGTCGACCGACGCTCCCGCCGGGGTCTCCGCGCATTTGTCCAGTCCGTCGAAGACCTTGTCCGCGTCGGTGTCCAGCGGGCATCCGCCCGCGTCCACGATCGAGCCCTTCGGCGTGTCGGGGCAGCGATCGTTCTTGTTCGGAACGCCGTCCGTATCCGTATCGCGCGGCCGGCCGAACAGGAACGCGGTCACGCCGCTCGAGATCTGAATGTCGTTCACCCGTGTGCGACGCCCGGGACCATCCGTCTGCTTGTAACTCACGTCCCGCGCGTCCAGGCGGATGCCGATCCTCTCCCCCGCGCGAAATACCGCACCCAGACCGCCGTGAATCGCTCCGTTCGACTCGGAGCCGTATAGGTCCCGCTCCACCTTGACCGAGCCGACGCCCCCGTAGAGGTAAGGCAGCGTCCATGCGAAACGCTGCGGCGTGAGGATCAAGCCCCCGCCGTAGTGTGTGAAGGTCGCGTCGCCGAGGGATGTGGGATCCTGCCCGGGAGAAGCCCGGTGGTACAGGCCTTCCACACCCGCCCATCGGTTGAGGAATCCGGCCGCGCGCAGACCGAACGCGGGCGCGTCGCGCAGCGCCTGCTCGGGATCGTAGAGATCGGCTCCCGCTTCCAGCGAGAGCCACACGCGCTCCTCCACCGCGAAGGCCACGCGCGCCGAGGACGCGGCGAATGGAGCCGCCAGGAGCACACTGAGGGCGGCTCGGAGACAAAACCGGATCATTCTTTTCCTCCGGAAAACCGACGGTATGGGGTTGGAGTGCGGCAGTTTGGCCGCTTTTCCTCCCTATGTCAACATTCTGGTATACTCGCGCCCGATGCTCGAGGATCGCCTGAACGAGGACATGAAAGCGGCATTGAAGGGCGGGAATCCGGTGCGTCTCTCCACGCTGCGCATGCTCCGGAGCCAGGTCCTGCTCGAGAAGAAGAAGGACGTCTCCATCACGACGCTCCCGGACCCGGACGCGATCCGCGCCTTTCAGTCGTACGCGAAGAAGCTCAAGGACTCGATCGCCGAGTATGAGAAGCTCGGAAAAACCGAGGACGTCGCGAGGATCAAGGGCGAACTGGCGATCGTGGAGGAATACCTGCCCGCGACGCTCTCCGAGGCGGAATCGCGCGACTTGGTCCGTACTGTGATCTCCGAATTGAATGCTTCCTCGATGAAGGACCTGGGGCGCGTCATGAAGGAAGTGCAGAACCGCGCGCAGGGCCGCGGCGACGGAAAACTGCTGAGCGATCTCGTGCGCGCTTCCCTTTCCTGAGTGCCTACCCTTGTCCTCTGCCCCGGACCCCATGGTATGATTCAAGCCTTCCTATGAAGCCGACCAAGCGTTCCACCCGCAGGGCCTCGAGGCCGGACCCGGATTCCCAGGGGCGCGTCCCCTCGCCGCGTCCGTTCCGCTCGGATCGGCCCGAGGGGCCGCCGCCGATTCGGCGCGGCCAACAGAGCGACGCCCCCGCCGGCGCGAAGCGTTGGCCCGCTCCGAAGCAGCCCGCGGGGAAGCCCTGGGGGAGGGGACCTCAAGGCCCGGGTCCCAAACCGCAGCGTCCCGGGAAGCCCGGCGACCGCGATTGGCAGCCGAGGGGAAGCGGGCACCCGCAGAGGGTTTCCCGGCCGCCGCACTCCAGGCCGCCGCATGCCCGGCCGCCGCATGCCCGGCCGGACAATCCGCGGCCGCAGCATCCGCGCCCAGGCGGGAGGCCCGTGATCAAAGAGCATCCTCAATACGGAAACCGAATCCCGCCCGAAGAGCTGGAATTCCTGGTCCAGAATCAGCAACGGCATCCGCACCCGCGGGGTGGCCGCCCGCAGGCCCCGCCGCACCGCGGTCCGCGCCCGCA
>DASXQO010000178.1:0-20355 GCA_036507115.1 Candidatus Eiseniibacteriota bacterium | reverse complement strand
GCGACAACGACATCGGGACGGCCATCGAGATTGAAATCGCCCACGGCTAGCGCGGAGGGTTTGAGTCCCGCGGGAACGTCCCGATTCGCCGCGAATGTACCGTCCCCCATGCCGACCAGGACGGAAACAGTCCCCGAGTTCTGATTGCTCGTCACCAGGTCGAGGATGCCGTCGCGGTTGAGGTCCGCCGCGGCGACTCCGTAGGGTCCACTCCCAGTGTCGTAGAAGGCGCGTGGGAGGAACGTCCCATCGCCTCTTCCAAGCAGGACGCTTACGCTGGCCCCTCCATAGCTTGGGACCGCCACGTCCAGATGGCCGTCCCGGTCGAGGTCCGCAATCGCAAGCGACACCGGGATGGCGGCGGCAATCGGGTAGGACACTGCAGGCGACAGGCTTCCATCTCCCCGGCCCAGTAAAACGGAGAGCGTCCCCCGCTCTGAATCGGCGGCAACCACGTCGATATTACCGTCCCCGTTCATGTCACCGGACCCGACTGCGATCGCCAATCCGGGAGGGCCGTATGAAAAGTGCCGCACAATCGAGTCGGGCGGCGCAGACGGAGGAACGACACTCACCTCCACTTGCCGCTGCCCCTGGCTTACGCCGTCCGAGACCGAGACAGTGGCGATCGCAGTGCCAGCATCGCACAGGGTAGGGGAAGCGGTGAGGACTGCGGATGCGCCTCCGGACCCTGTTACGAGCTCTCTCACGCGAACGTATGCCGGGCCCGCGGCCTTTGCGAAGTGCAGGGTCCCGCCGTCGGGATCACCTGCGTTCAAAGGCAGGTTCCCTACCTCTCCTGCAACCACGGTCAGCCTGGGGGTCGGAAACACAAAGGGGAGATGATTGGGCGCCGCGGCCACCTCGATTGAGAAGGTCGCCTGATCCGACTCAGTACCATCGCTTACGCCTACGCTTCCCGTTGCCGTGCCCGTGTCGGAGGCAAAGGGCGTCAACCGGATCTCGCCGTGTGCCGTGCCTGCTCCTTGATCCGTTGTCGACACCGTCAGGAACCCAGGGCCCGAGATCTTCGCGAAAGTCAAGAGTTGCCCATCCGGATCGGTGGCGGTGATCGGTTGCACGGCGTTTTCTCCCGTCGAGACCGTCATGTTGGCGGGCGGGGACAGAGTCGGAGCTCGGTTGGGCGTCCCACCGGTACCATACGGAAGTCCGTCCGCATCGAAAAAGTCGGTACCGAGGACGATGCTGTTCAGATAATCGGTACCGTCGCAAAACGACCCGAAGAGAGTGTAAGACCCAAAGTCATTTATCGTCGGAACGAATCGAATCGAAGGCATCCCCGATAAGACATTCACCGTTACAGTCCCGAGCTGATATTTGCCGGGGGCAAGAACAGCGCCGACCGGGGTAGCGAACGGTCCGGTCGCGAATCGCGTGCCGTCCGGTGCGTGCGGCGGATAGAGTGGCCCCATCTGTGCCACCCTGTTGGTATAAGAGGAAAAGACCACCGTTCCGCCATTCGCTTCCAGGCTCGCCTCGTACGAAAACATGTTCATCGGGGTCGCCGGGGCGGGCGCACACACCGTCGCGGACCCATCCCGGTTGTGTCCCGTGTCGAGCCAGATGTCGACCACGGTGGGCCCGACCGCGTGAAGCTGGTCGGCGGCGGTGTGCACGCCATCTGCATTGGAGTCGAGGTA
Organism: Candidatus Eiseniibacteriota bacterium; assembly: GCA_036507115.1. GTDB lineage: Bacteria > Eisenbacteria > RBG-16-71-46 > SZUA-252 > SZUA-252 > WS-7. Next base: position 18,694 of record DASXQO010000178.1, on the reverse strand, counting down.
GATGTACTGAGCGGAAGCCGGAGACGTTGCAGTGAAAAAGAGGAGCGCGAAGCTGAGACCGAGCGAGGGCGTTTTCATCGAGAGCCGCCTTTTCGGTTTTCTGCGGAGCAACAATTGTGGCTCCGACCGGATGCCGGATGGGGGGTGTCGCAGTCAGGGAGTGTACACCCAAAGACAGCTGCGCCCTCCAGACAGTTGCAAGAGTCGGTCTCATACCCGCCGTAGGAACGAAGCGCGAGCGCACCTGAACGGGCCGCGCTGGAGCGCTTATCTGGGGTATTGACCCGGCCGGCCCGGGGAGTCACGCGTGATTCCGGCTCAGCAGGACTTCTTTCGCGCCTCCCGCGCCGCGGGTCCGGCAGGCACCGTCGGCGCCGGCGGCACGGGTACCGACGCCGCCCGGCGCACCACGAGCGCCTCCATGGCGAAATATTCCGGCAGTCCGAGCTGATCCACGAGGTGCGCGGTCTGCTTGTTGCGCTCCTCGATGCGCTGCCAGAATTCGCGCTCGTCCACCCCGGGGAAGGGGGCGCGGTCTTTCTGGCTTTGATGCTTGAAGATCGCGCTGATCTTGCGCCCCAACTCTTCCTCGGACATCGGAACGAGGATGTCCGCTTCGGGGATCGACCATTCCTGCCACGCGCCGCGGTAGTACCAGATCTCCGGCGGCTCCCCCGAGCAGCGCTCGAGGGCGCGCTCGATCGCGTCGTGGCACATGCGATGGGTCCCATGCGGGTCGGAGAGATCGCCCGCGACCAGGATGATGTCGGGCAGCACCTCCTCGAGGAGCGCCAGGATGATTTCGACATCGCGAGGTCCGATCGGATCCTTCCGCACCTGGCCGGTCTGATAGAAAGGCAGGTTGAGAAAGCGGGCCTGCTCGGGCCGTATGTTCAAGACCTGGATCGCGGACAGCGCCTCCACTTCCCGGATGCGCCGCTTCAGCATGAGCACCGCGTCGCTGTCCACCTCCCCAGGCTCCTTGCGCGCGAGGAAGTCCTCCACCTCTTGGAGCAGGGGGGCGAGCCGCTCGTTCCCATAGTCGAAGTCGTGGGCGGTCCGGCGCATGAAATCGATGTAGCGGCGCACCTCGTGGTCGAAGACGGCGATGTTGCCCGAGGTCTGATAGGCCACCACGACCTCGTTCTGGTTCTGGTGGAGCTTGCGGAGGATGCCTCCTGCCGAGATCACGTCGTCGTCGGGATGCGGGGAAAAGACGATGACGCACTTCCCCATGGGCAGCTTGCTCCGCCCGCGGACCTTGGCGCTGAGCGCGTTGAAGACGATCCCGTTGAGCTCTCCCGAGGAGCCGTAGCGGGCAAGGAGCCCGGTCAGGTGGTGCTCGCGGTAGTCCACGTCGTCCAGCTTGAGAACCGACTTGCCCGTGATCCGGCTGAGCCACGCGACGGCTTCCATCTCGAGCGCATGGGTCCACGCGATCTCGCCCAGGAGCCAGGGCGTCTTGCGGCGGGTAAGCTCCGCCGCTGCCGCGGCGTCGAGATAGACCGTGGCGTTGCGATGCTCTTGTAGATATGTCGCCGCCACGGAGCGGTCGATCGGCCCCTCGACGGCGCGTTTCACGATGTCGGCCTTGTGCTCACCGGTCGCGACGAGCGCGATCTCCTTCGCCTCGAGGATCGTGCCCACCCCCATCGTGATCGCCTCGGCGGGGACGTTCTCCGTTCCGAAGAAATCGGCCGCCGCCACGCGCCGCGTCATCGTGTCGAGGACCGCGATACGGGTGCGCGAGGAAGCGCTCGAGCCCGGCTCGTTGAAGCCGATGTGGCCCGTCTGTCCGATTCCGAGAATCTGGAAATCGATGCCGCCCGCCTCGGCGATCGCGAGCTCGTATTCGCGGGTATGCGCCTCGATCTTCTCGCGCGGAATGTCTCCCCGCGGGATGTGCACGTTCTTGGGCTCGATGTTCACGTGATCGAAGAGGTTCTCCCACATGAACCGGTGATAGCTGTGAAGGTTCTGGGGGCTCATCGGGTAGTACTCGTCGAGATTGAAGGTTTGGACCGCGGAGAAATCGAGGCCCTCCTCGCGGTGAAGCCGGATCAGCTCGCGATAGGTCCCGATCGGTGTCGAACCGGTCGCAAGCCCCAGGACGGTCGCTTTCCCCGCCTCGCGCCGGCTTCGCATGAGGTCCGCCATGCGGCGGGCGACCCGCCGGGCGATGTCGTCGTACGCTTCCTCCACGACGACCGGGATGCGTTCGGGGTTCTCGCGCATGTTCCTCCTATCGGTCGTGGGTGGCGATTCTGAAGCCACGGCTGCGGCCCGATTCGTTGCTATGCGCGAGGCAGGTGAGCCGGGCAGTCCATGTCCCCCGGGGCGTCGTTGGTGACGAGCGCGATCGCGAACCCGTCGTAGCCCTTGCTCCCCACCGTCTGGATCGCCGTGGCGCTCACCCGGGGCTCGGCGGCCAGCAGCTCGTTGAATCTACGGACACCTTGAATGCTCGGGTCGGCGCTCGTGGCGTCGATTACCGCGCCGTCCCGCACGACGTTGTCGACGAGGATCAGGCTGCCTCGACGCGAGAGCTTGAGCGCCCACGCGAAGTATTCCGGAATGTTCGGTTTGTCCGCGTCGATGAAGATCAGATCGAAGGGACCCCGTCCCTCGGCGGCGAGTTTCGGCAGCGTCTCGAGCGCCGCTCCCAGACGCAGCTCGACGATGCCCGCCAAGCCGGCGCGGGCGATGTTCCCGCGGGCGACCTCGGCGTGCTTGGGATCGGCCTCCAGCGTGACCAGGCGGCCGTCCTTGGGGAGCGCGCGCGCCAGCCAGATCGTGCTGTAGCCGCCCAGGGTCCCCAACTCCAAGATCGCGCGCGCGGATTGCAGCCGCGCGAGCAGGTTCAGGAACTTCCCCTGGTTCGGCGACACCTGGATCTCGGGCAGCCCCGCGGCCGCGCTCGCCTCGAGCGCTGATTCCAGCGCGGGATCGTGCGGTGCCAGGAGACCGGTGATGTAGCGGTCGACCGCGGTCCAGAGGTCCGGGTCGATGGATACGCGTTCCGTGGGGGAAGCCATGGCACCTCATCCTAAACCACAAGGGGATTGCGCCTCCACCTCCGATCGGCGATTCTCGGCGCTCCCGAATTCCGGCGCCTTTCTGCAATGAGAGAGAGGAGTTGCCTTGGGCTACACCGAAAAAAGTCTCATCGGCGGCGAGACGGTTCTGTACAGAGCTCGGCTCCACTGGATCGTGCTTCTCTGGCCCGCGCTGGTCGGCGGATGCATCGGCGTGATCGGGATCGGTCTCCTCGCCGGGGCGGTGATCCCCTCCCTGCGTCCGCACGGACTCGCCGGCGCGATGGGGGTCGTGGGGCTCCTTCTCTTCCTTGCCGCCCTCGCGCTGGTGGGAATCGGGGTCGTGAACCGAAATGCGACCGAAATCGCGGTCACCAGCAGGCGTGTCCTGATCAAGACCGGCCTGGTGAATCGAAGGACCGTCGAATTGCTCCTCGTGAAGATCGAAAGCATCGGGGTGCATGAAACGCCACTCGGGAGAATGCTCGGATTCGGCACCGTGATCGTGCGCGGCACGGGTGGGACCCCGGAGCAATTCGACAGGATCTCGAGCCCCCTCGAGTTTCGCAGGCAGGTTCAGAATCAGGTGGAGGGGCTCACGACGCCCGCCGTCCGCTAGGGCGATGCCGGCACTCCGCTAGGGGGCAGTACCTTCGGATCCGAAACTACGACAGAGGTTCGACCCGGACCCGGGTGAGTCCGGCATGCACGAACCCGAGCGCGTGCGCGGCGCGGCGCGAGAGGTCGATGATCCTGCCGCTCACGTAGGGGCCCCGATCGTTGATCGTGACGATCACGCTTTTCAAGTTCCCGAGGTTCGTCACGCGCACGCGGGTTCCGAAATCGAGGGTGAGGTGAGCGGCCGTCATCAGTTGATTGCTGAAGGTCTCCCCGTTCGCGGTCGTACGCCCGTCGAAGAAGGAATGATAGTAGGATGCGGCTCCGGTCTGGTTGCGACCGGTCGTCCGTTCGGGCATGTACTTCGCCACACAGGCCGTTCGCTCGGGCATGGACCTCGCCACGCTCGCCGCCAGCAGGGGCGTAGGGTTCGCCATACCGGTCGGCTCGGGCGCCAAGCCCAAGAGGCCACGAGTCACTTCCGGCTTCAGGTGGGGGCGCGTAGCCGCGCAGCCCAGGGTCAGAAATGAAAACAACAACATGAGGCAGAACGGGTTTGGGCGATGCATGGACTGTGCTCTCCGAAGGGTCGACGGAGACAAACGGCGGATAAAGGTTGCAAGAAAGGCTTTGATGCCAGGGTTGAACGCGAGGATTCTAGCTTGGTCGGGGGGGCCCCGACCAAGCGAAAATCGAGAGAGAAAGTAAATTCCTTCTAACTGCCGTTGCCACAGCGTTTCATCCACGACCGGATTGGGGAATGCGATGACGGAGCAGGCAACCAGCGGGCAGTTCCAGAAGGAGATTCTCGAGTTCCTCGAGGAGACCTTCGAGCGGGTTCACGGCATTTACCTCGACCAGGGCACGTCCTTCTTCGAGACCCTGGAGCACGTGACGGCGGAGGAAGCCTCGAGCCGGGCTTCGGATCGACGCGCGAGTGTCGCGGCCCACGTGAGGCATGTCGCCTTCTATCTTCGGGTGCTTCAGGCGTCCATTCGCGGGGAGTCCGTGGGCAAGGTCAACTGGCTGGAGATCTGGGAGAGCGATCGCCCCGTCACCCCGGAAGCGTGGCGTGCGACCATCGTCGAGCTTCGCGAGGAATACGCGAGGGTGACGCGCTTGATGAAGGATCCCGCGACGTGGGAGAAGGAGGACGCCGTCGGGGGGTCCATGGCGATGGTCACGCACACCGCCTATCACCTCGGAGCGATACGACAAGCCCTCGGGGTGATCCGCGCCAGGCCCGGGTGAGCCGCCGGCGCGCTCGGCCTCACATTGAGGGCGGCGGCGTAAGTCCCATGAGTCGGAAATAGAGGATGAGCTGGGCACGGTGGTGGATCTCGTGCTGCTGGAGGAGATCCAGGATCCAGTGCAGCGTGAAACGGCGCTCCGGGCCATCCGGGGGCCGATGCGTGATCACGCGCCCCAGCTCGGCCGCCGGTTGATCGAGCCAGTGCTGCGTGTGCCGGTGCCACTCCTCGAGCGCGGCCAGGAGCGCTTCGTGGGTGGGCGCGTCGTAGGCGCTCTCCCATCCCTGGGCGGGATCCCGGTGCGGGACCACCCACTCCTCGTAGGGCCCACCCTCCACGGTGTGATAGATCCACCCGCGCTCGCATTCGGCGATGTGGAGAATGACCTGGTGCGCGGTGAACATCTCGGGGCGCGGCTTGAAATCGAAGCGATCGGCGGGCAGCGCCTCGACCGCCTTGAGGAGGAAGGGCCGGTACTGCGCGTCCCAGAACGGATAGAAGGAACGGATCGTTCCGGGATGGTCCGCCGCCGAGAGTCTTCGGGCAGCGGTACGGATGTCGGCAGGCGTCCGGGTGGACATGGGCGCACGATACCCCTGCGCACGCGGCATTCTCAACGGTCATCGGAGGATTTGCTTTGCAAGGGCCCCGAGCCGTATTCTACCCGTTGCCAGCTCCAGGGGCGATGGACGTGCGACAGGACGTGCCATGAGGTGGTTGGGGTTGAAGGAGAGGAGGGACACGATGAGTTCGTCGTTCCGCGTTCTCGCTGTGGTTGGCATCTTGATCCTGGCGGCCGCCGGCTGTCAGAAAGGGGAGAAACCGGGGGCAACCGCGGACGCCGGGTCGAAGACCGAGATCAAGGCTGCCGGCTCGAAGAGCGGTGGCTCGAAGGGCAAGGCCTTCGCGAAGACAGGAGGCTCCGACACGCGCGGCACCGCCGCCCGGAGTGACGACGGCTCCAAGGCGAGTGGGCGGGTCGGAACGCTCACCGCGGCCGACGACGGCAGAGAATTCGACCTGCGCCAGGGCCAGGTGGTGACCGTGATGCTCAACTCCAATCGATCGACTGGCATGAGCTGGGTACTGGTGAATCCCGAAGGGACCGTGATGGTACAGCAAGGCACCTCGGCTTACGTGGCGAAGCAGGGAGGATCCGGCACCGAGACGTGGCGCTTCCGCGCGGCACGGCCCGGTCACCAGACCGTGCGTCTCGAGTACCGCCGCAAATGGGCGCAGAGCATGCCGGAGCGGACGTTCCGATTCATGGCGAGGGTGCGGTAGGCTAATTCTTCGATCCAGGTCCAGGGGGGCTCCGCGATGACAACTCGCTCGACATTGACCCGATCTTTACTGATTTTCGCGGCTTCGCTTCTGGTGGTCGGGCTCGTTTTGAAGTTCGGGGGTCCCACGAAGGGGTCCTCCGGGTCGAGCGCGCCTCCAGCCGTTCGGGATGGGGAAGCGCTTGCCGTCGCGCGGGCCGTCGAAACGCCCGCAGCAACGGTCGACGCGGGGCGTACAGCGGGCCCGGACGCCCAACCCCTCGTCGCATGCACCCAGGCAGCCCCGGCCTATCCCGAGCCCGCGCGTCCCGCGATGGCCGGGATGGTGATCGGGATCGACCCCGAAACGGGCAAACTCGGCATGCCCACCCGCGAGCAATTGAAGAACCTCTCGGACCTGGAGCAGCAACGCCTCGACCATTCGCCCGCGGATCTCGTCGAGGTGCATCACCCGGACGGATCGGTCAGCGTGGATCTTCAGGGACGATTCCAGGAGTTCGCGACGGTCCGAATCGGCCCGGACGGAAAGCGGATCTTCCAGTGCGTGGACGGCCGAGAAAACGCCGAGCGCGCATTGAGAAACCCGGCCCTCGGTCCGGCCGAGGGCGCCGCTGCCGAGGACGCGCCGGCGCCGCGTCCTGCATCGGAAGAGAGGTGACCGCGATGACGCGCCACTCACTCTCTGCGGCCCTCGCGGCTTCCAAAGTCCTTGCGTCCGTGGCCCTGCTCGGTGCCGTGCTGCTGGGCAATCCGCTCACTCCCGCCGCAGTCCACGCGGCGACCATCGCGATCGTGAACAACGATGGCCCCAACGAAGGGTTCAACGATCCCACCGCGGCGGCGCCGGTGGGAGGAAACCCCGGCACCACGATCGGTGCGCAACGGCTCTTCGTCTTCCAGCGGGCAGCCGCCATCTGGGGGACTCTGCTCAAGAGCACCACCGAGATCCGGGTGAATGCTCAGTTCAACCCGCTGACCTGCGACGCGGTGAGCGGCGTGCTTGGGAGCGCGGGCCCCACGACCGTCCACCGTGACTTCGCGGGCGCGCTCTTCTCCGGAACCTGGTACCACCAGGCGCTGGCGAACAAGCTGGCCGGCGCGGATCTCTCCGCAGCGCAGAACGACATCAACGCCACGTTCAACTCCTCCGTCGGTACCGCGACGTGCCTCACCGTTGGCTGGTATTACGGTATCGACGGAAACGAGGGGAACCAGATCGAGCTCTTCCCGGTCGTGCTCCACGAAATCGGGCACGGGCTGGGTTTCAGCACCACGACCAATGGTCAGACGGGGGTGTTCCTGAACAGCTTCCCCCACGTCTGGGATCACTTTCTCTTCGATCCATCGGTCGGGCTCCACTGGAACGAGATGAACAACACGCAGCGTGCCGCATCGGCGGTGAGTTGCGGGTCCCTGGTTTGGGACGGGGCGCTGGTAACCTCGCGGGCACCGAGCTACCTGGCGCCGGGGCCGAATCTGCATGTGAACGCTCCGCCTCTCGCCGCGGGCGATTACGAAGTGGGTCAGGCCTCGTTCGGGGCACCGCTGAGCGAGAGCGGCGTGACCGGGGACGTGGCGCTCGCGAACGACGGCGTGGGCGTCGTGACCAACGCCTGCGAGCCGCTCGTGAACGACGTGGCGGGAAAGATCGTGCTCCTCGACCGAGGCGGGTGCACGTTCGTGATCAAGGTGAAGAACGCACAGAATGCGGGCGCGATCGGGGTTGTCGTTGCGGACAGCATCCCGGGCTGCCCGCCCGCCGGGCTGGGCGGGACCGACCCCACGATCACGATCCCCTCCGTCCGCGTCAGCCAATCCGACGGCACGTTCCTCAAGGCAAACCTGTCCGGGATGAACACCACGCTCCTCCTCGATCCGGCCAAGAGAGCGGGTGCGGACGCGGCGGGACGCGCCCTGATGTACGCGCCCAATCCGTATACACCCGGATCCTCCGTCTCCCACTGGGATGTCTCGGCGGAACCGAATCTGCTGATGGAACCCGGGATCAACAGCTCGCTCTCGTCGGATACGGATCTTACGATGCAGCTTTACGGCGATATCGGGTGGGTGGGCCCGAGCAGCGCCGTGGCGGATGCGTCCGAGGCTCAAGGGATTCAGTTCTCGCTCGCGCAGAATCGGCCCAACCCCGGGTCGGCATTCACGAACGTTCGCTTTTCGATTCCCGCGCGGGAGCGTGTCGTGCTTCGCGTGTTCGACGTGAACGGGCGGCTCTTGCTGACGCCGGTGGACGCGATCCTGGACCCTGGCCCGCACGCGGCGCGGATCCTCACGTCGAGCCTGGCCGGCGGGGTCTACTTCTACCGGCTCGAGGCCGGGGAGAAGAGCTTGTCGCGGAGGTTCGCCGTTCTGCCGTAGGGCCTATCGAAGGAGCCGCTCCGACTCCGCAGATCCCCTGGGCCGCTCAGTATCGGAACGGGTCCAGGCAAACGGCGTAGTGCGGGTCCGCTTTCTCTCTTCGCGCCGCTTCATCGCCGCACGTGAAACTTCTTCACTCTGCTCTCGGCATCCGTCGCGACAAACCCCTCAAGTCCAGGGCAAAACGGTCCGATATCCGTAGGGCCCGTCATGTCTCATCCGATCGCCATCGCATTCATCCACGGCATTGGCCGAACCGACCCCGGTTACTCGGCCGCGATGCAGCGCACCCTCATGCGTCGTTTCGCCAGCCGCATCGGCGCCGACGCGCCCAACGCCCAAGCGGAACTGGTCTTCGAAGAGATCAACTGGAGCGCGGCGCTGCAATACCGGGAGGATCGGCTCTGGCGCACGCTCGTTCCCGCCGGCCCGATGCGATACAGACGCCTCCGCCGATTCCTGGTCGACTTCGCCGCCGACGCGATCGCGTATCAGCCCGCCCCCTCGGACCGGACGGCCTACGACGCGATCCACCGGCAGGTGGCTGCGGGCCTGGCGCGGCTCGCGGAACGCGCGGGACCGAGGGCGCCGCTCTGTCTGGTCGCGCACAGCCTCGGAACCGTGATCGCGAGCAACTACGTCTACGACCTCGTGAAGCCGCACAATTCCTTCATGTGCCCGAGCGTGCGCGCGCTCATCAACGGGACTCCACTGGAGCGCGGAGAGACGCTCGCGCGCCTGTTCACCCTGGGAAGCCCGATCGCCCTCTGGAGCCTTCGCTACCCGAGGTTCGGCGAGCCGATCCGCTTTCCCATGCCGGCGCTCGCTCAGCACCATCCCGGTCTCGAAGCCGCATGGATCAACCTCTACGACCCCGACGACGTGGTCGGCTATCCGCTTCGGCCGCTGAATGCCGGCTACCGCGCCGCTGTCACCGAAGACCGCCCGATCGACGTGGGCTCCCTCCTCACGCGATGGAATCCGCTTTCGCACGTGGGTTACTGGGACAACGGGAGGGTGGCCGATGCGATTGCGGAATCGCTCGCCGTGGCCTGGCGCCAGAGCAGCGCGCTTGCGCTGGTGCCGCCCCGGCGCCGCATCCCGGGCGCCCGAAGAAGGGCGGCCCCTAAGGGACGCAGGCGAGCGGTTTAGCGCGCCGGGCTCGAGGGCTGGGCCGCGCCCAGATCTCCGAGCAAGAGCCGAAGACCTTCCCGGGCCTCCTCGTAGTCGGGGAAATACTCCAGCGCCGTTCGATACGCGCGCTCGGCGCCTCCCGTGTCCCCGGACGTCGTCAGCACCACCCCCAGGAGATACCAGGCCCTGGAATTCCTCGGTGCGAGCTCGATCGACCGCCGCGCCACCTGGATCGCCTGGGGAAGGCTTCCCGCCTCCGCAAGCTCCACGACCCTCCGGTCGAGGACGGACACCCTTTCGGGTAAGAGCACGGTTCTGCCCGGGACCCACGGGTAGACCCTCAGTATTTCCGGTTGCTCATCGGCGACCCAGAGGGGCTTCTGATTCGCGACCTCCATCCAGTTCTCGAGAAACGCGAGGTGCGTCACGCGCTCCCGGTCGAACCACCGCGCGAGAAAGTCGGGGTAGTCGGGCTTGTGGAGGTGGGGGACCGCGTCCGGCTGGATCAGCCCCACGATGTCGAGAATCTTCCGATCCGAGTAGTACGCGATTGCTCCTACGTCGTGGGTCGCGACCACCGCGGCGGGAGCCGTGTTTTCCTTGAGCCAGCGCCCGCACCGCTCGTGACGCTGATAATGATAGAGACAGTACCGGTGGAAGTCTTTGTCGGCGGAGGGCGCGCTCGCGGCCTGCATCCCGACGATCGCAATCAGTACCAAGGCCGCGATCACGCCGCGCGGGCTCGTCCACGCGAGCGCGCGCTTCACCTTCACACCCCACCGCGAAGCCTCGCCGAGCGCCGCCAACCCGAGCAGCGCGACCGCCGGAAGCGCCGGCACCAGGTAGCGGGAGAACCGGTGCCCCGTGGGGACGTACAGGACATACGCGAGCGGAAGCGCGATCGCCCAGCCGATCTCCGCCGCGTAGCGAAGCGGCTGCCTGCGAACGAGCCGGATGAGCTCGGCGAGGACGGTCGCGAGCGCGAGCGGCGTGACGATCCAGAACCCGGACGTGAGAAAGCACTCCCGGACGCCGTGCGTGATGAAACGGAGGATCGGCGTCGTGTAGTAGGCGTGCTTCGCCGCGAACGTGTTCGGCATGATCCGGCCGCCGGTGGCCAGATTGAAACCAAAGTAGAGTAGGACCAGCGCTCCGAAAGGAAGGAGCCACGCTCGATGGGGTGCGTCGGGAACCGGTGTGGCTCGGCCGGCGGGCAGATGGGTTTCGGCTGCTCGTTTCGGTGCGCGGCGCGCCGCCGCGGGGGGCGCCGCCGCCGCGGGCGCAGACTGAAACCGTTCCAGGAGCGCCGCGATCAGGAAGACACCCGCGAGGATGAACGTGTCGGGCCGGACCCACACTCCCAGACCGAGCGTGACCCCGGCGAGCGTCCATCGTTTCTCTGCCCGCGCCCAGAACGCGAGCGCGATCAGAAAGAGGAACAGGCTCGTCTCCATGCCCGAGACCGACAGAATCGCGATCCTCGGGTCCAGGGCGAGAAAGAGGACGAACGCCACGGCCCAAACCGCGCCGCCGAGCCGTTTCCGGGCCCAGAGCGCCGCCGCGCCGAGAAACGCGGCATGAAAGAGAATCCCGAGAACGTAACTGAGAACCTTTTCGTTTCGGGTGAACGTGAACCCCAGCGCGAGCAGCAGCGTGTACAGGGGAGAGGTCGAGCCCGCCGTGGATCTCTCGCCGGGGAAATAACTGAACGAGAGATGGTCGTGCAGGTTGCGTGCGTACGTGAGATGGATCCACGGGTCGTCCAGAGGGAAACCGTCGATGCCGTGGTTCACGCGATGCGCGTGCAGCACGAGGTAGAGCGAGAAGGCGGCGCCCAGAAGCGCCGGCAGGAAGATCCAGACCGGCACCCGGGACGATCTCTCGTGATTCAAGGACGACTCACGCGGCCATCAGGGCCCTGAGGATCAACCACTCCAGATAGATAACGAAAAGCTGTCCGCCGAACCCGATCACACTGACCACCACCGCGCGAACCGTGCTCTTGTAATCGAGCGCCTGCCGCACCGCGAGGACCATCGCGGCCAGCGTCCACAGCCAGGCGACGATGACCACCAGCCATCCCACCCCGGGAAGTACGCCCAGAACCCGCACGAGCCCCGGGCTCGCCGCGAACCCGGTGGTGCGGACCAACTCTCCGATGTTGGATCGCGTCTCCGCTTCGGGCAGCAGCTTGACGCCCGCGAACCAGATGAAGAAGACCCAGATCATCCATCCGATGATCCCGCCGAGGAATTTCGCTATGAGATCGAGATCGCCATCGTGGAAGTCGCCGATCATGATCGCGGTCGCCGAGAGAAGCACGACGCCGAGCGCCTGGAGCGTCGCCCCCTTGTCCGCCTCGACCTCCTCGTACGTCGCCGCGTCGAGTTTCGCAGCTCCGACCATCCGCCGAACGAATGACGTCACGCTCCCGCCCTCCCTGGATTTGCTTCACGGACCGACACCCGCGTCAGGCGAATTCCAGGGCACGATACTTGACTTGGCGCCGGGAGGACAGATCTGTCTGGTATCCTCCGCCGTTACCATGTCTCACGCGGTTCGACTACCTTGCGACGAGGCCGCGATCCGCTCGGGGCTTCGAGCCGCTGCGGCGGTGCCCACGGTTGGTCGCTGGGTTCTTGCCGCGACGATCCTCGGCTCGAGCCTCGCCTTCATCGACGGCACGGTGGTTTCGGTCGCGCTTCCTGCGATCGCCCGGGAATTCGGGGCCCAGGGGGCGGACGTCCAGTGGGTCGTCGAGTCGTACGCGCTTTTCTTATCCGCGCTGCTCCTCGTCGGCGGCTCGCTGGGCGATCGGTTCGGGCGGCGGCGCGTGTACGCCCTCGGGATCCTCCTCTTCACGTTGGCGTCGATCGCCTGCGGCCTGGCTCGGTCGGTGTCGTGGCTCGTCGCCGCTCGTGCCATCCAGGGCGCGGGAGCCGCGCTCCTCGTGCCAGGCAGTCTCGCGCTCATCGCTGCCTCCTTTGCTCCGGCCCAGAGGGGACAGGCGATCGGCACGTGGTCCGGCTTTAGTGGGATTACGGCCGCGATCGGCCCCGTGCTCGGAGGCTGGCTCGTCACGCTCTCGTGGCGCTGGGCATTCCTGCTCAACGTGCCCCTTGCCGCGGTGGTGCTCTTCCTCCTCCGGCGCGTGCCCGAGAGCCGCAACCCGAATGCGCGCGGGCTCGATCTCCCCGGTGCCTTGCTCGCGACCGTGGGGTTGGGAGGTCTCGTCTTCGGGCTGATCGAGTCCTCCCGTCGAGGGTGGACCGACCCCGCCGTCATGGCGGGCATGGCACTCGGCGGCGCGGCCTTGGCGGCCTTCGTCATCGTGGAGGCGCGCTCCAGTTCTCCCATGCTGCCGCTTTCGCTCTTCCGCTCGCCGACGTTCACGGGAGCGAACGCCCTCACCTTTTTTCTGTACGGCGCTCTCTCCTGCGTCTTCTTCTTCCTCCCGCTCGACTTGATTCAAGTCCAGGGCTTGAGCCCGCTCGCCGCCGGGGCGGCGATGCTGCCGTTCATCGCGGTACTCTTCGTTCTCTCGCGCTGGTCCGGGGGGCTGGTGACGCGGTTCGGGCCGCGTAGGCCCCTGATACTCGGACCCCTGGTTGCCGCGATGGGGTTCCTCCTGCTGGCCCGACCGGGAATCGGTGGAAGCTACTGGACGACATTCTTCCCGGGTGTTCTCGTGCTCGGGCTCGGGATGGCCGTGAGCATCGCGCCGCTCACGACAACGGTCATGAACGCGGTGGGAGAGGGGAGTGCGGGCATCGCATCCGGGGTCAACAACGCCGTATCGCGAGCAGCGGGCCTTCTGGCGATCGCGCTCTTGGGGATCCTGCTCGCCGGCGTGTACGGTCGCGACCTCGAACGCCGAGTGGCGTTGCTTCCGCTGGACGCATCGGCCCGCGTCGAGATTCTTGCCGAGCGGACGAAGCTCGCCTCGGCGGACCCGCCCGCCGGTTTGGCTCCCGCGGAAGCCGCGGAGGTACGGCGAGCCATGGCGCTCGCGTTCGTCGCCGCGTTTCGCGCGACCGCGCGCGCCTCGGCCGTGCTGGCGCTCCTGGCCGCCGCGTGCGCCTGGATCTGGGTCGGCCGGGAGAACCCGATCCGGTCGAGGGTGAAAGCAGGGTCGGCGCCCTCGTGACACACCTCCGCGCGGTCGCGGCGATTCTCGCGGCCTCGTTCGTCTTTCCCATGGCGGCATTCGCCGGGGCCTGGACACAGCCGGGGAGAGATTCCTACCTCCGCGTCACCTACGCCTGGTGGAGCACCCGGACCCGTTTCAACGCCGATGGGAAAAAGGCAGCACTCGAAGGCCCGGGCCGCCCCGAGCGGGGCACGGAGTACCGTGATCGAGAGCTGCGGGTCTACGGCGAGTACGGAATCGTCGATCGGTTGACGGCGTACGGGTCGCTCGCCTACAAGCGCGTCCAGCTCTTCGAGCCGACTGCGATCGTCTTCGGCGGCGTGCTTCCGGAAGCAACGCACACCACGAGCGGGATCGGCGATGTGATCCTCGGCGGGCGATTTCGGATCCTGGACGGCCGCGTGCCCGTGAGTGTCGCGGCCGAGGTCAAGGCTCCGAGCGGATACTCCCCGAGTGCGAGCCCGTCGCTGGGCAACGGAATGTTGGACGCCGCTGTTCGGGGTCTCGTGGGCACGTCGGCCGGATGGATTTACGCGACGGCCGACGCGGGCTGGTCCCGCCGCGGCGGGAGCTATCAAGACGAAATCCTTTTTTCGGCTGAGATCGGGGGACAGCTCCTGAGCCGCCATTATTTCTGGCGCAGCGTCCTTCGTGGACGACGTTCCCTGGGTGCGATGGAGTCTTCCGACCTTGCGGTGTTCGATCCCAGCCTCGCGAGTCCGAGGGCGCTCGAGCTGGGTCTGGTTGTCGGAGAAGAACTGGTGTCGGGCGTACACATCGAAGCGGGCCTCTCCCACATCCTCTCGGGCCGAAACAGTCTCGCGGGAAACGCATTGGAAGTTGGGGTGACATGGTCGCGGAGGAGCCACTAACGTGAACAAGCAAGCACGGGGAAGTCAAGTCGCCCAGGCGTTTCTCCGGCCGCGCGCAAGGGATCCTACCTCACCGTGCGGAAGCATGTTCGGGTGGTTCATGCGCTAGGCGCCCTCGGGCTCAATGGACGCCGAGCTTGCAACGCGCTGGTCGAACAGCGGCGTCGTCACGTACCGCTCGCCCGTATCGGCCAGGAGCACCACTACGAGCTTTCCCCGCGCATCCTCCCTGGCTGCGACGGTCAGCGCCGCATGCAGCGCCGCACCCGAGGACACACCCGCCAGGATCCCTTCCTCCCGCGCGAGTTGCCGCGTGCGCTGGAATGCTTGCTCGTCGCTGACTGCGATGACCTCGTCGATGATTGAGCGATTCAATACTTCCGGGACGAAGCCGACCCCAATACCGGGAATGAGGTGGTTTCCCGCCGGCCGGCCCGACAGCACTGCCGCTCCCTCAGGCTCAACCGCGATGATGCGGGTCGCCGGCTTGCGCTGCTTCAACACTTCTCCAACGCCCGTGATGGTTCCGCCGGTGCCTACCGCCGAGACGAAGATGTCGATCGCCCCTTCGGTGTCTTCCCAGACTTCCATGGCCGTGCTCCGCCGATGGATCTCCGGATTCGCGGGGTTCGTGAACTGATCGAGCATGATGGCGCCCGGGGTCTCCTCGAGCAGCTCCCTCGAGCGGGCAATCGCGGCCCCCATGAGGATTCCCGGCGTCAAGACCACCTCGGCCCCGAGATGGCATAGGAGCGCGACCCGCTCCGTCGACATCGTCTCCGGCATCGTGAGGATCAGCCGGTATCCACGAATGGCCGCGGCGAAGGCAAGACCGATACCCGTATTGCCGCCGGTGGGTTCGATCAACGTTGCCCCGGATCGAAGGACGCCGCGCCGCTCCGCATCCTCGATCATCGCAACGCCGACCCGATCCTTGACGCTCCCGCACGGGTTTCGCATTTCCAGCTTGGCGACGACGCGGCCGGGGAGTCCCTTCGCCACCCGGTCGAGCGCGACCATCGGAGTTCCGCCGACCGTGCCGGTGACATCGCGGTGAATCATTCGCCCACTCATCTCCTGTCGGCCGAGGCTGCCCCCTTAGGTCTTGCCGCTTCGGTAGAAGCGAACTTTTACCCGCTCGAGGGTGGCCAGACCCTCACCGATCGCGTGGTCTACGACGGGCATGAAGGCCTCGATCTTCTCCGAGGAGTCCACGATCTCGATCACGATGGGCAAATCCTCCGAGAGTCGCAATATCTTCGCCGTGTGCAACCGGCTGTGCGCGCCGAAGCCCTCGATTCCGCGCAGCACCGTCGCGCCGGCGAGGCCGGCCTCGCGCGCCTTGAGAACCAGCCACTCATAGAGGGGTCTGCCTTCGGATTTGTCACTCTCGCCGATGAAAATCCTGAGCAGATAGCCGTCCTCTGGAATTGTCATCGCGACCACCACGCCGCCTGCGCGAGACCGTAACCGGTCCAGACCGCACCGATTCCGAGTAGGGTCTGAAGAGCGGTCGACAACACCGCTGCCGGCCATTGACCACCGCGGATGAGCTGGAACGTCTCGTATCCAAAGGTCGAGAATGTCGTGAATCCTCCAAGCAGACCGATGAAGAGACGCGCGGGTCGTTCCCGAGAAGACTCCGCGCAATTCGCTAAGTCCGGCCAGCAGCCCGATCGCGAGACAGCCGGCTACGTTGATGAGCAGGGTCTCGAGGGGTAAAGTCCACCCCGCTCGGAGGCGGCCCACCATACCCCCGATGACGTAGCGCAAGACCGAGCCGAGGAAACCACCGAGGCCGACGAGCAGCACGTTCTCCATCTCCACCCTTCGCCGAAAACGAAATGACCCCCACCGTGTTCCGGTAGGAGTCATCAGCCCGGGGTAGGGCGGTTTGGGCGAACTCCATCGCCCTGTCTCATGCTCTAGAGTAGCAGAAGTTTCCCGGGTTCGTGGCGCGAGGTGTTGCGCCCAAGCTTTTCATTGCGCGCCCAAGGCGGTCTGGCTAACGTCTGCGTGTGGCTACCTTCCTCTTCAAGACCGAGCCGACGACCTACTCGTTCGGGGATCTGACCCGGGACAAGAGCACGGTATGGGACGGGGTGGCCAATCCCCTCGCCCTGAAGCATCTGCGCGCCGTCCGCAAGGGCGATACGATCGCCATCTACCACACCGGCGACGAGAAACAGGTGGTCGGGCTCGCGACCGCCGATTCGGAACCCTTTGCGGACCCCAAGCTCGGCGATCCAAAGCGGGTCGTCGTGCGGCTCAAGGCGGGTCGCGCGTTCCCCTTCCCGGTCCCCCTCGCCACATTCAGGACCGATGCGGTGCTCAAGACCTCCGACCTTCCCAGGCTGCCGAGGCTGTCGGTGATGCCGCTCACCGCCGCTCAGCATGAGCGGCTGCTCGAGCGCGCGGGCCTGGGCGGGAAGCGTTGACCTGGAGGAACGCATGCCGGCCACACTCGCCATCGCCCGCCCCGCCGCTGACGAATTTCTCGCGTATTACGGCAAATACATCGACCTCGTTCCCGGGGAGGATGCGATGCCGGCGCTCTCGGGGCAGATCGCGGACACGCTTCGGCTCCTCCGGCCCGTCGACGAGGCGAAGGCGCTCCATCGCTACGCGCCCGGAAAGTGGAGCGTCAAGGAGGTCGTCAGGCATCTCGCGGACGCGGAGCGTATCTTCGCGTACCGCGCGCTCCGGATGGGCCGCGGCGACACCACGCCGCTCGCAGGATTCGATGAGAACACGTACGCCCCGGCGGGCCGCTTCGACGAGAGGCCGCTCGCGGACGTGCTCCAGGAGTTCGAGCACGTGCGTGCGGCGTCGCTCGCCCTGTTTCGGGGATTCGATGACGAGGCGTTGCGCCGCCGCGGCACCGCCAACAACGCGACGGTCAGCGTGCGCGCCCTCACCTGGATCGCCGCGGGGCACGAACTTCATCACCGGCGGCTCCTGGTGGAGCGCTACGGCGTTGGCACCGCGACGTAGGAGTACGGCCCAATGGGGTGCCGGACGCTCCTGCTCGTTCGACATGGGGAATACTCGTCGGAAGGGCTGACCCGTGTCGGGAGGAGGCAGGCCGCCCACGTGGCGCGACGGCTATCCCGGTTGCCGGTCACCGCGATTCACTGCAGCACGATGAAGCGGGCGGTGCAGACCGCGCAGATCATCGCAAAGGAATATCGAGGCCTGCCGCTCCTACGAGCGAGACTGCTCCGCGAGTGCGTCCCGAGCCTGTCCCCCGCGTTGCGGAAGCGCCATCCCGTCCCGTCCGAGGTGATGAAGCGCGGCAAAGATCAAGCGGATCGGGCGTACCGTCGCTACTTCAGGCGTGCCGCGGGACGTGACCGATGGGAACTGCTCGTCTGCCACGGGAATCTGATCCGTTATCTTGTCTGCCGCGCGCTCGCGCTGGGTTCGTACGCGTGGTGCAGCCTCGGCTCGGCACATTGTGGCATCACCGTGATCCGAATCTTGACAAGCGGCGAGATCGTTCTGGAATCCTACAACGACACGGGGCATTTGCCCGCGAGACTGCGGACGATCTGATTCGGTCACACGCCGAGGTCACTGCTTCGCGCCTGCACCCTCCGACTCCTGACGCAGCCCCTCCGCCACACGCTTCAGATCCGCACACCACGCGGACGGCGGATTCGCGTTCATGAGGTGCTCGAGCGCCAAGAGGTGCGCTTTCTTCAGCGCTTGCGCCGCGGTGACTTCGATGTCGGGCTTGACCCCGCGCCCCTCCCAGTTCGCCTTCGTGACCGGATTGATCGCACGCCCTTCGGGAACCGCGACGCCCCAGTGCTCGTCGGATGCGCGCCGCCGCTTCACCGGAACGACCGAGGCCCCGGAAGGTGCTGCCGGGGCCTCGGCGGATTGCTTGCGGATCCTCAGGCAGGATTGGAGATGGTCAATTTGAATCCGTCGGGGTCCGTCACCGTGAATCCGATCGGCCCCCACGGGAGGG
>DASXQO010000177.1:0-4828 GCA_036507115.1 Candidatus Eiseniibacteriota bacterium | reverse complement strand
AGGCCATGACGAACTTTCAACGCACGACAACCAGCTACCAGCCGGGCGCCAAGACCCTCCCCGGCGAGCGCTACACGTCCGAGGCCATCCTCGCCGAGGAGCGGGAGCGGATCTTCGCGCGGGGGTGGAGCTGCGTCGGGCGCGCATCGCGGCTGGCCCGACCCGGCGATTTCCTCGTCCGCGAGATCGCGGGGGAGTCCATCATCGTGCTCCGCGACCGAAAGGGGGCGCTGCGCGCGTTCTTCAACGTCTGCCGTCACCGCGGCACCCGGCTCTGCCGCGAGGAGTCCGGCCACTTCGGCGAGACGATCCAGTGCTCCTACCACGCGTGGACCTACACCACGGATGGACGCCTCGTCGGCGCGCCGTCGATGCAAGACGTACCCGGCTTCGACAAGGCCGACTTCCCACTGCATGAAGCGGGTCTTGCCGAGTGGGAGGGGTTCTTGTTCGTGAACGTGGACGAGAAGCCGGTGCCCTTCGAAACCGCGTGGGGGACGGTGAAGAACCGCTTCTCGCGTTACGGCCTGCCGGGTCTGGCCGTGGGGCATCACGTCGTGTACGACGTCCACGCGAACTGGAAGCTCGTGTTCCAGAACTACTCGGAGTGCCTGCACTGTCCCACGATCCATCCGAAGCTCGCGTCGGTGCTCCCGTACCAGAGCGGCGCCAACGATCTCGTCGAGGGTCCGGTCCTCGGCGGCTACATGGAGATCAAGCCCCCCAACGAGAGCGCGACGATGAGCGGTCGCGCGTGCGGGCGCCTCGTGAGCGAAGAGCTCCCCGAAGAAGACCGGCATCGCGGCTTCTACTACACCCTCATGCCGAACATGCTGCTGAGCCTCCACCCCGACTACGTGAACTACTACATGCTGCGGCCCACCGCCGTCGACCGGACCCTCGTCGAGTCGGAATGGCTCTTCCATCCGGACACCCTCGCGGACAAAGGCAACAACATCAAAGACGCGATCGAGTTCTGGGATCTGACCAACCGCCAGGACTGGGACATCGTGGAGCAGAGCCAGCTCGGGATTGCGTCCCGCCGCTACGTGCCCGGCCCGTACTCGCCGCGCGAGAGCGTGCCCGCGGCCTGGGACCGGGAGTATCTGAGGTTGATGGCCCGGGGGTGATGCTGAAGTCGCGCGGAGCTGAGAGCCGGACGAGCCGCAAACTTGACCTCGCCTCCGGGAAGGCAGACCATTATTCGTGGCGTTCAGACGGCCGGGCTCGCGCGGGATTGCGTCGAGCCCACAACCCGAACCCATGAGGTGGCCATGCTGATTCGAATTTTTCTCGCCCTTCTTACGATCGCCCTGATCTCCTGCACGCGCAAGGAGACCGTTCCGGATAGCCAGACGAGCACGACCACGACCGAGACCCGGGTGCAGGTGAGTCGGGTCGATTTAGGACGGGAGCTGGCGTCCGACAGGAGGGTCATCAGCTGGAGCAACACGTTCGCCCCGAAGGACACGGTGTACGCGGCCGTGGTCTTGACGGCCCCCGTCCCCGCGGCCCAGGTAACGGCGCGGTGGACTTCCTCGGACGGGCAGATCGTGAGCGAATCGACGCAGATGGTGACCCCGAGCGAGACCGAGGCGGTCACGCAGTTCCAGGTCGTGAAGCCCGAAGGACTCGCTCCGGGTACTTACAAGCTGGAGATCCTCGTCGACGGCCAGGTCGTGAGCACCAAGGATTTCGCCGTCGCGGCGATGTAGGGGTCGCGCTCCGGAATCGACACAGCCCCGCGGGCTCCGGCCCGTGGGGCGTTCAATTGCCGGCGCTCACTGCCTTCCGTGCAGCCTGCGCGCGACGTCGCGTCCGATATCCACGACCTGCGCGACCTGCCGCGACTCCCGCACCCATTGCGAGGTCCAGGCGTTCGCGCTCAGACTCCCGTCGTCGCGGCGAAGCCACTCGCGCCATGCGATCGGGCACCCGACTCCGGTCAAGGGGATCTCGTCCGCGATGAAGCCTTCCATGTCCCCCTGGCGGACGAGGAGGCGGGGTCCCATCCAGATGCGTTCCTCCTCGGACTTCGGGGGAGCGATTCCGTACCAGGAAAGCGTGCCGTAGTAGCGCATACGCTCCTCGCGTGACTGCGGGGTCGTTCCGCGCGCCCAGTGCCCGCGCCGATCGAGCAGGCTCGCCCATTCCTCGATCGCGCGGAAGTCGGCGCTCGTGAGATCGCAGGTGTCCGCGGCCGCCCGTCTCGCGGCCTCGGCGAACGCGCGCATCACTCGCGCGTCGCGGCTACGTCCGAGCGAGTCCAGGCGGTCGGCCTCCTGGGGGATGAAGCGGTCGCTGTCGCTCAGGGCAAGCCGGAAGAAGTTCGTGTAGATGCGCTGCATTCCGCGGATCGAAGCGAATCGGTCGGCGTCGCTCTCCCGGCTCATCACGACCGGTTCGAGGAGCACGCGACGCCATGCCTCCCGTGCGATGGCGCGCCCCATGTTCGGAATGGCGAGCACGTGTTTCTGGACAGCCGGATTGGCCAGCGAGCTGCTCCACGTGGCGGCCCGGTAGCCGATGGAGTAGCCCGAGAGCGTCCCGAGCACGACGGTGACCACCGAAACCGGCTTCACAAAGTCGAGGGTCGATCGGTAGAGTTCCTCGAACTGATCGGGAAGGAGTGCGTGCTCGGACGAATCGGGAAGCTCGAGCCAGAAACCGCGATCCACGTGGCCGCGTATCTTGAGAGGCCGGTACCGCGTTCCGCTGATCGAGCGACCATAGTCATATCCCCGAACCGGCGCCATGAAGCACCGGCCATCGACGTCGTACTGACGGAACACGCGGCCGCGGGCGGACAGCTCGACCACGAAGCGGGCGCTCGAGTCGGAAGGCGACTCGCGATAGGAGAGCACGCTCATGTTCTCGAAGAGTTCCTCGAACGGGATCTCGGTGGAATCGTGGGTGGCGTGTTTCCCGGCCCAGAAGCCAAACGCGCACAGCGCGAGGAGGGCCATCAACAGCCGGCTCCGGAGCATGTATTTCGCGGCCGGTACGACAAGCGATAGGACCCGTGTGCTGAACGGGCGGCGCTTCTTCCCCAAGTGCGCTCCGTAATGTTGGTTTGCGGACGAGCGTGATCGGCGCCCTCGAGAATCCCCCAGGCGGGTCCGATTGCGTAAGTAGTTATCGGCGCGGGAGGTGTGCTTCTACAGCCCAAGGAAATGCGTGGTAAACTACAACAAATCAATGCGATAAGGACGTTTGTTCAAGCAGTAGAACATCACGCATTCCATTCAACTTAAAGTAGTTTCGAGCCTGAGGAGGGCCAAACGATGGCACTGACGACTGTGGCCGGCGGGACCTGGCCGAGGCTGCCGCCGGAGAAATGGCGGGATACGTACGCGACGCTTCACATGTGGACGCAGGTCGTCGGCAAGGTTTGCCTCGCGCTCACCCCTCGGACGAATCACTTCTGGAACATCACGTTCCAGGTAACGCCTCGCGGACTCGCCACACCGTCGATGATGGCGGGCGATCGAGCCTTCACGATGACGTTTGATTTCGTGGCGCATCAGCTCCTCATCCAGTTCTCGGACGGTGCCACCGAAACGATCCCGCTCGAACCTCGAACCGTCGCCGATTTCTATCGATTGGTCATGGACACGCTCCATCGCATGGGCGTCCAAGTCCGTATCTGGCCGATGCCGGTCGAAATACCGGATCCGATCCGGTTCGACGTGGACGTGACTCACCGGTCGTATGATGCGGCGTCGGCGAACGCCTTCTGGCGCATCCTCGTCGCGATCAAACCGGTCTTCGAGAGCTTCCGATGCAAGTTCGTCGGCAAATGCAGTCCGGTGCATTTTTTCTGGGGCGGCTTCGATCTGGCGGTGACGCGCTTTTCCGGCGACCGGGCTCCCGAGCGACCCGGCGCCGACGCGGTCACGCGCGAGTCGTATTCGCACGCGGTGATCAGCCATGGGTTCTGGCTGGGAAGCGGCGCCGTGCAGGAGCCGGCATTCTACGCTTATGCCGCGCCCGAGCCTCCGGGTTTCAAGAGCGCGAAGGTCGAGCCGGAGGCCGCGTTCTACAGCACGGAAATGTCACTGTTCATTCTTCTCTACGAGGCCGCGCGCGCGGCGGACGCTCCCGCCGCCGCGTTGACCGCGTTCCTGAACAGCACCTACGACGCGGGCGCGACCCTGGCGCAGTGGAACCGGGTGGAACTGGAGCGGAGGTGAGTCCATGGAAGGGCAGACCTGTCCGCACATCGAGCAGATCAAAGAGGTGAAGCGTGCCAACAAATCCGAATGCGAAGAGTGTATGAAGATCGGGTCGCGATGGCTCCATCTCCGGACATGCCAGAGCTGCGGCGTGACGCTCTGCTGCGATTCGTCGCCCAACCGCCACGCGAGCAAGCACGCGGGCTCGAGCGGCCATCCCGTCGTCGCCTCGGCCGAGCACGGAGAGCGGTGGCTGTATTGTTTTCCGGACGAGGCGTTCGTTGAGTACTGATGCAGCGAGGTAAATGGAGGCTAGCGGCAGCGGTGGATGCCCCGCGCGCGAGGGTCGCGACCGTGTGCTCGGCGGGCTCCGCTCGTGATCAGCGTGTGAGTCGGTGCGCGGTCATGAGGTGCCGCATGGCCTCGGAGCGGCGCCCCCGCGATTCCAGTAACAGCCCGAGGTTGTAGTAGACGTCGGCCGCATCCGGGTCTCGCGCGATGGCCTGCTCGTATGCCTGGATCGCCTCATCCGGCCGGCCGCGGTCCTCGAGCAGCACGCCCAGATTGAAATGGCCGGTCGCGTCCTCGGGGGCGCACTGTACCGCGCTCCGATAGTGCGCCTCGGCCCTTCCCAGCTCGCCCGCCTCGTGCGC
>DASXQO010000176.1:0-14239 GCA_036507115.1 Candidatus Eiseniibacteriota bacterium | reverse complement strand
CCGCCAGGATCTTCGACCGGGCCAGCCGCGCGGCCACGCGCTCGGGAGACCTGGGCAGCCGCAGCGCGAACTCCTTGAAGAAGGGCGCCTCGAAGCGGAGCGACACCCCGGGAACGCTGGTCAGGCGGTCCGCCGCGTAGTGGGCCTTGGCCGCCGACAGCTCACCGACCTTGACGAGGCCGCCCTTGCCCAGCGTGGCCAGGTAGATCGTGGCCATCAGCGCGCAGAGCGCGACGTTCGTGCAGATGTTGGACGTCGCCTTGTCGCGCCGGATGTGCTGCTCGCGCGTCTGCAGCGTGAGCACGAAGCCGCGGCGGCCGTCCAGATCGACCGTGACCCCCGCGAGACGGCCCGGCAGGCGCCGCACGTCCGACCTCCGCACCGAGAAGAATCCGACGAGCGGACCGCCGTACCCCATCGCGACGCCGAGCGGCTGGCCCTCTCCCACGACGATGTCGGCGCCGTCCGCTCCGGGGGGCTTGAGCACCGCGAGCGCGACCGGATCCGCGGCCGCGATCGAATAGGCCCCGGCGGCGTGAGCCGCATCCGTCAGCGCCGAACCATCCTCGACGATTCCCTCGAAGTTGGGCTGCGCCCAGAGAACAGCCGCGATCGAGGAATCGAGCATGCGCTTGAGTCCCAGGGCCGACGTTGTGCCCCGCTCGAGCGGAACGTCGCGCGCCTCGAAGGACCCCGCCGCGGCGTAGGTCCGCACCACTTCGCGGTAATGGGGGTGCACGCCCTCCGAGACGAGCACGATCCGTCGCCCGGTGGCCCCGACCGCCAGATGCGCCGCCTCGGCGCACGCGGTCGCGCCGTCGTACAGCGACGCGTTCGCGACCTCCATGCCGGTCAGCTCGCAGATCATCGACTGATATTCGAAGATGGTTTGCAGCGTACCCTGGGACACTTCCGGCTGGTAGGGCGTATAGGCGGTGGCGAACTCGGATCGGGAAAGAAGCGAACGCAGAGCGGCGGGAATGAAGTGATCGTAGATTCCCGCGCCGAGGAAGCAGGCGTAGTGTTGCGCGTCCGCGTTCGACTCCGCCCACTGGGCGAACCGCCGCGCGATCTCGTACTCCGCGAGCGGCGGATCGACGGGGAGGGAACCCCGGACGCGGAACTCGGACGGAATCGCCTCCCACAGCGCCTCGAGGCTCGGCGCGCCGATCCGCTGCAGCATGACCCGGCGTTCCGCCTCGCTCCGCCCGACGAAGCTCACGCGTGCGCCCCCAGCGCCTTCTCGTAGGCCTCGGCGCTCAGGAGCGCGTCTGCCTCGGCGAGGTTCGCCATCTTGATCCGGATCATCCACCCCTTTTCGTACGGAGACTGATTGATCAGCGCGGGATCGTTCTTGAGGTCCGTGTTGACGGCGGCCACTTCCCCCGAGACCGGGGCGAAGAGATCACTCACGGTCTTCACCGCGTCGATCGTTCCGAAGCTCTTCATCTGCGCGACCCGCGTGCCCACGGCCGGAAGCTCGACGAAGACGACGTCTCCGAGCTCCCCCTGCGCGAAGTCGGTGATGCCGACCTCCGCTTCCTGGCCGCGCAGCCGCACCCATTCGTGCTCCTTGGTGTACCGCAGATCCTTGGGAACCTTCATGGGTTTCTCCTGGGTTTGGGGGAGCGCACGCTTCCTCCGCGGTACATGGGCCGCGTCACGACCGACGCCGGGGTCTCCTGTCCGCGGGTGCGCACCTCGAGCTTCGTTCCGGCGCGCGCGTGGTCCCGGTGCGTGTAGGCCATCGCGACCGGCTTTCCGATGCTGATCCCCATCGATCCGCTGGTGACCGTTCCGACCGTGCGTCCCTGGGACGCGACTTCCGATCCATGGCGCGCGATCCGCTCGCCTTCGAGCACGAGCCCCACCAGCCGCTCCGTCGTTCCGTCGCGTTCCGCGACGACGAGCGCTTCTTTTCCGAGGAACGCGGGCTTCTCGAAACGGACGGTCCAGCCGAGCCCCGCCTCGAGCGGGTTCCTCGTTTCGTCGATGTCGTTCCCGTAGAGGCAATAGCCCATCTCGAGGCGCAGCGTGTCGCGCGCGCCGAGTCCGACCGGGCGAATCAGGGCCGGCGTTCCGGCCTCGAAGACCGAGTCCCAGGTCCGGAGCGCGCGCGACGCCTTCACGTAGACCTCGAACCCGTCCTCTCCCGTGTAGCCGGTGCGCGATACGAGGGTCCAGTCCTCCCCCTTCCCTTCCTCGAAGAAGGTGTAGAACCCGAGCTCCTTGACCCGGTCGCCGTAGAGGCGCGCCATCACGTCCTCCGCTCGCGGACCCTGCACCGCGAGCTGGGCCGTCTCCTCATTCTCGTCCACGACGGTCACGTTGGACGGAGCGTGCTCGCGGATCCACGCCAGATCCTTCTCGAAGTTCGCGGCGTTCACGACAAGGAGGCGGTCCGATCCCGTGGCGTAGACCAGGAGGTCGTCGACGATGCCCCCCGTTTCGAGACACATCGGCGTGTAGACCGCCTTGCCCTCCGGGATCGAACCGACCTCGTTGGTGAGGAGGCGGTTCGCGTAGTCCCGGGCGCCGGAGCCCCGGAGCCGGATCTCGCCCATGTGGGAGACGTCGAAGACCCCGACGCCGCCGCGGACGGCCCGGTGCTCGGCCACGATGCCCTCGTACTGGATCGGCATCTCGAAGCCGGCGAAGGGAACCATTTTGGCGCCGAGGGCCACGTGGCGGGCGTAGAACGGCGTTCGTTTGAGCGTGGATGTGGTGTCGAGCATCCTCAATTCGTGCCTGAGGTTGAGGTGGATCGAGAAGGGCTACGCTATCACATCCGTGCCCGGATTCATACCACCGCCTCCCGCCGCGGCCGGAGGGCGCTCTTCGATCGGAAGGCCTGCCTCAGCGCTTCGCCGGTGTGCGATGCGGTGGCGGACGCCACGCGCTCCGGAGGGCCCTCCGCGACCAAGCGCCCCCCCGCCTCGCCCCCTTCCGGCCCGAGATCGATGATCCAATCGGCGGACTGGATCACGTCCAGGTTGTGCTCGATCACGATGACCGTGTTGCCCTTGTCCACAAGCCGGCTCAACACGTGAAGGAGGGCCCGGACGTCATCGAAGTGGAGCCCAGTCGTGGGCTCGTCCAGGAGGTAGAGCGTCCGGCCGGTCTCGACCCGCGAGAGCTCGGTCGCGAGCTTGACGCGCTGCGCCTCGCCGCCCGAGAGCGTCGTGGCCGGCTGACCCAGGTGGATG
Organism: Candidatus Eiseniibacteriota bacterium; assembly: GCA_036507115.1. Taxonomy (GTDB): domain Bacteria; phylum Eisenbacteria; class RBG-16-71-46; order SZUA-252; family SZUA-252; genus WS-7. Next base: position 11,033 of record DASXQO010000176.1, on the reverse strand, counting down.
TAACCGAGTCCGACACCGCTCAGGGTCTCGAGCTTCCGCTTCACTTGTGGAATCGCGCCGAGAAACTCCAGGGCGTCGTCCACCGTCAATTCGAGCACGTCGGCAATCGACTTCCCCTTGAACGTAACCTCGAGGGTTTCCCGGTTGTACCGCTTGCCGCGGCAAACGTCGCACGTCACGTAAACGTCCGGAAGGAAGTGCATCTCGATCTTGACCAGCCCCTCCCCTGCGCAGGCCTCGCAGCGCCCCCCTTTGACATTGAAGCTGAAGCGTCCCGGTTTGTAGCCGCGGACCTTGGCCTCGGGAAGCTCGGCGAAAAGATCGCGGATGAAGCCGAAGACTCCGGTGTAGGTGGCCGGGTTGCTCCGCGGCGTGCGCCCGATGGGAGACTGGTCGATCGCGACGACCTTGTCGATGTGGCTCAACCCCTCGATCCGGTCGTGGGCTCCCGGGCTCGATTTCGCCTTGTAGAAATGGCGCGCGAGCGCGCGGTAGAGGATGTCCTGCACGAGCGTGCTCTTCCCGGAGCCGGACACGCCGGTCACGCAGACGAGCGCGCCGAGCGGGAACCTCACGCGGAGGTTCTGCAAGTTGTTCTCGCGCGCGCCGACCACGCCGAGGAACTGGCCGTTTCCGGAACGCCGCGTCTCGGGGATCTCGACTTCGCGCTCTCCGGAGAGGTATTGCCCGGTCAGCGACTCGGGGGCGTTCCGGATGTCCGCGAGGGTTCCTTGCGCCACGAGGTGCCCGCCCCGGCGCCCCGCTCCCGGACCCAGGTCGACGATGTGGTCGGCGGCCTCCATGGTTTCGCGGTCGTGCTCGACCACCAGGACCGAGTTTCCCAGGTCGCGGAGCGCGAGCAGCGTGCGGAGGAGCTTCCGGTTGTCGCGCGGATGGAGCCCCACGCTCGGTTCGTCCAGGATGTAGAGCACCCCGGTGAGCCGCGAGCCGATTTGCGTGGCGAGGCGGATCCGCTGGGCCTCGCCGCCGGCCAGGGTTCCCGCGGCGCGGTCCAGCGTGAGGTACCCGACGCCGACGTCTTCCAGGAACTGGAGCCGCTGCTTGAGCTCCTTCACGATGGGAGCGGCGATGACGCTCTCGCGCGCGCCCAGCGTGAGACCGCTCACGAACGCGAGGGCGCGCGACACCGACATCTTCGTCCAGTCGGCGATCGACCGGTCGTGGACGCGGACCGCGAGCGACTCGGGCTTGAGCCGGGCGCCGCCGCACGCCGGGCAGGGCTTCTTGCTCATGCTCTGCTCGATGTGCGCGCGGACCAGCTCCGAAGTGGTCTCGCGGTACCGGCGCATCAGCTCGGGGATGACTCCCCGGAATCGCCCCTTGTGCGACCACACCGTTCCGCTCTTCATCTTGAACTTGTACTGGAGCTTCTCGTCCCCCAGCCCGTAGAGAAGCGCCTTCTGGGCCGCGGTGGGAAGCTTGGCGAAGGGCGTGTCCATGGAGATGTTCATCCGGTTCGCGAACGCCTGGATCGTGCCCTTGATCCACGTCCCCTCGGCATCCCCCCAGACGACCACCGCGCCCTCGCGCAGCGATTTCGTCCGATCGGGCACGACGAGATCGGGATCGATCTCGAAGGCCGTGCCGAGGCCGTCGCAGGTCTTGCACGCGCCGTAAGGGCTGTTGAACGAGAAACATCGCGGCTCGGGGGGCTCGTAGGAGAGACCGCAGACAGGACACGCGGCGGTGCCGGACAGGACGGCCTCTCCTCCCTTCGAGGGGAGGATGAGGACGAGCCCCGAGGCGAGCCGGGTCGCGGTTTCGATCGATTCGTAGATGCGGCTCCTCCGCGCAGCTTCCGCGGGGAGGCGGTCCACGAGGATCTCGATCGTGTGCTTCCGCTTCTTGTCGAGCGGGACCTCCTCTTCGAGCTCGTGCCACTGGCCGTCCACGCGGGCGCGCACGAACCCCAGCTTCCGGAATTGCGCGAGCTCCTTCCGGTACTCTCCCTTGCGCCCCCGGACCACCGGGGCGAGCACCTGGATCCGGTCTCCCGAGTGCGCCTCGAGGACCTGATCGACCATCTCCTGGACGGTCTGGCCTCGGATGGGGCGATTGCACGTAAGGCAGTGCTGCACGCCCACGCGCGCGAAGAGCAGTCGCAGATAATCGTAGATCTCGGTGACGGTGGCGACCGTCGACCGGGGATTCGTCCCGGCGGTGCGCTGCTCGATCGAGATCGCCGGCGAGAGCCCCTCGATCTGATCCACATCGGGCTTTTCCATCTGCCCCAGAAACTGCCTCGCGTACGCGGACAGCGATTCCACGTACCGCCGCTGCCCTTCGGCGTAGAGCGTGTCGAAGGCGAGCGAGGACTTCCCGGATCCCGAGACCCCCGTCAGGACGACGAGCGCGTTTCTCGGGATGTCGAGGCTCAGGTTCTTCAAGTTGTGCTCGCGCGCCCCGCGGATCCGGATCAGGTCCATGCCGCCTCCCCTCCGGACTCCGGCCGCCGGAGGATGCGCCGCATGAACGCGCGGCAGCGCGCGGTCTCCGGGCGGTCGATCAGATCCCGGGCCGGCCCCGCCTCCACGAGAACCCCTTGGTCCAGGAAGACCGCGCGCTGTGCGGCCTCCCGGGCGAATCCGATCTCGTGCGTCACGACCAGCATCGTCATCCCCTCGCGCGCCAGATCGCGCATCACGTCCAGGACCTCGAGGATCATCTCGGGATCGAGGGCGGAGGTGGGCTCGTCGAAGAGCAAGACCTTGGGGTTCATGGCCAGCGCGCGCGCGATGGCCACCCGTTGCTTCTCGCCGCCGCTCAGCTCCGCCGGGAAGCGCGACTCCTTGCCTCCCAGGCCCACACGCTCGAGAAGCCCCCGCGCGTTCCGCTCCGCGTCGGCCGCCGCCCGGCGGCGGACCACGCGCTGCGGAAGCACGAGATTGTCGAGCGCCGTCCGGTTCGGGAAGAGATGAAACCCCTGAAAGACCATTCCCACTTCCTCGCGCACCTTGTTCCAGTCCGTCGTTTGGTGGTCCACACGCATGCCATCGATGATGATCTCACCCTCGTCAAGCCTTTCGAGCCCGTTCACGCACCGCAAGAGGGTGCTCTTGCCCGATCCGCTCGGGCCCATGATCACGAGCGTCTCGCCCCGTTCCACCTCGAGCGTGACGCCGCGCACGCCGTAGTGCCCCCCGGGGAACCTGCGCGAGGCGCCCCGGATCTCCACCATCGGCCCGGGACTCATGGGCGGGCGAGCCGGGCTTCCTGCCAGCGCGACAGGAGCGAGAGCGTGAGACAGATGGTGAAGTAGATCGCGCCGATCGTGAGGAAGACCTCGAACGGGGAGAAGATCCGCGAATTGATCTGCCTCCCCACCAGCATGAGCTCCTCGTAGGAGACGAGCGAGGCAAGCGAGCTGTCCTTCACGAGCGAGACGAACTGCCCGGTCAGGGGCGGGAGCGACCGCCGCGCGGCCTGGGGAGCGACGACGTGGCGCATGCTCTGGAGATAGCTCATGCCGAGCGAACGGGCGGCTTCGGTCTGGCCCCGGTCGATCGATTCGATGCCCGCGCGCACGATCTCGGCGACGTAGGCCCCCTCGAACACCGAGAGCCCCAGCACCGCCGCCCAGAACGGGCTCACGGGAAGGAACGCCCCGACGCCGAAATAGATGAGATAGAGGACGAGCATGAGGGGAATGTTCCGGAACAGCTCTACGTAGGCGGCCGCCAGAAACCGCAGGGGACGGAACGGCTGCACGCGCAGAAGACCCGCGACGGCGCCCAGCAGCGTCCCGAACACGATCGAAACGATCGAGATCTGGAGCGTCCGGAAGGTGGCCGCGCCGATCAGAGGAAGGTACTGGGGGAGTTGCTCCCAATGCCAGGTATACACGGGAAGATCAGGAGGACGGCCGCTTGATCCGGTCGAGCCAGGGCATCCGCACGAACCACGTCTGGTAGAGCGAGTCCCACGTGCCGCTCGCCCGGAGCTCGAAGATCGTGAGATTCAGCCAGTCGCGGAGCTCCGTATCCCCCTTCCGCACCGCCATGGCGAGATACTCCTTCGTGAAGGGCGTGAGGATCGCGAACGTGCGGGCCTGGGCCTCCTGGGCGCGGATCGCGATGTAGGGCTTGTCGTACACCATGAGGTCGGCCCGCCCGGCGTCCACCTCCAGCGCCGCGTCCGATTCGGTTTCCATCGTCTTGATGGTGGCGAACCGGAACACCTTGCGTGCCGCGATCTCCCCCGTCGTTCCGAGCTTGGTCGCGACGATCACACCCGGCCGATCGAAGTCGCGGACAGAGAGTTCGGGCGAGGGCTTGTGCTTCGCACGGTTCACGAGGAGCGCCTGCCCCGTCTCGAAGTACGGATCGGTGAATTCGCACCGGAGCGCCCGCTGGGGGGTGCGCGTCATGCCCGAGATGATCACGTCGAACTTGCCGGCGTTGAGGTTGGCGATGATCGGGTCCCAGTCGCTCTTCCGGATTTCCACGCGGACCCCGTTCCCGAGCTGCTCCGCCACGTAGCGCGCCACGTCGACGTCGAAGCCGATCAGGTTTCCGCCGGTGTCGACCATTTCGAAGGGGGCGTAGCCCGGATTCATTCCGACGCGCAGGACCTTCGCCGCGAGAATCCGGTCGAGAGTGGAGACCCGCTCCCCGCCCTGTGTGGGGCCGCCGCAACCCGCGAGCTGGAGCAGGAGGATCGTGAGGAGAATCGCGGAGCGCATGGGACGGGCGAGAGTAGGGGCCGGGCTGCCGCCTGTCAAGGCGGGGAGCTACTCGTAGCGGAGCGAATCGACGGGATCGAGCTGCGCAGCCTTCACGGCGGGGTAGATTCCGAAGAACAACCCGATACACGTGGAGGACAGGAACCCGAGCGCCATCCCCCACAACGGAACCGCGAAGCTGAATTTCGCCAGGAGGTGGACCAGATACCCCGCCCCGATCCCGATCAGGATTCCGAGAACGCCCCCGGTTCCCGTGAGGGTCATGGCCTCGACCAGGAACTGCCAGAGAATGTCGCGCCTCCGGGCACCCAGCGCCTTGCGCACGCCGATCTCGCGGGTCCGCTCCGTCACCGAGACGAGCATGATGTTCATGACCCCGATCCCGCCCACCATGAGCCCGATGGAGGAAATCAGCATCATGACGATGTAGAACGCGCCCGTGATCTGGTTGTAGATATCGACCAGCGACTGATCGGTGAAGATCGCGAAATTGTCCCCCTGCCGGTAGCCCACCTTCCTCTGGCGGCGGAGGGTCTCGGTCATCTGTTCGATCGCGGTGTCGATCAGCTCCGGCGAGTGCGGCTTCGCGTTCAGGACCATGCGGAGTCTCGGCCCCAGGGTCTTCTCGAGCGTGGTGTATGGAACCAGCACGATATCGTCCAGGCTCATCCCGATGAACTTGCCGCGCTCCTCCGCCTGTCCGACGACCGTATAGGGATACCCGCCGATGTAGATCGTCTTCCCGATCGGATTCACGTGCGGGAACAGCGCCTCGATCTGGTCCTTGCCGAGCACGCAGACCGTGGCGCGGTGCTCGACTTCGGTATCGGTGAAGAATCGCCCGCTCGCGATGCCCCACGTATTCGTGACGAGAAACTCGGGGGTGGTCCCGACGACGGTCGTGAAGCGGCTTTCCGCGTCCCGGTACCGGAGCCGGGCGTCGACGAAGTTGAGCGGGGCCACCGCCTTCACCGCGGGGCAGGTGCGGCGGATCGCCTCGACGTCATCGATCGTGAACCACTTGCGCCGCCTCAGGCTGTCCGGGAATCCACCCACGAACGCCCCCGGCCGGAACGGCCGGATGTAGAGCACGTCGGAGCCGATGGCGGCGATCTGCGACTTCATGCTCCGGTTCAGCCCTTCGATCAGGGAGACGATCGCCATGATGCTCGTGATGCCGATGATGACCCCGAGCACCGTGAGGAAGGAGCGGAGCTTGTTGGCACGGATCGCCTGGAACGCGATCGACATTCCCTCGCGGACGTCGATGGCCACGGGCTACTCCTGCCTCAACGCCACGATCGGGTCGAGCTTCGCGGCCCGGGTCGCGGGGTAAACGCCGAAGAAGAGCCCCACCGAAGAGGCGACGATCAGGCTGATCGCGACCGACCAGGGCTGGATGGACGCCGGGAGCGGGGTCATCAGCCGGATCAGAAGTGCCAAGGCCACGCCGACCAGGACCCCGATCAAGCCGCCGAAGAACGAGAGCACGATCGTCTCGCTCAGGAACTGGGACAGAAGGTCGGCCCGCCGGGCGCCCACGGCCTTCCGGATTCCGATCTCGCGGGTGCGTTCGGTCACGGCCACCAGCATGATGTTCATGATCACGATCCCTCCAACGAGGAGGGAGATCGCGACGAGGCCGATCGTGCCCGCGTAGATCCCGGCGGTCAGCTTCTGGTAGAGCGACATGTACGTTTCGGAGGTGGTGATCGCGAAGTCGTCCGGCTTGCCGAGCGGGACATGCCTGCGCGCGCGGAGGATGACGCGCGCCTCGTCCTGCGCGCGCTCGAGGTCCGCTCCGGGACGCGCGCGCATGAGGATCAGAATCGATTCGTGGGGGCCGAAGATCTTCTGGAACTGGCCGAACGGGACCAGGACGAAGTTGTCCTGGCTCTGGCCGAGCACGTTGCCCCGAGGCGCCACGGTCCCGACAACCCGTAGCTCGTGGCCCGCGACGCGAACCGCCTGGCCGATCGGGTCCACGACGGGGAAGAGCTGCTGCGCCAGCTCGGAGCCGAGCAGGCACACCGCGCGGCGCTTCCCGATCTCCTCGTCCTCGAGCGGCCGGCCCTGGTCGATCTCGTACTTCCCGACCGCCTCGTATCCTTCCGTGGTTCCCAGGATGCGCACGTTCTGAAGCTCGATCTTGCCCGCGCGCACCCGCTTGGTCGTCTCGAGCTGCCCCACCACCTCGCTCGCGAGCCGCGACTGGCGCTTCAGCGCCTGCGCGTCGAGAAGGGTCAGGTCCCGGCGCTTCATGGCCTCGCGCCAGGCGTCCTCGTTGGTGATGAGGCCGTGCTTGTCGATGTAGATGACCTTGAGCCCCTGCTCGAGCACCTTCTCGCTCACGTAGGTGTTCATGCCGTCGATCACGGCGACCACGGCGATCACCGACATCACGGCGACTACATTTCCAATGACCGTGAGGACCGAGCGCAGCTTGTTCGCGCGGAGTGCGTCGAGGGCGATTCTGAGATTCTCGCCCTGGGCGGCCCAGAATTCCCGGCTGGGCCGCGGAAGCGGGGTCATGATGCGGGAGGCGGGGCGGGCGGCGGTCGGCGGTCGGCGGTCAAGGCGCGGTTGGTCTGATCGCTCTCGATCTTCCCATCCCGCAGCCGCACGACCCGCTCGGCGCGGGCGGCGATCTCCTCTTCGTGAGTGACGAGAATCACGGTGTTCCCGCCGCGGTGCACGTCGGCCAGGAGGCCCATGATCTCGAGACCGGTCTTCGAGTCCAGGTTTCCAGTCGGCTCATCCGCGAGCACGATCGAAGGCTCGTTCACGAGCGCACGCGCGATCGCGACGCGCTGGCGCTGACCGCCCGACAGCTCGTTCGGGCGGTGGTGGGAGCGGTCCCCCAGGCCGACCAGGTCGAGCATCTCGCGGGCGCGCTCCCGGCGGTCGCGCTTGGGACGGCCGGCGTAGATCATCGGCAGCTCCACGTTGTGGAGCGCGTCGGCGCGCGCGAGGAGGTTGAAGGTCTGGAAGATGAATCCGACCTCCTGATTCCGGATCCGGGCCAGCTCGTCGTCGTCCCGGTCCCGGATCTCGATTCCGCGCAACTTGTACGATCCGCTCGTCGGCGTGTCCAGGCAGCCGACGATGTTCATCAGCGTTGATTTCCCGGAGCCCGAGGGGCCCATGACCGCGACGTACTCGCCGCGCTCGATCCGGAGCGAGACTCCGTCGAGCGCGTTCACCTCGGAAACGCCCATCTGATACACCTTGCGGATGTCGACGAGCTCGATCAGCGCGCCGTTCGCGGATGCCTTCTGGTTCACCGTTTCTCGCCCTTCTTTCCTTTGGCTTCCTCGATCTTGACCTTGCTGCCCGGCTTGAGCTGGCGCAGCACCTTGTTGGGCCCGATGATTACCTTCTCCTTGGATTTCAGATCTCCCCAGACCTCGAGGTCCGTGTCGCTGGCGATCCCGGTGCGCACCTTGCGGAACTGCGCTTCGCCGTCGACCATCACGAACACGCCCTTGATCTCTTCCTTCTTGCTCGCCGATTGGGACGGGGAGGGCTCCGCCGCGGTCGCGGAGCCCTTCTTGCCCCCGCGGCCCGGCTTTTGGGCCTTGGCTTTCTCCAGCTCCTCGGCGGTCCGAACGACGACCGCCTGGATCGGCACGCGCAGGACGTCCTTCTTGGTCGCGGTCTTGACCTCCACGTCCGCCGTCATTCCGGGGCGTAGCGTGACCGGCGGATCGTCGATCATGACGTCCACGACGAAATTGGTCTGCTGCTCCTGCGTCCCCAGCTCCGAGTACTTCGGCGAGTTCGCGATCTCCACCACCCGTCCCGTGAGGGTCGTGTCGGGGATCGCGTCCACCTTGACGGTGGCCGTCTGCCCCAGGCGGATCGAAGCGACGTCGGTCTCGTCCACGTCGGCTTCGACCTTCATGCGGCGGAGGTCGGCCACGCTCAGGATCACGGTTCCCGGATTGTTCATGGTTCCAACCATCACGATTTCCCCGCGCTCCACGTTGAGCTGGGTCACCGTCCCGTCGATCGGCGAATGGAAGACGGTCTTCCTCAAGTTGTCCTGCGCGCTCTGGACGGCCGCGAGCGCACGCGCCACTTCCTCGCGGTTCACGTCCACGCGCGCCTTGTCCGCGTTGCGCTGCGTTCGCGCGGTCTCGATCTCCTCCGGAGAAACGAGCTTCTTCTCGAAGAGCGACTCCTTGCGCTTGAGAAGCGATTCCGACTGCTGGAGCGCCACCTCGGAGAGCCTGAGATTGGACTTCGCCGCGTCGAGCGCGGCCTGGCTCTGACGCAATTGCGCCCGGTACTGCGCCGCGTCGAGCTGGAGCAGGAATTGGCCCTTCCGGACCGGGTCCCCTTCCTGGACGGCGAGCCGGACCACCTCCCCCGGCACGTTGGCGCTGAGCTTGACCAGGATCTCGGGCTGCACCTTGGCCGGAGCGCGAACGGTCGAGGAAAGGTCCCCCACGGTCGCATCCTCGACCTGCACGCCCTGGCGGCCCCCCTGCCCCTTCGCCACGTTCGCGACCACGATCGCGACGAGGAGGATGGCTCCGCCCCCGATCAAAAGGGCCCGCTTCAAGCCCGGCTTCATGCTCCGATCGCCCCCTTCACCTCTATCAATAACGCCGCGAGCCTATTGCCCGTTCCATCGCCGCCTCCGCCACGTGGGCGTCCGCGAGCGCTTCTACATAGCTCTGCTTCGCTTGCGCGAGGCTCACCTCGGCGTTGAGCAGGTCCAGAAAGGTGCCCGCCCCGAGGTCGTAGCGGCCCTTGGAGAAGCTGTAGTCCTCCTCGGCGGAGGCAAGACCCTCCTTCGCCACGTCGATCCGCTCCACCGCCTCGCGCACCGAGAGCCAGGCCTGCTGCACCTCGACCGCCACGTCCACCTCCCGCTGCCGCCGGAGCGCCTCGGATTCCAAGAGTGCCCCCTTCGCGGTCTTCGTCGCGCCTTCCGTCGCGAAGCCGTTGAAGACGGGAAGCGTGAGCCGCACCTGCCCGAACCATTCGGTCGCGTAATAACTGTCGTCGAACTCGCCGAAGCCGAGCTCTTCGAGACGCTGCGTGTTCTTCGAGCGATCCACGCTGACCAAGCCGGTCACCTCGGGCAGCCGCACGGCCCGGGCCCCGAAAAGTCCCGCGCGCGCGGCCCGCTCCGCGGCGAGGGCCCGCGAAAGCTCCGGACGCGAGGCGAGCGCCGTGGTCACCGCCGCCGCGGAATCGGGGAGAACCACGTTCTCGTCGAGGGCGGTCTCGATCTCGAGTAGTACCCCCGGCTTCAGGCCGATGACCTGCTTCAGTTTGGAACGCTGGATCTCGACCTGGTTCTCGGCGCGGATCCGATCGAGCTGCGTGGACGCGCGGCGCGCCCGCGCCTTGAGCACATCTCCGCGCGCGACCGTACCCACCTCGAAGAGCGCTTCGGCCCGCGTTTCCTCATCGCGGGAGAGCCGCTCCGATTCCCGCGAGACCTCGGCCAGACGCTCGGCCTTGACGAGCGCGAAGTACTGCTGCTTCACGGCGTACACGACCCCGTTTCGGGCCTCCGCTTCCGACTCCCGGGCGGTCCGGCTGAGGAGGTCCTGCCGCCGTTTCTCGCTCCACGCGGGAATGCTCACCAGATTCGACTGAACCCCCGCGGAGGCGACCTGCTGCTGGCGGCGCTTCACCCGGAACGAGGTCCGTACCGAATCGATGTCCACGAAGAAGATCGAACTCTGCTTGTCGGGAATGGAATGATTGTACGTCAAGTTTCCCGTCACGGAAGGCAGAATGCCGCTCCAGGCCGAGAGTGCCGAGCCCCGGGCCCGGACGGTGCGCGCGTGCGCCGCCTTCGCGTCCACGTTCCCTTCCAGCGCGGCCGCGACCGCCCGCGCGAGACTCCAGCGTTCTCCGGCGGGCGCCGGAGGTGTAGCTTGAGCCTGCGCCAAGGCGTGCCCCCCGAGGAGCGCCGCCGCCGACATCAGTACCAGCAAGGCCTTGGGCGCTACACGCGCGTGTGGCGTCCCCGACGCACGGATCATCGCTTCACCTCCCTTGGTTTCGGTCACTCCACCTCTACGTCGCGCGCCGCTGCGGAGTTTCCGCAACGTGGCCGCACTCAACGCTGAAGCGCGGAGAGCGAGACGAGGACCAGGTAGCCGGGCGCCACCGCGAGGACGCCGAAACCGAAGCTCTTCTTCGCCATCACCGCCACGCCCAGCGCCTCGATCGCCGTGGCCCAGAGGAGAAGCGGGTCGGTCGCGGTGTCCAGGATGCGCATCAACCCGCTCAGCTCCTCCCCGAGGAACGCGCCGATGCCCAGGTGCACCATGAGGGTTCCGCGCCCGAGCGCGACCCCCATCCG
>DASXQO010000175.1:0-11193 GCA_036507115.1 Candidatus Eiseniibacteriota bacterium | reverse complement strand
CTGAACGACCGGCGCGGCTGGATCCTCGCGCTCGAGGACGATCTCGGACGCGTGGGGCTCGGCGACGCGGCCCCCTTTCCGGGCTTCGGGCTCGAGACGCATGCCTCGGCCGGCGCGGGGCTCAAGCTCGCGATGCCGCGCCTTGTCGGGATGACGCGGGACGGCTATGCCGCTGCGATCGTCGACCTTCCGCGACTCGCGCCCGTCGCGGCGGCGCCCACCGCGCGAGCGGCCATCGACTGCGCCCTCCACGACCTGATCGCACAGGAGGAGAACCTCGCGCTGGCCCGTTATCTCGGAGGGACCCGGACCCTGCGCGAAGTCCCCGTGAACGTGACGATCCCCCGCGTCCCGCCCGAGCGCGCGGCGGAGCTCGCGAAACGGGCCGTCACGGCGGGCGTCGGAACCTTGAAGCTCAAGGTGGGAGGCGCCGCCTCGCGCGAGGACGAGGCGCGTCTTCGCGCGGTGCGCGAGGCCGTGGGCTCGGGGATCCGGATCCGCGTGGACGCGAACCAGGCGTGGAGCGCGGAGGAAGCGATCGAGGCGCTGCGCGCGCTCGCGGGCTATGAGCTCGAGTACGCCGAGCAGCCGGTCGGGGCGGACGACATCGAGGGGCTCGCCCGCGTGCGCAGGTCCTCCCCCGTTCCGATCGCCGCGGACGAAGCCGTCCGGGGGAAGGAAACCGCCAAGGAAATCATGTACCGATCCGCCGCCGACATCCTCATCATCAAGCCCATGGCGCTCGGCGGGCTTCGCGAAGCGCGCGCGGTCCTGAACGTTGCGGAAGAGGGAGACATGCCGGTCGTCGTAACCTCGCTGGTGGAAAGCGCCGTCGGCAGGACGGTGGCGCTCCATTTCGCTGCCTCCCTGGGTGAGACGGCCTACGCGCACGGCCTCGCGACTGCCGATGCGCTGTCCGCCGACATCGCTCCCTCGCCCGAGCTGACCCGCGGCGCGATCGCGGTTCCGGAGGGGCCCGGGTTGGGGATCGGGCTCCCGGACGATTTCTGGCGTGATGCGTTCACGGTGGAGGAGGAATGAACACGGGCGTCACCTGGGATCCGGTCGCATTCTGGGCGCGCACCCGCCCGGAGAAGCTCGCGCTCCGCATGGGCGAGGAGCGCTGGTCCTACGCCCGTCTCGAGGAAGCCGTCTCGGAGGCCGCGGTCTCCCTCTTCGCGCAGGGCCTCGTGTCCGGCGAGCACATCTCGATCGAATTCGGCGCGGACCAGGGACTTCACTTCGCGACCACCTTCCACGCGCTCCACCGGGCGGACCTCCTGCCCGTCCCGATCAGCCAGCGGTTGACCGAAGCGGAACGCGTCGCGCTCCGCCAGCGCGCACAGGTGGATTTCGCCCTGACCGCCGTGCCCGAGTCCGCCCCGTCCTCCGCCGGCTCCTCGCGGGTGCCGGGATCCAAGCCTCCTGGGTTCGAGCGTCGCCTCGACGCCCCGGCCGCGATTTGCTTCACCTCCGGCACGGAGGGCGCGCCTCGCGCGGTCGTGCTCACGCACGGGAATTTCCTCTCGAGCGCGCTCGCCTCTGCCCGGAATCTCGGGGTCTTAAGCGAAGACCTGTGGCTCTCGTGCCTGCCCCTCCACCACGTCGGCGGACTCTCGGTGCTCACGAGGAGCGCCTACTACGGGACCTCGGTCCTGATCCACGATCGCTTCCATCCCGATGCCGTGAACCACGCGATCGATCGCGAAGCCGTCACGCTCGTTTCGCTCGTCCCCCCGATGCTCGAGCGGCTGCTCGACGCCCGCGGCGACCGCCCGTTCCCGCCATCCATCCGCGCGGCGCTCGTGGGCGGAGGGCCGGCGCCGGCGGAGCTGCTCCAGCGCGCCGCGAACCTCGGCCTCCGGGCGCTTCCGACCTACGGCCTTACGGAAACCACGTCGCAGGTGACGACACTCTCCCCCAGGGAATGGCCCGCCGGGTTGGACACGGTCGGGCGGCCGCTCCCCTTCGTGCGCCTCGAGGTTCAATGCAAGGACGGCCGCGCCCTGGGCCCGGGAGAAGAGGGAGAGATCGCGATCCGCGGCCCCATGGTGGCCGAGGCTTATTTCGACGATCGGCGGCTGAACGAGACGGCGTTCGACCGCCACTGGTTCCACACGGGAGACTTCGGCGCGTGGGACGAGGCGGGCCGCCTGCGCGTGCTGGACCGCCGCGGGGACCGGCTCGTGGTCGGCGGCGAGAACGTATCGCCCGCGGAAGTGGAGGGGGTCCTGGCGCGGCATCCTGCCGTGGCGGAGGTGTGCGTGGTGGCGATGCCGGCCGGCGCGTGGGGACAGGAGGTGGCGGCCGCCGTCGTGCTTCGTCCCGGCGCCACGCTCACCCTCGAAGATCTCCGCGAGTTCGCAGGGCGGAGCCTCGCGTCCTTCAAGCTGCCGCGCCGCCTCCACATCGCCGGCGCGCTGCCGCGCAATGCCTCTGGGAAGGTTCTACGTGGCGAGGTTCGGGGCTGGTTCGCGGAGGAGATGGCGGAGAAGGATCGCGCGTAGGGGCTCCGGAATCGGGATGGGCTTCATCGCGCGGCGATCCACGAAGGCGTGGACGGTAGAGGCCTCCACGCGGAGATCTCCGGCGTCGGAACCGGTGATGTGGTAGCGAAGCGTGAAGGAAGCCCGCCCCACCCGGGTCACGTCGATCCGCACCTCGATCCGGTCGCCGTGGCGGATCGGGCGGCGGTAATCCGCCTCGGAATGCGCGATCGGAACCAGGTATTCAGCCCCCGCGAAAAATGCTGCGCGGTCGATCCCCTGCTCTCCCCAGAACTCCTCGTACGCCTGATGACAATAGTCGTAGATCCGACCGAAGAAGAGAACGCCCCCCGCGTCCACGTCCTGAAACCGGACCGGAAAGGCGATCGAGAAGCTCACGCGGGCGCTCCTACCCTTCCGACGTAGACGTGGGCGATGCCCCCCGTGAGACTGCGCGCGCGGACCGAGGAGAAGCGCTTCGTCGACTCCATGAGGCCCACGAACGAGGCGCCGCACGGAAAATCCGACGAGGTGCGGTGAAGGTACTCGTACGCGTGCCGTTTTCCCGTGAGCCAGCCGCCGATCCGTGGAATCACGCGCGCGCTGTAGAAACGATAGAGCGGGCCGAAGAGGGGTCCCCCCGGCTGACCGAACTCGAGCACGGCCACCGATCCGCCCGGGCGCACCACCCGTGCCATCTCGGTGATGCCGCGCGCGGGATCGTCCACGTTCCGGATTCCGAAGGCGATCGAGGCGATGTCGAAGGATCCGTCCGGGTACGGGAGCCGGAGCGCGTCCGCCTCCTCGAAGAGGGCCGGCAGCCCGAGGTACTCGGCCTTCGACCGTGCCACCTCGAGCATCTCGGCGCAGAAGTCGATCCCGATCACACGGCCTTGGTACCCGACGGTCCGCTGGAACTCGAACGCGAGGTCTCCGGTCCCGGTCGCGCAGTCGAGAACCCGGTCGCCGGGCCTGGCACCGCTCAGCCGGACCGCCGCCTTGCGCCAGCCGTGGTGGAGTCCCAGCGACAGGACTTGGTTGCCGTGATCGTAGCGCCTCGCGATGGAGGCGAACATGGCGCGCACCTGGGAGCTCATCGGATGGAGAATACCGCGAATGCGAAGGGTGGCGCGAGCCGTTTGGACCGTGGGTGGCGCGAGCCGTTTGGACCGCCTTGATGCGCCAGGTAATTTGACCGCCGCGCGCCCCGCGCGTAGACTGAGGGCACGATGAACCCCTCCCCGCTCGCCCAAGGCGGCCCTAAGTCCGGGCAGCGCCGCTCCACCACCGTCCGCATCGGATCGGTCACGATCGGAGGCGGTCGTCCGGTCGCGGTCCAATCCATGACCAACACCGATACCGCGGACCCGAAGGGGACCGCCGATCAGATTGTCGCACTCGCCGAGGCGGGTTCGGAGCTGGTACGGATCACCGTCAACACCCCCGAGGCCGCGAAGGCCGTGCCCGAAATCGTGCGCCGCGTCCGCGACGCGGGCGTCTTGGCGCCCATCATCGGCGACTTCCACTTCAGCGGGCACATCCTCCTCACCGAACATCCGGAATGCGCGGGCGCGCTCGACAAGTACCGGATCAATCCCGGCAACGTCGGGGCAGGCTCGCGCCACGACGCCCACTTCCGCCGCATCATCGAGGTCGCGGTGGAACACGGGAAGCCGGTGCGGATCGGGGTGAACTGGGGGTCGCTCGACCGGGAGCTCCTGACCGAGCTGATGGATCAGAATGCCCGGCGTTCCGAGCCGCTCAGTGATCGGGAAATCACGCTCGATGCCATGTTCCAGAGCGCTGCGCGCTCCGCCGCCCTCGCGGAGGAGTTCGGGCAGTCGCACGATCGTATCGTGCTCTCCGCCAAGGTTTCAGGCGTGCGCGATCTGATCGCGATCTACCGGCGTCTTGCCTTCGAGACCGACTACGCGCTCCACCTCGGGCTCACCGAAGCCGGCATGGGTATGAAGGGCATCGTGGCCTCGACGGCCGGATTATCGGCGCTCCTGCTCGACGGAATCGGCGACACCATCCGCGTGAGCCTGACGCCGACGCCGGGAGGCGACCGCCGGGAGGAGGTCTGGGTCTGTCAGCAGATCCTCCAATCGCTCGACATCCGTCATTTCCAACCCCAAGTAACGTCCTGCCCGGGCTGCGGTCGCACGACGAGCTCTTTCTTCCAGGAACTGGCCGAGACCGTGAACCTTCATTTACGGGAAAGGATGCCACACTGGAAGGCGCTCTATCCGGGTGTGGAGGAGCTGAGGGTCGCGGTGATGGGGTGCGTGGTGAACGGACCGGGCGAATCGCGTCACGCGAATATTGGGATCTCGCTCCCCGGTACGGCGGAAGAGCCCAAGGCGCCGGTCTTCATCGACGGCCGCCAGGTCACGACGCTGAAGGGTCCCGGGCTCGCCGGAGAATTCCTGAAACTCGTGGACGAGTACGTCGCCGCCCGCTACGGAGGGCCAGGCTTCAGGCCACCCAGCGCCCCTGATCTTCGCTCGCCTCGGTCGGCTCGTGATCGAGATCCCTCAGATGTCGCCGGTAGCGCTCCATGAGCCAGCACGTGAATCCCAGGTACACGTAAACGACCGACATGAGCGCGAGGTGAATTCGCCCGAGCACCGAGATCGACACAGCCAGGGCCAGGCACAAGAGCGCTTCGATCAAGGCGGGCCGCTGGAACGCGCCCCAGTGAGGCGCCTCCTCGCCGCGCTCGAGGCGGATCGCGATGCTCCGGAGCACGAGCCCGGTGATCAGGACGACCGCGCCGAGGAGAATCTCGGTCGCGATGAGCTCGGGAGGAGGCACGTTCGGATCGTCTCCTCTCGGCCCGAGCTTCAACCAATAGGAACAGCCGCCGAAGGTGAGGATCGCGATCGAGAGTTGAAGCAGGATCTTGTGGGGCCGGGTACCCGTCACGAGCCCCGCGAGCCCGACCGCGAACGCAATGGCCAAGACGAGGGGTCCCGCGGGGATGAGGAAAAGCGCCGCGAGGAAAAAGGCGGACGCCGGGTTGTACACCGTGCTCCCCCGACCGGGAGTCGGCACGACCAACGGACGCCTCTGGAGCACAGCCGCGCTGAGACCGAACAGGCCCGCCAGACACCAGACCCTCACGCCGCCATCGACGACGTAGAGCGCGCGCACCGAAAAGAGAACCGCGAGCGTGATCAGGCTGAGGCGAAAGAGTAGCGAGGCGATGTACCGACGATCCATGGGGCCACCCTCCAGAGCGCTTTCGCTCCGGGTATCTATCGGCAGCCAGGACCCCGCCCTTTAGGACTTATGTCATTGTTATATAGTTATTTAGCCATAATAAAGGGCCGCCGGACGGATCCGGCGGCCCGTGCTTTCGAATTTGGGGCGAACTCTACTTCCCGCCGGCCCCCTTGTTGAGATCGACTCCCACACCAACGCCGGTGCCCGCGCTCACGCCGCCCTTGGCGCCCACGGGCTTCGCCTGAGCCTTGGTACCCGCGCGCAAAGACGCACCCGCGCCTGCGCGGATCGTCGCGGGCTTTCCGTCGCCCTTCGCGAGGCCCGCGGCGACTCTACCCTCGCTCTTCACGGCGGAAACGACATCGCCGAGTTTCAGATCGAGGCCCGCCGCGATCACGCCCCAGCCGATGCCTTGATTCCGCATCTGGAAGATGTCGGCGATCGTGAGCCCGGGTTTCGCGTTCGCGAGCAGCGTGTGGGCCACGAGGATTTCACCCCAACCGCGGCTGAACTGGCTGCGTTCGGCGGTGAGCGCGTCGGCCGTCACGCCGAATTCACCCGCGATCCTTCCCGCGACCGCGGCCTCTCCCTTGGCCGTTGCCTCGTTCTCGATCTGCTTTTCGATTTCGTCCAGCTTCTTGTCGACGACCTCGCGTTCCTTCGCCGATGCCTTGAGTCCCCGCTCCTTCACGCGATCGATCTCGGGGTTCACCTTCGCGGCAGCCTCCGCCGCGGCGCTTCCCGAGACCGTCGCGGCCGCCGGCTCCTTCTCCGTGGCGCTCGCGTCGGGGGCCGGGGTTGCATCCTGCGTTGTCGCTTCCGGGGTCTTGGTCGAGGAAGACGGCGAGGGGGGCGTGCTCTTGGCGCCGCTCGCCGGGTCGTTCGATTGCGCGATGGCGGCGGCCACCGCGGTCATCGCGACCACCAATCCCAAGACCAACATGAGAATTCGCTTCATGTTCGTGACTCCTTCCTTGCTCCCGTGCTCCACCATTGGAGCGCCGGCTACGTGCCTGTGTTGCGTGATCCGTGGGGGTGATTCGTTTCCGCGGTCGTAAGGCAGACCTCTTCGAGCCCTTCTACACTCAACGGTCGTGCCAAACCGATCGGAGAAACGCCGTGGATTTTTAGTAGCCGATGGGCCAATCCCTTCGGGCCGCGCGCGGCCGCTTCACTCCGCGGAGATCGGGTCACGCCTTGTTCCGATCCGGGCAACATGGACCCCGGCGTACCCCGGGCGCGTTGCAAAATCCAGATAGTTCGCGAACCAACGACTCTGAGATACTTTCAGGGCGAAGATGGACGACGCACGGCACCCCGAGGAGGGAGTATGACATCACGACCTCAAGTCCGTTTCGCTCCATGGATTCTGTTCGCGGCCACGCTTCTCTTCATCCCGGGCTGCAAAGGGACCACCCCGATCAAGACGCTGCTCGACGACCCGAGCCAGTACGACGGCGAGAGCGTCAAGATCGCCGGAGCCGTGACCGGCTCGGTCGGAGTGCTCGGAACCGGCGCCTATCAGGTCGATGACGGAACCGGCAGGCTGATCGTCATCTCGAAAGGCGGGGCTCCGCGGGAAGGCGCGCAGGTGGGCGTGAAGGGCGTATTCCGCGCGGCGTTCACCTTCCAGACCGAAACGGCCGCGGTCCTCATGGAAAGCGAGCGGGTCACCAAATGATCATTACCCTCTGCGTCGTCATCGCGACCGCCGCCCTCGTCCCGCTCGCCATCGTGACCATCCGCGCCATGATTCGATTCGAGAAAATGGCCGAGCAGGTCGAAAAGACAGCGGTTCTCTTCAGTGAATCGATGATCGAATTCAAGGCCGCCGCCCGCGACATGCACACGATGGTGGCTTCTCTCGACGGGGCCGTCGATCCGCTCCGCCGTGCCGCCACGGAGCTCGGCCGCGTCGGATCCCGCGCGGCCGCTCTCTCCACGGCAGTCCTCGAGGAACTGGTCGTCCCGATTCGCGCGGTGATCGGAATCGTTCGCGGTTTCCGCGCCGGCGCGGGCTATTTCACCGACCGCCTGACCGATCGCCGGCGCGGGGATGAACCACAAAAAAGCGGCCAGCGCACGACGCCCGAAGCCTCCCCCCATCGCGAGACTCCCGAAGCCTCCCCGTAAAAGAAGCCCGCGCTGACGAGCAGTGCGGGCTTCTTGGAAATACGGAGCGGGAAGCTCAGCTTGCAAGTGCTACTTCACCACCGTCGTACGGTCGGTATCTCCCCTTCCCCGGCTCAGCGCGATGATGAGAATCACGAGGAGCACCGCTCCCAGCAGAGCCCAAAATCGCCAGTCGGAGACGAAGTCCGTCGTTTCGGTGACCGTGGTGGTGGTCGAAGTCTGGGAACTCGTGCCCGTGGTGACCGAATCCTGAGCCCAAGCGAGAGCCGGCAGCGCGACCACCACGAAGAGGGCCAGCGCCAGGCCGCGTTGAGACAGCCGCCGAATCACCAGTCCGAATCTATTCATGAATGATCTCCTTTCCAGTTGCGGGTCGGGAGGGGGATTTCGTCCCCCTCCCGTCCCTGAGGGAGCCGCGGTCTAACTCCGCTACTCCCCTTTCTTCAGGAGTCGCCGACGCTCGCGTTCCTTCGTCAGCTCCTCGGTGTTCAACACCTTGAATTCGACGCGGCGGTTCTTCGCCATGCCTTCCACCGTCTTGTTGGACGCGATCGGCTTGCGCTCGCCGTATCCCTTCGCGGTGTACTGGTCGCGATTGATCTGCGGGAAGTTCGAGAGCAGGTAATCCAGCACCGACTGCGCGCGCTTCTCGGTCAGGTCCATATTGTACGCGTCGGAACCGCGCGCGTCGGCATGACCGCCGATCTCGATCTTGAGCCTGGGCCACTGGATGAGGATCTTGCCGATATCGTCCAGCACCGGCCGCGACTCGGGAAGAATGTCCCACTTCGCGGTCTCGAAATGGATCTCGCGCGTCGTGATCCGTCCCTTGTCGAGAAGCTCGGTCTCGCGCTCGGAGAGCTCGATCGGGCAGCCGTCCGAATCGACCTTCACGTTCGCCAGCGTATTCGGGCAGAGATCCTTGTCGTCCGCCACGCCATCGTT
This sequence comes from Candidatus Eiseniibacteriota bacterium, assembly GCA_036507115.1. Classification (GTDB taxonomy): domain Bacteria; phylum Eisenbacteria; class RBG-16-71-46; order SZUA-252; family SZUA-252; genus WS-7. Next base: position 2,401 of record DASXQO010000175.1, on the reverse strand, counting down.
GTCGGAATCCGACGAGCAACCGCGCGGATCGACCTTCGTGCCTGCGGGAGTGCCGGGGCACTGGTCGATGCCGTCCGGAACGCCGTCGTTATCCGAGTCCACCGGGCATCCGGCGTCGTCCACCTTCGCGCCGGCCGGGGTGTTCGCGCACCGGTCCACGCCGTCCGGGACACCGTCACCGTCCGCATCCGCCGGGCATCCGCGCGCGTCGACTGTCGTGCCTGCGGGCGTGCCGGGGCACTGGTCGATGCCGTCCGGAACGCCGTCCGAGTCCGCGTCGCTCGTGCAACCGCGATCATCGACCGTGGCGCCCGCCGGTGTATTGGGACACTGGTCGATGCCGTCCGGGACGTGGTCCTTGTCGGAATCGATCGGACAGCCGGATGCGTCCACCTGGGCGCCACGCGGCGTGTCGGGACACTTGTCGTCGCTGTCCTTGATCCCGTCCTTGTCGGTGTCCTTGCCGCCGCTGGAACCACCGAGCGTGATTTGAATCCCGCCCGTGTAGGAAAGGTTGTGGATGCTGTTGTCATCCGGCGCGGGAGGCGAATCGAAATTCCAGAGCTTGTCGCGGATCTCTCCGCGAAGCGCGATCCGCCGGCCCAGACCCAGCTTGATCCCGCCACCGAACTCGGGACCGTTCATGTAGTGCCTTCTCGTCGGGGTCACGTCCTTCGACGTGATCTTCTCTTCGTGCCATCCGCCAAACACGTACGGATTGAATGCGATTGAAGGGAGCAGATTCAGCGTCAGGTCGACGCCGTATCCTTGGACTTCCATATCCGCCTGCGGTGACAAACTGGTGCTCGTGAAGAGCGAATCTCCGAGTCCGTACTTGGTATGCGTCGTCATCCAGCTGTAGTAGCCCTCGACGCCGAGGTGGCGCCCCAAGCCGATCCCCACGCGCCCACCGAAGAAAGCCTTGCTGTCCAGGTTGACCTCATTGCCCCACTCCCAGTAGCCGCCGAAGGGGGTGAGATTCAAATGAAGTCCCCCGGGCTCGCTTCTGGCGGTTCGGGTTGCGGACAGGGTTGCGATCGCAACGACTGCCAGCACGACAAACATCCGCATCGGTCTCATCGTTCGCCCTCTCTTGGCAAAATGGAACGAGGCGCGTCGTAGCGCATGGTATTCCGCGCTACCCGCAAAGCAGACAACGTGCCATGGAGTTTATACTTCCGGAGCGACTTGGAACTAGCGAAACCGCATACAACGGGGAGCGCGTGTTGTGAAATTCGGCGAGAACCTCGGCGCAAGGCACCCGGCCCTCGGTTTGCAAGGACCGTGTAAACTGTGCAATAAAATCCGGGGGTGGTAAAGGGAAGCTGACACTTTCAAGGGAGACCGGCTCAAGTTCTACCGCCGTGCATCATGCACTTAGGATAAGGAAGTGTGGAGTCCGCGGGCGCTCCGGGACCGATTCTTGCCTGACGCCAAAGTGCTCGCTGCGCGAAAAGGAATTTGCGCAACGATGCAGAATTTGGAGGACATCATGAACGGCGTAACCATTCTCGGAATTTTGCTCATCATTCTCGGCATCGTTGGATTGGTGGTCGGAGGCGTGAGCTACACGAAAGATAAAGACACGGCCGATCTGGGGCCGATCGATATCACCGTGCAGGAGAAGGAACATGTTCGCATTCCACCGGCGCTCGCGATCGTGTCGCTGATCGGAGGAGCGCTGCTTGTGGTTGCCGGAGCTCGGCGGCGAACCATCTAGGCGGCTGCGGCCGAATCCACAACCGGCCGCTGCCCAGCCCGCTCGAGATTCCCTGATGCGAGCATGCCTCGATCCGCCGCGCAGCGGATCGAGGCCTCCATCAGCTGCCAGCCCGCAGCGAGAGCACCCGGACTCAGCATCGCGCCGGGTACCGCAAGCGCGAGCTGATACGCGCTCGCGCCATCGCGTGACATCAGACTCAACTCCCAGCCCTTGGAATGCCTGTCGAGCTCGTGCACGCAGTACGAGACCCCCGCGTCTCCGAGGAATTCGCGAGCGAGCGAGGGTGTATCGCTCTTCAACAAGAATGCTTCATCGAATTTCGGGTTGCCGATCAGGATTTCCTTCGCGGCCATGAATGCCAGACGATCCGCGACGCCCGCGGAGCTCGGAGCGCCCCTCCTGTCTCTCGCTCCGGCCGCTGCGGCCAGGGCGAGATCCCAGAGATGCGTCGAGAAGAAGAGCTTCGTGATGGCGTCCCTCTGGACGAGATGGAACTGAAATCCGCTTCTCAACGCCACGCCCGCGGTGAATTGGGTGGTTTCGTTCCGATTCGTGTCGGTGGAGGTCGCGAGTCTCACCTCGGTTCCGCCGCTCGACCAGCGGACGCGCAGGCCCCGCGAAACGGTGCCGCCGGTCCGAGCCGCGAATTCCCTCCACACGACGCTCTTGCGCGACGGC
>DASXQO010000174.1:0-1822 GCA_036507115.1 Candidatus Eiseniibacteriota bacterium | reverse complement strand
GGAGCGCTCCCAGAGATTGCCGACGGCGTTTCGCTTCGCTCCGATGCGAGTCCCTCCCCGGCGCCCGGCCCTTCGCCGGGTCGGAACGCGGTCCAGAGACTCTCTTTCGGCCGAATTGTCCCGATCATGATCGCAAACCCTTCGTATCCAGGGGTCGCTCCGCGGGAAGAAATCCGCTATTCTCTTCGCCCACACCGGAACAACAACCGAGCTCAGCTTCTTCTGAGGACCCGTTGCGATGATCGGGAAAAAGCTCCGCGCCTACGAGATCACCGAGGAGATCGGCTCGGGCGGAATGGCCACCGTCTTCCGGGCCTATCAGCCGAGCATGGACCGGCACGTGGCCATCAAGGTCATTCGGTCTTCCATCCTTCACGATCAGGCCCTCCGGGAGCGGTTCCAGCGCGAGGCACGTCTCATCGCGCGGCTCGAGCACCCACACCTCCTGCCGGTCTACGATTTCGACGGCGAGCACGATCCTCCCTACATCGTCATGCGGTACCTGGAGGGCGGCACCCTGAAGCAGGTGCAGCAGCAGGGCAAGGTGCCGCGGGACGAGATTCTTTACATCCTTCGCCAGCTCGCCGGGGCTCTCGACTACGCGCACCGGCAGGGGATCGTGCACCGGGATCTCAAGCCTTCGAACGTGATGATCGATCGGGAAGGAAACGCGTTCCTCACGGATTTTGGGATCGCGCGCGCCGCGGGAGCGGACAGGGACCTGACGGGAACGGGATTCATGGTCGGAACGCCCGGCTACATGGCCCCGGAACAGGCGCGCGGAGACGGTATGGCGGACAAGGCGGCCGACATCTACTCGCTTGGCGCCATCGCCTTCGAGGTTCTGACAGGATCGCCCCCTTACGAGCACGAGAACGGATTCGAGGTGATCCTGGCTCACATCAACAGTCCCATCCCCAAGGCCAGCGAAAGGGCGGTCGACCTTCCGAAAGCCATCGACCCGGTTCTCGCCCGGGCACTGGCCAAGGACCGCAACGAGCGCTATCCCACAGCGACTGAATTCGTCGAGTCGTTGACCCGCGCGCTCAAGATCAAGCCCAGCGATGCGCCCGCGGCGCTGCAGTCGATGACGCAGACACTCTCGGTCGACCAGCTCTCCGCGCTCCGAAAGCAGAAGGCCGAGTCCGATACTCCGAGTTCCGACACACCGTCCGATCAGCAACGCCAGATGACGGCCGTTTCCATCAACGTGAAGGAGCTGGCGGAGATCCTCTACGAGAAGGGGGCCGACGCTGAGCGCGTACGCTCGACGATGGACGCGCTGTGGTCAACATTGAGCGAGGTTGCGAAGGCGCACGGCGGGGTGACGCACAGTCACACCGAGGAGACGGGACTCGTTCTTTGGGGCCGGGACCGGGCTCGGGAGGACGATTCCGAAAACGCGATCCGGGCCACGCTGGCCATGCGGGACAAGGTGCTCGCCGAGACGCGCAAGGTGCTCGGAGCCGCGTGGGAGCCGACCGACGAGAATCCGCTTCCTTTCTCGGCGGGGATCACGACCGGCCCCGTGCTCCTCGAACGCGAGGCGGACAGCGGAAGCTACACCGCGAGCGGCGCGCCGATCACGCTCGCAGGTCGTCTCAAGGATGCCGCACCCCCGGGCGGGATCCTCGTCGCCCATGAAACCTTCACCCTGGTTCGGGGGGTCTTCACGTTCACCCAGGGGGAGCCGCTTCGCGTCCGCGGGCGTAAGGATCCGATCGAGGTCTATCTCGTCACCCGGGTGAAGCCGCGCGCATTCCGTCTCCAGGCCCTTGGAATCGAAGGCGTCGAGACGAAGATGATCGGGCGGGAGATCGAG
>DASXQO010000173.1:0-29215 GCA_036507115.1 Candidatus Eiseniibacteriota bacterium | reverse complement strand
GGGATAGACGTCGTACTCGATGACGAGGTGCCCATAGGAGGCGAACTTCCAGTACCGCCGAAGCGCCTCGAGATGGGAGAGGAAGAATTCGCGGTCGTGGGGAGGCGGATCGATCACGATCCCGAGCGAGGAACCGTCCCTCAGATCGAATTTCCCGTCCGGCGTCGTGGTCAGCGAACCGAGCGAGTCGGTGGCAAAATCGATCTTGAGCCCGAGCACCCGGAGCGTTTCCGGCGGGCCGGCGAAAAACGCGGTGCGCTGGAGCCTTCCCCCCGAGACCGAGACGAGCGGAGGCCGGCGCCCCGAGACGAACGGGCGGCTCGAGGTCTCGCCGACGCGGTGCGGGAAGGCGCGCTGGCGCTCGGCCCGCCGCACGAGCGCCGATCCCGGCGATCTGCCGGAGCTTAAGGCATGCGGCCGTGTCGCGGTGAGACCGCGTACCGGCGCGGCCCCTACAGAAGGAACCAGGTCCCCATGGTGAAGGAGGACCTGGCTCCCGAGGAAAAGGACCGCCGCCGAACGGGCGAAGGTTCGGGCGATCCGCACGAGTTTAGAAGTGGTAGCTGGCCGAGAAGCGGTGCACCCGGTTCAGAAACTCCGATTGCGGAATCGAAGCGTAGTCGATTCGGATGCCGCGATAATTCAACCCCAGCCCGTACGTGAAGTCCTTGACCGTCCCGCGCGGATCGTAGATGTAGCCCGCCCGGAGGGCCAGGAGCCGGTTGAACTCGAATTCCGCGCCGGCGTCCTCGATCCAGGCGCCATGGGGCAGCAGACTCCTGTTCACGTCGGCGGCCACGAGCACGCGGTAGACCTCGGTCTCGAATGGCGTCACCGCGATGCCGAACTTCGCATTGCGGCCGAGCGGGTCCGATTGATCCTGGTCGATGTAGGCGATATTCGGTCCGAGATTCTGGATGACGAGCCCGACCGAGCTCTTCCACCTCGGAATCTTGTAGAGCCCGCCGATGTCGGCCGCGAAGGTCGTACCGCGCCCGGCCTTCTGGTCCTGGGTCGCGTCGGCCGGCGCGAGATCCACACGCACGAGCTTCAAGGCAACCCCGAACCCCATGTCCTTCATCAATTCAGTGCCGTAGGCGAGCGTGGGTGCGACCTCGTAGCTCGAGAACTCACGCAGCTCGTTCCCCTCCGGATCGGTCGCGATGCTCTTGCCGTAGCTCAAGTACCCGAGGCTGAAGCCGATGCCTCCCCAACCCTCGACATGCTGGGCGTAGGAGGTATAGGAGAAGAAAACGTCGTCCGCGAGGTCGGGAACGAGCTTGGTGTACATGGTGCTGATATCGTGACCGGTCGTGAACGCGAGGGCGCCGGGATTCCACCACACGGCGTTCGCATCATTGGCTACGGCGACATAGGCGCGTCCCATGCCGTCGGCGCGGGCTCCGGGGGCGATCAGGAGTGATTGGGCGCCTGCCTCTGCCTGGGCGTGCGCGGTACCCGCGTAAGCACCCAGAATGCATAGAAGTCCGAGGCACCCGGCGACAAAACGACTCATCTGCAACCTCCTTCAGAAAAAGATAGGGACGCGCATGCGCCCCGGCCTAGCGCAATATTTTAGCGGATAAACGAGGCCGGGTCAAGCTTCCCCCCGGAGCTCACCTCTTTCTGAGGGCTCGCCCAACCGCCGAAGCCTTCTTGCCTTCCGAGGATTCAGCGGTGACTCTAAGCAGATACACTCCGATGGCCACATTTTCTCCCTGGGAATCCTTGCCGTCCCAGGGAAGGTAGTTTTCTCCGGCCCGGCCATCCGCCGTGAGGTCCCTCACCCGCCTTCCCGCCACCGTGAAGATCCCCACCCGGATGCGCCCGCTCTGGTTCAGGCGGGCGTGGATGTAGGTCGTGCCTTCGAAGGGGTTGGGATAATTGAACACCTGGCTGAGCCTCATGGGATCACCCGGTAGCGCGGGGGCGTGGATGTCGAGGACGAAGCTCTTGACGGCGATGTTCCCGAACGTGTCCGAGGCGTGCACCTCGATCGTGTGGAGCCCTTCCGGAAGCTGGGGCAGGACGAAGGCGACCGTTCCCCGCGTGTAGCTCCCCGGGTCATAGGCGAACCCGGTCGTCAGCTCGATCGGGCTCCCCCGGTCGTCGAGGATGACGAAGACCGTGTGCGCGTTGTCCAGGCGCATGAGATCGACCCCGCTCGAATCCTCGATCACGAACGTGAGCCGGTCCCCGGGCCGGAAGCTGGAATCGGGCCCGGCCCCCTGGAGCGTGATGGAGGGCGGGACGAGGTCGGTGCGGGAGGAAATCCCCTGCCCGATCCGGATCGAATCGACGGCGAGCCCCACGCCCCGCCCTCCGGCCGCGCTGAGGAGCGCCCGGAGCTGCCCGGCCCCGCCCGCGATGCGTCCATCCATGGGCACGGTGAAGCGCACCTCGAAGGAGCCGCGGTCGAGCGCGACGTCTCCGCGGAAGAGAATCGGGCCGGGGACCCGGTAGGTGAACGTCTCGAAGCCCCCGCAACAGTTGGGACCCCTCTGGACCCGATCGAAGGGCTTCCCCTGCACCTGGATCCGCGCGAGACCGGCCGAGAGCGTGTCCGCGCTCGAGTCGGGGTTCAACGCGTGCCCCCGGAGGATCGCGACGTCTCCGCGCAGCAGCGAATCGAGCGGCGATTTTTCCCACACTCCGCGTCCCTTCGGGACCGGCAGGGCGAGCCCGGGGTCCGCCAGAAGCTGGTATTTCCGCGCCACCGTATTCACGTGGGCGTTCTTCGCGCGCGCGTACGCCAGACCCAGGGTGGCCGTGGAGTCGACGCGTGGCGCGATCGGAAAGAGCTGATCCACGATCTCGTCGTTCAGCTCCGTGCTCTCGAACGGGAAGACGGCCTCGGTCGCCGCGATGGTCGCGGCCGCGCCGCCCGTCGGCGTCTTCAGCAAAAGCTCCGCCAGACCCTCCTGTCCCAAGGCGTCGAATCTCCCGACCGTGCAGCTGAAGAATCCGAACAAACTCGGCCGGGTGGCGTTCGTGAGACGGCCGATGTCCGAAGCCCGGAAGACCTGTTCGTCGGCAATCACCAGATCGGAGCCATGGCCGATGTAATCAACCAGCCAGTTGCCCTGGTTGACCCGGGCGATGAAATCATCGCGCGCCGCCGGCTTCGACTGGCGCAGCGTGTCCGCGAACGCGTAGTCGTTCAGGTAGACCTTCGAGCGCTCGATCGGGTACGGCAGATGTTCCCGGTCCTTCCGCTCCATCTCCTCGACGTGCAGGTTCCCGAGCACGTCATCCGTGTCGCGCTTCCGCGAATCATCGGCGCAGAGGAGCACCCGTGCCCGCCAGGGATCGAACTCGGCCGTCGCCTCGTAGGCCCGGAGCTTTCCGTGCGCAAGCGTCGTGGCCTCGAGCGTCGTCTGGACCGGCAGCCGGCCGATCGCCACGTCCAGGAGCAGGTCCCCCGGTCCGTCCAGGAATCCGTAGAAGTCGTCCGACACGAATTGAACCAGCGTGGCCGTATCGTAGTAGTTCGCGTAGGTCGGCACCAGGTCCGGCGTGCCGAATCCCAGATAATTCTTGGGGTCGAGCGAGGCGTCCCCGAAAAGGCAGACATACGTCGGCGCCGGCGCGCTCCAGTGTGCCCGCGCGTAGGCGAGGAGATTCCGGATGGCGACCGGATCCAGGTAGCCCCCGCCGAACTGGGCCGCGATCCGGTCGGTGGTGGCGATCCCGACGCGGGGCGCCGCGAAACCGGAGAGGCGTCCGGCTCTGTACGTGGCAAGCGATTCCGCCGCCGCGAGCAGGGAGGGGTGGGCCACGATCAGGTAGTCCACGCCGGCCGCCGTGTCGAGGAGATTGTCGATCGCGTGCGCGCTCAGGGCAGGCGCGTAGCGCGCGATCGTGGCGGGCCGCGCGGCCCGCGCCGTCGAGACGAGCGCGTAGCGTTTCGGCGGGCCGGGGGCGAGGCTGTCTTCCAGAGTGAGGGTGAACGGGGCCGCGGTACCCGAAAACGCCCCGTTCAGGTACCGGACCGGGCTTTCGGGATCGGTTCGTTCCAGGAACCAGACCGCGGTCGTGTCGGTGACGCCGTCCACGACGTAGTGGATCGCGCCGCCGAACGTCGAGTCCGCGGCGAACTGGAGGGTGTCGTTGATCGCGGAGAGGCGCCTGGGATACAGGACCTCGAACCACGCGAGGTCGCTCTGATCGAAGCGGTTCGCGTTGGTGGGATCGACGCGCGGTATTTGGACCTCGAGCGTGTCGGAAGCGCGCACGGTGAACCCCGACCCCACGAAATCGCGGGGCGTGCTGAAATTCCAGGAGCCGCTCGCCACGAGCGCCCCGTTCCAGTAGAGGTTCGTGTAGTGATCATCGAACGTGCCCAGGGAAATCCCCTTCCCCCACATGCGCAGATGGAGCGAGCCCGAGCCTCCCGGCTGGGCGCCGGGGAGCGCGAGCGGGAAGGCGATGCGGGATCCTTGCGTCATGAGACGGTAGAACCAGCGCTCCCATCTCAGATTCGCCTGGAAGAGATTGAAATCGCGGATGCGGTTCTCTTCGTAGTGCACCCGGTGCGGGGCGAAGCTGACCGCGGGCGCGGGGGTGAGAGGAGCCGCGTCGCGGGTCGCCATGCGGCGCGGAGGAGCCGGAAAGGGACCCGCGCCCCACGTGAGCCAGACCGGTTCCTCGTCCGACCGCTGCGCCTCTTGATAGTTCCGCGAGCCCCCGAGCATCAGGTCGTAGCCGAACCCCGTGCTCCCGGTCGCGTAGAAGTAGATCCGGTCTCCGGGATCGAACACCCCGTCCCCCTCCCCCGTGACCGCGATGGCGCACTCCCGCAGCGAATCGGGAGCCGAATCCACCGCCACGCTCTCGGGGAGATCTCCGGGTGTCGCGCGGAAGATCCGGAAGGACGCGGGATCGATCGCCGAAGCGGATACCCCCGCCGCGGCGAGATCGGACGCGCTCACCGTGTAAAGGCCCGGACGAAGGACGCCAAGCCTCACCCAGGGCCGCGTGGGCTCGACCCGAAGCGGTCCGGAATAGGCGGCCGAGCGGCCGCGAGAGAGCGGCGCGGGCGAGAAGGGACCCAAGCCCGCGGGCTTGTCCCAGGACACATCGAGCGTGATTCGATCGAGCGTGCTCACGCGGCCGCTCCGCGGATCCCACCGCACCGGCCGGAGCGTCACGTGAAGGACGCGCTCCCCCAGGGCCGCGGTCTTCACGAAGGTCAGGAGCGGCGGGCTCGCGGGCTCGCCCCCCCGGCTCCGGTACTCCGGCCCTTCCAGATAGGAGGCCACCTGGGCCGCCGTCAGGCCCGGCCATGATTTCCGCTGGGAGAGAAGGTGCGGGAGCGGCACCGGCCGCACCGCACCGATCGTGCGCACCGCCCCGGGGGTCACGCGTACCGCGGGGTTCACCCCCCACGGCACGCGAAGCACGAGGGTGAGCGAGGGGAGCTGCGGCGTTCCCGCGGGCAAATCGAACGCGCCGTTCGGCAGCGAAATCTCGGCGAGGGTCTCGCCGAAGATCTCCTGGACCGTGACCCGGGGTTCGGGAACTTGAAGGACGACGCGGTAGCCCGTCGCGGTGACCGCTTCGACGCGCGGGGCGAGCACGGAGGATGCGCCGAGCGGCGCGACCGGCGAAAATCCCCCGGGTAGCGCGGCCGGGGGAACGTCGCCCAGCGCCGCGCCCGGCAAGGCCGCGAGAACGAAGAGGAACGGTAGCGACCGGTGGGAGAGGCTCAAGCCTTGGCGATCCGCTCGGCTTCCTCGATCAACATGTTCGGAATGGTGTCCACGATGGCGTATACGAGACCGCACCGGTCGCAGATCAGACACTCCGGCTCTTCTTGGTCGCGCAGGTCCCCTTTGCATTGAGGGCAGACGAGAATCGAACGAAGCTCTTCGCTGATCGGCATGTCGCTCATCCCTTCCCCTGGGGTGAAGGTATCGGACCGGTCTCCTCCAGATAGACCCCCATCTTGAGAAACTTCTCCAGGCGCCGGTCCAGAAGCTCCTGGGTCGGGAGGCCCAGAAGTCCCCTCACATGGCGGATGACCGCCGACTGGATCCGCCGTGCGGTCTCCTCGGGGTCGCGGTGGGCCCCCCCCAGGGGCTCCGGGATCACCTCGTCGATCACGTTCAACTCTAGGAGGTCATGGGCCGTGAGCTTGAGCGCTTCCGCCGCCTGCTCCGCCTTGCCGGCGTCCTTCCAGAGGATCGCCGCGCAGCCCTCCGGCGTGATCACGGAATAGATCGAGTTCTCGAGCATGAGCACGACGTCCCCCACCGCGATCGCCAAGGCGCCCCCGGAGCCCCCTTCCCCGATCACGACCGAAACGATCGGCACGGGGAGATGCGCCATCTCCACGAGGTTTCGCGCGATCGCCTCCGACTGTCCGCGCTCCTCCGCCCCGAGCCCGGGGTAGGCGCCCGGCGTGTCCACGAAGGTCACGAGGGGGCAGCCGAGCTTGGCGGCGAGATGCATGAGCCGCAGCGCCTTTCGATACCCCTCCGGGTTCGCCATGCCGAAATTACGGTGGATGTTCTCCTTTGTGTCGCGCCCCTTCTGGTGCCCGATCAGCACGATCGGAATGTCCTCGATCGAGGTCAGGCCCGAGATGATCGCCGGGTCGTCCCCGAAGCGCCGGTCGCCGTGCAGCTCGAGGAACCCGGGGGCGATCACTTTCAGGTAGTCGAGCGTGTACGGACGGCGCGGGTGCCGCGCGAGCTTCACGCGCTGCCAGCGGGTGAGCTTCGAGTAGATGTCCCGGCGGAGCCGCTCGGCCTTGCGTTCGAGGCGCTTGAGCTCCTCTTCGACCTCGGCGTTGTCCGGAGCCAGGGCGCCGCGCAGATCCTCGATGCGACGCTCCAATTCCACGATCGGCTTCTCGAAGTCGAGCCAGGTTCCGTTCATGCCTCAGTCTCCGAAAGCAGCTAGAAGGGGACGGCCTCGTTCACGCCGTTCACGAGCTTGACCGCGCGTTCGCCGAGACGCGCGCGAAGCTCCGCCATCAGTTCCTCACTCGCGCGCACGAGGAGCCGGCGGGCGCGGATCTGGGTCTTGGTGGGTTCGGATCGGGAGCGCACGAGGAAGTATACCGGGCTCAGACCCGGATGGCGACCCAGGAGGTCCCGGAGCGTCTCGAGCGACACGTCCTCGGTGGCTTCCGTCAGATCGATATGGAGGGTCCCCTCGGACCCCGCATCCCCGGGAGCGATCGCCCGAAGGGTCTGGAACACCAGTTTCGGGTCCTCGTCTTCCCGCACGCTCACGCGCGCCCGGGTCTCGACGATCGCGCCCTGGACCAGCGCCGCGCGGTTCCGCTCGTACAGGTCGGCGAACGTCACGCCTTCGACGCTGCCGCTGAAGTCCTCGAGCGTCACGAACGCCATCGGCCGCCCGTTCCGGTCGGTGATCGTCTTGATCGCGGACACCATGCCGATGAATCCCAGCTCCACGCCGTCCCTCCCCGACTCTTTGATCCGGGCGGTGTCGGCGAGCCCCCTCGATTCGATGAGCGACCGGTAGGGGGAGAGCGGGTGGTCGGAGAAATAGAACCCGAGCACTTCCCGTTCCCGGCGCAGGCGCTCTTGGAGCGGCCACGGCGGCAGGGAAGGAAGGGGCGGCTCCGGCGCTTCGATCGCGTGCTCCGCGCCGAAGAGCGTGACCTGGTCCTTGCGTGTGCCCCGGACCATCTCCTGGGCGCGGCCGAGCGCCCCCGCGACCGTTTCGAGGAGCTGCGCGCGGTCCCCCCCGAGCGAATCGCACGCTCCGGCCAGCACGAGCGATTCGACGACGCGTTTGTTGATCGCCTTCGAGTCCACGCGGCGGCAGAGATCCCAGATCGACGCGAACGGCCCGCCGCGCTCGCGCGCCGCGACGATCGCCTCGACGGAGCCCTTGCCGACGTTCTTGACCGCGGTGAGCCCGAAGCGGATCGCGTTCTCCTCCAGCGTGAACGCCGCCCCGCTCCGGTTCACGTCGGGCGGGAGCACCGCGGTGTCCAGGCGGCGCGCCTCCTCCACCAGTGTCACGATGCGGTCCGTGTCCCCCACCTCGCTGGTCAGCGCCGCGGCGAGGTACGCCGCGGGGTAGTGCGCCTTGAGGTAGGCGCACTGGTAGGAGAGAAGCGCGTAGGCGGCACTGTGCGCCCGCGGGAATCCGTAGCCCGCGAATTTCTCGACGAGGTCGAAGATCTCCTCGGCCTTGCGCTTGGGCACCTGGTTCTTCGCGCAGCCTTCGACGAAGGTCTCCTTCATGCGCGCCATTTCTTCCGGCTTCTTCTTTCCCATCGCGCGCCGGAGGAGATCCCCCTGCGCGAGGGTGAAGCCGGCGAGGCGGTTCGCGATCTGCATGACCTGATCCTGATAAGCGATCACCCCGAGCGTCTTCTTCAAGATCGGTTCGAGCGCGGGATGCATGTACGTGAGCTTCTGTTTCCCGTGCTTCCGTTTCGCGAAATCGTCGAGCATCCCGCTCTGGATCGGGCCCGGGCGGAAGAGCGCGTTGATGGCGATGATGTCCTCGAAGGAATCGGGGAGCACCTTGCGCAGGAGCTCCCGCATTCCCGACGACTCGAGCTGGAAGACGCCGATCGTCTGCGCCCTGGACAGAAGCGCGAAGGTCGCCGGATCGTCGAGCGGGATCCCTTTGAGATCGATCGGCCCGCCGTGTGCCGGAGCCGTGAGCCTCGATGTGTCCTCCAGGACGGTCAAGGTCCGGAGCCCCAGAAAGTCCATCTTCAAGAGCCCGATCTTCTCGAGCGAGTTCATGTCGAACTGGGTCGTCACGTCCCCTTTGCTCGACCGATAGACCGGGACGTAGTCGGTGAGCTTTCCCGGCGCGATCAGCACGCCCGCCGCGTGGGTCGAGGCGTGGCGCGCGAGCCCCTCGAGCGCCAGCGAGCAGCGGATCAGCTTGGCGTGGGTCTCGTCCTGGGTGGAGAGCGCGCGGAGCTCGGGAACGGTTTCGAGCGCCCGGGTCAGGGTCATCCCCAGCTCCCCCGGAACCAGCTTCGCCACGCGGTCCTGGTCGGCGTAGCTCATTCCGAGCGCGCGGCCGACGTCGCGCACGACGGCGCGCGCCGCCATGGTTCCGAACGTGATGATCTGGGTCACGCTCTCGCGCCCGTATTTCTCGAGGACGTACTCGATCACGCGCCCCCGGTTCTCGTAGTCGAAATCGATGTCGATGTCGGGCATGCTCACCCGCTCAGGGTTCAGGAACCGCTCGAAGAGGAGATCGAACTTGAGCGGATCGATGTCGGTGATGCCGAGGACGTAGGAGACAAGGCTCCCCGCCGCCGATCCGCGCCCCGGCCCGACGCCGACTCCGTTCTGTCGCGCGAATTCGATGAAGTCGCGCACGATGAGGAAATAGCGCGCGTAGCCCACCTGGCAGATCGTGTCCAGCTCGTACGTGAGGCGGCGCTCCATGTCCGCGTCGATCGATGGGTACCGGCGGCCCAGTCCCTCGCGCGCAAGCGAGCGGAGATAGCGTTCCGCGTCCTCGAACTCGGGCGGGAGCGGAAATGCGGGAAGCTGGACGCGCTCGGTGTCGAGCGTTAGCTCGCATTTTTCCGCCACCTCGAGCGTGTTCCGGATCGCGTGGGAAGCCCCCTGGAAGAGCGCCTCCATCTCCTCCGCCGACTTGACGTAGACCTGGTCGGTGGCGAACCGGAAGCGGTCCGGGTCCTGCATGGTCTTCCCGGTCTGGATGCAGAGGAGCACCTCGTGCGCCTCGGCGTCCTCGCGGGCGAGGTAGTGGCAGTCGTTCGTCGCGACCACCGGAATTCCCATCTCGCTCCCGAGCTCGAGCAGCCGCTGGGCCACCGTCCGCTCATCGGGAATGCCGTGATCCTGGATCTCGAAGTAATAGAAGTCCGCGCCGAAGAGGTCGCGGTACCAGGCGGCGGCCTTCCGCGCGCCCTCGAGGTTCCCCTCCAAGATGCGCTGCGGCAGCTCGCCGCGCAAGCAGGCGCTCAGGCAGAGAAGACCCTCCGCGTGCGATGCCAGGAGTTCCTTGTCGATCCGGGGCTTGTAGTGAAAGCCCTCGAGGTATCCGGCCGAGGAGAGCCGCATGAGATTCCGGTACCCGTCGCGGTTTCTCGCGAGGAGGACGAGGTGGTCGTAGGCACCCTTCCCGTCCGCGCTCCGGGTCTTGTCGAGCCTCGAGCCGTGGGCGACGTAGACCTCGCATCCGAGGATGGGCCGGACTTGAGCGGCCTTCGCCTTCTCGTAGAACTCGACCGCCCCGAAGAGATTTCCGTGATCGGTGAGCGCGATCGCGGGCATGCCGAGCCCCTTGGCGCGCTCGACCAGGCGGTCGAGGCGGCACGCGCCGTCGAGGAGCGAGTAGTCGCTGTGATTGTGGAGGTGGACGAATCCAGCGCTCACGCGACGCCTCGCGCTCGAGTACGGCAATCGGGGAAATTCGGACGGGGAACCACGGCGCCAGTTTACACGAGCGGTGGGCTCCCGGGCGCGGCGTTTCTCTAAATCCCCGGCGGCGCGGGATCGGCGTCCTTGCCGTCCGGATTCTCGTCCCCGGGCCCGTCGCCGGGCCCCGTTTCGCCGGGTCCGGATTCGTCGGGCGGGCGCTCGTCGGGCCCGTGACCGTCCGGGCCGTAGTCGTCGGGTCCACCCTCCGGCAACACCCACGTCGAGTCCATGTGCTCGGTGCCGAACCAGCTCGGCGCATGATCCGCCGTGCAGACCAGCCGCGGCTCAGTCGTGGGGATGAACGACTCCCGCATGACATGCGTGCAGTCGGCGCCGGCGCGGTAGCCCGTGTCCGCGTCGATCCACACATCGACCACACCGGGAGGCGCCTGGAAATCCCTCACCGGCTTTCCGCGGTGCGCGATATCCATGAACCGGGCCCAGATCGGAACCGCGGCCTGCGTCCCCGTGAGCCCGAGCCTCCGGTTGCGGTCGCATCCCACCCAGACTCCAGCGACGAGGTCGGGCGTGTAGCCCACGAACCAGGCGTCGTTTTCATCGTCGGTCGTGCCGGTTTTCCCCGCCGCCGGACGCGTGAACCCGAACTCGCTCCGGATCCCCGCCGCCGTTCCGTAGATCACGGGTCCTTGTAAGAGTGTGGTCGCCATGTAGGCCGTCTCGGGGCGGATTACCCGGCGCGACTCGCGCCTCGGCGTCCAGATCAGGTTCCCCCCGCGGTCCAGCACGGCGCGGACCGCGACGGGCTTCACCATCACGCCTCCGTTCGCCAACGTGGCGTAGGCGGTCGTGAGCTCGAGCGGCGTCACCTCGCTCGTTCCGAGCGCGAGGGAGATCACCTCGCGCAGCCTGCTCTGGATCCCCAGCGCGTGGGCCATCTGGGTCACCTTGGGGATCCCGACGAGGGTTTCGAGCCGGACCGTCGCCACGTTGAGCGAGCGGGCGAGCGCGCGCGCCGCGGTCACGCGGCCGAAGTAGGAGTTCTCGTAGTTGCGCGGCGCGTACACCCCTTGAGGAGTCGGGAAGGAATCGGGAACGTCCTCGAGCACGGTCGCGGCGGTGAGCGGCGGGCGCCGTCCGGAGAACGGCGTATCGAGCGCCGCGATGTAGACGAAGGGCTTGAACGCGGATCCCGGCTGCCGCTTCGACTCCACCGCCCGGTTGTAAGGGCTCTGCGCGTAGTCGCGCCCGCCGACCATGGCGCGGATCGCGCCGTTCTGAGGCTCGATCGCCAGGAGCGCCGCCTGAGCGGGGTCGCGAGTGGCCCCCGAGGACGGCGAGCGCCAGTCCGCCTCGCGCGCTCCTTCCCGCACGCAGCGCTCGGCCGCCGCTTCGAGCCCCGGGTCGAGCGTGGTGAACACGGAGAGTCCGCGCGTGCCCAGGTCCGCCTCGGAGATGTCTTTCGAGAGAACCTCACGAACGTAGTCCACGAAGTAGGGAGCGCGTATCGCGGGGGCGGGATTGGCCGCGAACCGGAGCTGGGTCTTGCGGGCGCGCTGCGCCTCGGCGCGCGAGATGAAGCCGCAGTCGACCATGTCCCACAGCACTTCGTTTCGCCTCGCGATCGCGACCTCGGCGTCCCGGTAGGGGGAAAGGCGGTTCGGCGCCGGGATGATGCCGGCCAGGAGCGCCCCTTCCCCGAGCGTCAGCTCGTTCGCGTGCTTGTTGAAATAGTAGAGCGCGCCCTCCTCGACCCCGCACACGCTCCACGTCCCGCGCTGCCCGAGGTAGATCTGATTCAGGTAGAACTCGAGGATCTGTTCCTTCGAATACCGAAGCTCGATCAGGACCGCCAGGATCGCCTCGTGGAATTTCCGCGCGAGGGTGCGTTGCCGGGAGAGAAACACGTTCTTCGCAAGCTGCTGGCTGATCGTGCTTCCCCCTTCCACGTACGACCCCGCCCGCACGTTCCGCGCGGTGGCGCGCCCGATTCCCAGGAGGTCGAGCCCCATGTGGCGGAAGAAGCGCCGGTCCTCGCTCGCGACCGCGGCGAGCGCCACGTGGCGCGGGATCGAGGCGAGCGGCGTGTAGGAGCGGCGCTCACGCTCCCGGTCGGAATACTCGGCCAGGAGCTGAGGGTCGATGCGCAGGAGTCCGCGCGGCTCCGGCTGCGAGAAGCCGTTTCCGATCGAGGCCACGCGGCCGTCCCGGATTTCCACGAGGGTCTGGGCACCGGGCTCGGAGCGGTCCGGGTACGCGAACGGACGCAGGTAGATCTCGAAGATGGATCCGCGTGTCCGGTACTGCCCCGGCGCGAAGGGCTTCCCGCTCGCGCGGCGGTACCGGGCGGCCTCGAGCGCCTGGCGGAGATCCGTGGCTTCGATCGGCATTCCCGCGCGCAGCTCGAGCCAGTCCGCGTAGACCCGGGTCGGAAATTTCCAACCCTGGCCGGAATAGCGGAAGGAGGCGAGCGATGAAAGCCGGAACCAGTCGTACCCGAGAAAACCGAAAACGAAAACGAGCACGACCAGCGCCCAGCCGAGCCGGCTCTTCGAGAACGACCCGAATCTCCGGCGGATCCCGTCGGGAAGCCGGGGGATGAAGCGCTTCCCTGCCGGGGTGGGATTCGGATTCACGGAGGATGAGCCTACGGCCCATCCTCCGGAACGTCAACCCAAGGGGGTTCGTGAAGCGAGGCGTTCAGCGCTTCTCGGAAAGCGCGTCTTCCAGTTGGCGCAGCCGCGACACGGAGCGGCTGTCGGCGCCGCCGGCGGGCGCGCCGAGAAGATATTCGCGGTAGGCGGCGAGCGCGCTTTTCTGATCGGCGCGGCTGCCGGTCAGGCTCTGGATCGCCCAGAGGCAATCAGCGTACTCACGCTTCGCGCGCGCCCGCTGGGGCCCCACGCCCATCTTCGACATGAAGGACTTCCAACTCCCACGTAAACGGCGGAGCGCCGCCAGCTCGCCGCGCTCCTCGGCTTCCACGGTCGCGAGATGAAGCCGATCGATCGGAGAGAGAACCTCGGGGGGCTTGTCGCCGGACTTCCCCGCGTCTGAAGGTGCTTCGCTCCTAGACTCGCCGGCCGCCGGGGGTGCTACCCCCGTGCCGCTTCGCGACGGGGCCGGCGCGGACTCCGTCGGAGCCTGCGCGGGTGCGGGATCCGGTTCCATGGGAGCCTCGTCATCCGGAGGGGGCAGCCAGGGCTTCTGCTTCGGCGGCGGGGCGTACTGGGCTCCGTTCGATCCCACGTTCGGCGAGGTCGCTTCGGGCGGTGCTGCGCGAGTCACCGGCGGCGGCGTGGAGCGCGCGGGCTTCTGGATCGCCGCCGGCGGCGGCGCATGGCGCGCCGAGCCCGCACCTGGCGCGCGCGTCGCGTTGGGAAGCGGAGGCGGCTGCGATCCGGAGGATGCGGATACACGTGCACGCCCCGCCGGCGCCCGTTTGACGGTTACCTCGGGGGGCTCCGAGCCCAAATCCTGCTGCGGAACGATTTCTTCATCCGTCGGCTGCTGCACGGCGCCCGGATCGGGAGCTTCCCCGGGCGACTCCTGAGAAGGGGCATCGCCGGCGGAGGGCTCGGCCGGAGCGTTCATCCCGGGTGCTAAATCGTCGCCGTTCGGCCCGGCCATGTGGAGCACGAACCACGAGGAGAACGCGAGCAGAACGGCGCCGACCACACCGCCCACTCCCCAGAGGAGCACGCGGAGCTTCGAACCTTTCTTCCCTTCCGTATCTCTGCGGCGGTTGAGGGCCTCGGTGGCGAAGAAGAGACTCTCCTCCGGCGGTTTCACGTCCGCCTTGGCGTCGGCGGGCTCGAAGTCCCAGGACGCCGGGGCGGCGACGGCTTCCTCGGGCTCGGAGAGATCCTTCTTGCCGCTCGCTGGGGCCGAATCGGACATCGTCTCGGCCGTCGCGGGCGGATCCGTTTTCGGACCCGCGCTCATCGCACCGGCGGGAGCGGTCCCGGGGGCCGGAAAGACGGAGGGGGCCTCTGCTGAGGCGGGAGGCTGCGGTGCCGATGCGGGGGCGGGCTGCCCGCCGCGGTTTTGCTGTTGCTCGGCCCCGAAGATGCGGTCGAGGGTCCAGTCGTCCTGACCGACCGCGGGCGGCTTCTCCTGGGAACCGATCGCGCGCACCAGCTCGAGCTCGAGGCGGCATCCCTCGCAGATCGAGATATGTTGTTCTGCGAGCGCGCGCTCCGGTTCGGGAAGCGATCCGCTGACGAGCGCTTCCATCCTGGGTTTGACCGCGGCGCAGTCCATACGGTCTGGTATCGGAATTCGGCGCGGGATTCTTGAGCAGGCCCTTGGGGAGCGATAGTGAGCCGGAAAAGAAAATCGCCGCCGAACGCGAGCGCGATTACGGCGGCGAAGCGATGCCGTTGAAGCAGCTTACGCGGGAAGCGGCAGCTCTAGTCGGGCAGCACCGCCCCCTCGACGGGACAGGCCTCGAGGCAGGCGTTGCAGCTCACGCAGTCCTCCGCGACGACGAAAAACCAGGTCGTTCCCTTGGCGTTCTGTCCCTCGCCCTTCTTGATGCAGTCGACGGGGCACACATCCACGCAAGAGCTTTCCCCTTCGCAAATGTCCTTAACAATGATGTACGTCACGAGTCCTCCGACGATGGGACGCTACTTGGACCATGTTACCCGACCTGGAGCATCCGGTCCAGGGCGACTCGTGCCCCGCGTTTCACGGCCTCCGGAACACGGATCGGGTTCACCACATCCCCCTCGATTAGACTCTCCAGAGTCCAGAGCAGATTCTGGGGGGAGATCCGGTACATCGTCGCGCAGAGACAGAAATCCTTGGAGAGGATCGAGATCTTCTTGTCCGGGTAACGGCGCGCGAGCCGGTTCACGAGGTGATACTCCGTCCCGACCGCCCACCGGCTTCCCGCCGGGGCTTCCGCCAGGACGCGGATGATGTGCTCGGTCGAGCCGACCTCGTCGGCGGCATGGGCCACTTCGTAGGGCACCTCGGGATGGACGAGGATGCGGACCCCCGGGTCCTCCCGGCGCCGTTCGTGGACGTGGCGGAGCAGGAACTTCGTGTGCACCGAGCAGCATCCCTTCCAGAGAATGACCCGCGCGCGCTCGAGATCCTCCCGCGTCAACCCTCCCGACTCCTTCGAAGGATCCCAGACCACCATCGACTCGAGCGGAATGCCGAGTGTGGCGCCGGTGTATCTCCCGAGGTGCTCGTCGGGGAAGAAGAAGATCCTCTCCTCCTTCCGAAACGCCCACTCGAAGATCGGCCGCGCGTTCGAGGAGGTGCACACCGCACCCCCCCGCTCGCCGCAAAACGCCTTCAGCTCGGCGGTCGAATTCATGTAGGTGACCGGGACCGACCGGATCCCCAGCCGGTCCAGCGTGGCACCCGCCAGGAGCACGTCTTCGGTGGGCGCCATGTCGGCCATCGAGCACCCGGCGTTCAAATCCGGCAATATCACGGTCTGGCGGGGCGCGCGCAATATGTCCGCGCTCTCCGCCATGAAATGCACCCCGCAGAAGACGAGGAACTCGGCGTCGGTGCGCTCAGCACCCAGCCGGGCGAGCTTGAAGGAATCCCCGGTCACATCGGCGTGCGCGATCACGTCGTCACGCTGGTAATGGTGGCCCAGGATGACGGCTCTTCCGCCGAGCGCCTCCTTGGCGGCGCGGATCCGCGCGTCGAGAACTTCATCCTCAAGCCTGAGATACGGTTCCGGTACGGTTCGGATGGCCATAGCCGATCATTATCGGGACGAGAATTTCCCTGGGTCAAGGGCTTCGGGCGCGCATCTTAGAGATGCGGCCGAGCGCGCCGCGGTGCGGTTCCCCGCGATGCGCAGCGGACAATCCCACAACATGATAGGGGAAAGGAGCTTGACCGTGCCGGGGTGGCGGGGGAAAATGGGCCGCTGTGACCCAATCACAGAGATCCGATCGCGGGGATTGAATTGGCAATGACGAACGATTTTACGATCCACGTGGCGACGGTGAACGGCTCGGGGAGCCAGACCGCGAACACGACGCTCATTCGGGCCATCTTCCAGATGGGCGTGCCCGTCTCCGGGAAGAACCTCTTCCCCTCGAACATCGCGGGACTTCCGACCTGGTTCACGATCCGCGTGAGCGAGCGCGGTTACCTCGCGCGGACGCGGCGGAACGACGTGCTCGTGGCGATGAATCCGGAGACTTCGGTCGAGGACATCGCCGCGATGGGACCCGGCTCGATCCTCATCGTGAACGAGGGCGTGCCGACGCCGGGCATTCCCCAAGACCGCACCGTCTACAAGATCCCGTTCAACAAGCTGGTCGGGCCGCTGGTCGCCGACGCCAAGCTCCGGAAGCTGGTCGTGAACATGATCTACGTCGGCGTCGTGGCGCAGCTCCTCGGAATCGATCGCGAGGAAGTCGACCGCGCGCTGAGCGCGCAGCTCGGAAGGAAGCCCAAGGCGCTCGACATGAACCGCGCGGCCGTGAAAGCCGGCGAGGACTACGCGGCCCAAAATCTGAAACAGGCTCCATTCCGCGTGGAGCGCCGGAGCAAGACGTCCGGAAAGATCCTCATCGAGGGAAACCAGGCCGCCGCGCTCGGCGCGATGTTCGGCGGCGTGACGTTCGTCTCGTGGTATCCCATCACGCCTTCCTCGAGCCTCGCCGAATCGCTCCAGGTCTACCTCGAGCGCTACCGCCGCGACCCGAAGACCGGAGAGGCGACGTTCGCGGTGATCCAGGCGGAGGACGAGATCGCCGCGATCGGCATGGTCCTCGGCGCCTCGTGGACCGGCGTCCGTGCGATGACGACGACCTCGGGACCGGGGCTTTCGCTCATGACCGAGTTCACCGGCTTCGGCTACTACGCCGAGGTGCCGGCGGTGATCTGGGACATCCAGCGCGTGGGCCCGAGCACCGGGCTCCCGACGCGGACCTCGCAGGCGGACCTTCTCTCGGTGGCGTTCCTCTCGCACGGCGACACGAAGCACCTGATCCTCCTTCCCGCGACGGTCGAGGATTGCTACGCCTTCGGCATGAAGGCGTTCGACCTCGCCGAGCGGTTCCAGACGCCGGTCTTCGTGCTCTCGGACCTGGACATCGGGATGAACATCTGGATGTCGGACCCGTTCCGCTATCCCGAGAAGCCCTGGGATCGCGGAAAGGTTCTCGGGGCCGTGGACCTCGCCAAGGTGGCCACCTTCGAGCGCTACCGCGATCTCGACAAGGACGGAATTCCCTACCGGACGCTTCCCGGAACGGACCATCCGCTCGCGGGCTACTTCACGCGGGGATCGGGACACGACGAGAGTGCCGCGTACACCGAGAACCCCGAGACCTACAAGCGCGTCATGGACCGCCTCGCCGCGAAATACGAGACGGCGCGCGCGTTCGTGCCGCCCCCCGTCGTGGAGCGCTCCCCCGGCGCCGAGATCGGCATCCTGGGCTTCGGCTCGAGCCACTGGGGAATCGTGGAGGCCCGCGACCTTCTCGCAGGCGACGGGCTCAAGACGAATTACCTGCTCCTCAAGGCCATTCCCTTCACGAAGGACGTGAGGAGCTTCATCGAGGCGTGTGACCGGGTCTACGTCGTGGAGCAGAACCGCGACGCCCAGATGAAAGCGCTTCTCACCATGGACTATCCGGATCTGGCCGCGAAGCTCCGGTCGGTCCTTCACTATGACGGGCTCCCCATCGACGCTGCTTCGATCGTCGAGCAGGTCAAGGAACGGGAGCGCGAGGGGGTGCTGACCCAATGACGCCTGTCGAAACCAACGGAAACAAGAACCGGCTCGGGCTCACCATCGCCGACTACCGAGGGGCGAAATCCACGCTCTGCCCCGGCTGCGGTCACGACGCGATCACCGGCAGCATCATCCAGGCCGCGTTCGAGGCCGGCATCGAGCCGCACCGCGTGGCCAAGCTTTCGGGCATCGGCTGCTCCAGCAAGACCCCCGCGTACTTCCTGAGCCGCTCGCACGGATTCAACGCGGTCCACGGGCGCATGCCCTCGATCGCCACCGGCGTGTCGGTCGCGAACCGCGCCCTGACGCTGCTCGGCGTCTCGGGGGACGGCGACACCGCCTCGATCGGCCTGGGCCAGTTCCTCCATCTGGTGCGGCGCAACGTGCCGCTTCTCTACATCGTCGAGAACAACGGGGTGTACGGCCTCACCAAGGGGCAGTTTTCCGCGACCGCGGACGTCGGGACCAAGGCCAAATCGGGACGCGTGAACGAGCTCATGCCGATCGACGTGTGCGCGCTGGCGATCGAGCTGGGCTGCGGATTCGTCGCCCGGTCCTTCTCGGGCGATCCGAAGCAGCTCCGCCCGATTCTCAAGGCCGCGCTCAGCCATCGCGGCACGGCGGTCGTCGACGTGATCAGCCCCTGCGTCACCTTCAACAACCACGAGGGATCGACGAAGAGCTACCTGAACGTGAAGGAGCACGACGCCCCCCTGCACGACATCACGTTCATCCCGCGTTTCGAGAACATCGAGGTGGACTATTTGCCCGGCGAGAGCCGCGAGGTGACGCTGCACGACGGCTCGCGCATCACGCTGAAGAAACTGGGAGAGGACTACGATCCCGGCGACGCCCTGCGCGCGCTCGAGACGATCCATCACGGCAGGCAGGAAGACAAATTCGTGACCGGGATTTTCTATCTGGATCCGGACAAGGAGCCCTTCGAGCAGGATCTCCGCCTGGTCGAAGCTCCCCTCGCGTCCCTTCCGCTCGAGCGGGTGCGCCCGCCGAAGGAAGCGCTCGAGGAAGTGATGCGTGCGCTCATGACGGGAAGCTACTAGCGGAGCGGCGCAGGCGCCCGCCCGCCGCGGCGCGCCATCGGCGGCCCGCCCGCGCCTAGCGGCGCTCGTCCTTTCCCTCGTCTTCCCCGCGCGTCTTCTGGTAGTAGACCTGAAACTTCTTCCGGAGCCGATTCCGCTTCCATCGCTGGTACGCCCCGCCGATCGGGTTTCCCATCCGCGGCCACTTGGGTCCCCGGAGATAGAGCCATCCGAAGATCATCCCCCCGAGGTGTGCCACGTGGGCGACGCCGCCCCCCGTCGCCGACACGCTCGACCAGAAGGTGATCAGCCCGAGGATCAGCACGAGGTACTTCGCGCGTATCGGCAGCACGAAATACAGCAAGATGACCCGGTCGGGAAAGAGGAGCCCGTACGCCGCAAGAAGCCCGTAGATCGCTCCCGAGGCGCCGATCGTGACCGTGTAGCTGTTGGGCGTCACGAGCGTCGACATGATCGCGGCGCCGATTCCCGTGATGAAGTAGAAGCGGAGGAATTTCTTCGTTCCCCAGTGCGATTCCAGCTCCGTCCCGAACATCCAGAGCGCGAGCATATTGAAGGCGATGTGGAAGAAGCCGCCGTGGAGGAACATGTAGGTGGCGAGCTGCCACACGAAGAGATGGTGGACGACATCGTAGGGAACCAGCCCGAAGAGACGCTCGATCCGCACCTGGACCAGCGCCCGCGCGATCGTCTGGAAGAGAAAGACCGCGACGTTGGCCACGAGGAGGGCCTTTACCGCGGGCGTCGCGGACCCTCCGATCACGAAGTTGCGCACGCCTCCGCGGTCCCACCTCACGCCAGGGGCTCCCTGCGGGCGTTCGCCATCGCGCCGAGGTAGTGGTCACGGTCGTTCCGGGTTTCTTCGTGCGCGCGACGCAGGAGCGAGTCCAGCTCGGTCGCGAGGGCGACCTTCCGGCGTTCCATGGCGCGCTCCGCCGTCGCCACCATGGGATCGATGCGATGTTCCTGGAACGAGCGCGGCGTTCCCCAGACGAAGGAAGGCACGTACGCCGGCATGATCTCGGTTCCGTAGAGATTGCAGCCGATCCCGACCAGGGCCCCCGTGGTGAACGAGGTGCTGATCCCGGTCTTCGTGAAATCCCCGACCTGAATCCCGAGCATCAGCTGCCCTGTGTCCTCCCCTTTCTTCTCGAGGAAATCCCGCGCCGATCGGAACGTGCGCACCGGTGTGTAGGTGTTCTTCAGATCGCTCGTGTTCGTGTTGGCTCCCAGATTCACCCACTCCCCCACGAACGAGTGCCCCAGGAACCCATCGTGCTGCTTGTTGGCGTAGCCCTGGAACACGGTCTCCGCGACTTCTCCACCCACGCGGCATACGGGGCCGATCGAAGTGCCGCTCCGGATCTTCGCTCCCGCGCGAACGATCGCTCCCTCCCCGATCGCCGCGGGGCCCTCCACGTAGGCGAGCGGCTCCACGGTGGCGTTCTCACGCACGACGACCGGGCCCCCCTCCGCGTTCAGCACCGCCCCCGCCATCACGCGGGAACCCCGGGCCACGTGGATCGCCTCGGGCTTGATGAGGTGCGCCCCCGCATCGACGGATCCTCGGAGGACGCCCGCCTCGAAGAGATAGCGCGCGTCTTGAAGGATCTGCCGGGGGCTCCACCGGATGAGGTCCGCGCCGGAGCGCGCGAGGAACGCCTGCACCTCGGCCGGGAGCCGGACGTCCTCGAACGCCCGGTCGGCATCTCCTTCGCGCAGGTGGCGCACGACGTGTTTCACGCGCTCGCCGCGCACTTTCGCCGCGAAGAGGATGCCCTGCGAGATATAGCTCACTTCCTGAGGGGACGCGGCCATGAAGTGGAGCACTTCGTCGTCCGTCATGCAGAGCCGCCCGTTCACGAACAACGTGTCCTCCGGGGCCGGCTCGCCCACCTCGGCGTCGGGGTACAGCTCCCGCGTCCAAGCCTCGAGATGCGGGCGCACCAGGAGATGGAGTTTCGATTCGGGAAACGCGAGCGCGAGTTTTTCCGCGAGCGTGAAAATGCCGCACCGGAGCGCGAAAACGGGTCTCAAGAGGGTGAGCGGACCGAACGATGCGGCCTCGATGTCTTCGTAGATGCAGAGGTTCACCCCCGGACAGTAGAGAGTGGCCGAAGCGCCGTCAAGTCGCCTACAATGCCGCTATGTCCGTAACGAAGAACTCCACCACCGAACAGGACCCCTCGGTAAAAGCGCTGCGGTACCGCGAGCATCGGATCCCGCGCAGGCACCGTGTGTTCGTGAACCGCAACCTCCGCCTGTCGAATATCCAGGCGATCGGATTCGATCTCGACCACACGCTCGCGCATTACGACCCCATTCCGGTCGAGGAGCTCGCGTTCGATCTCACGAAGCAGAAGCTCGTGCAGACGAAGGGGTACCCGAAGGAGATCCTGGACCTGAAATACGATCCCACGTTCGTGATCCGCGGCCTGGTCGTGGACAAGAAACGAGGGAATCTCTTGAAGATGGATTATTTCAATTTCGTGTCCCGCGGCCATCACGGTCTGAGGGAGCTGCGCGCGGAGGAGCGGGAGCGGGCGTACCGCTCCTCGCGGATCCGACTGAGTCACGAGAACTACTCCTCCGTGGACACACTCTTCCACCTGCCCGAGGTGTATCTCTTCCTCTGCGTCGTGGACCTGATCGAGCGCACCGGGCAGAAGAAATCGGACTACACCCAGGTCTACGACGACGTGCGGGAAATGATCGACGAAGCGCACCGGGACGGAAGCCTGAAATCGGTGATCACGGCCAATCTCGACCGCTACATCCGCCTCGACCACGAGATGCGCACGGTGCTCGAGGAGTTCCGCCGCGGCGGGAAGAAGCTCTTCCTGCTCACGAACAGCGACTGGACCTACGCCGACACGCTGCTCCGGCATCTGCTCGAGCGCGGACGGGGCGCGCCCTCCCACTGGACCGAGATCTTCGACCTCGTCGTCGTGGAAGCGCATAAGCCCTCCTTCTTCGCCACGAACGCCGCGGCGGAGCCGGAGCCCTCCGCCGCCGCACTTCCCACTGCGATGCGGGTGGTGCGGGGCGCGAACGGCGCCTACCTCGAGCGCGCCCTCGGTACGGGGGGAGAGGAAATCCTCTACTTTGGCGACCACACCTACGGGGACATCCTGCTCTCGAAGAAGGCGCTGGGGTGGCGGACGGCCATGCTCGTGCCCGAATTGGATCGCGAGATCCGGGTCACCCAGGATCACGCGAAGGAATTCGACCGGTTGTCCCGGCTCTCCGCGGAGCGGCACCATCTCGAGATCGACAAGGCCGCGCTGGGCCGCGAGCTGCGGCGCCTGCAGCTGCTCTCGGGCGAAAGCGACGGCGTGGATCCGGCGCGCCGTCAGGAGCTGGCCGCGCGGATCCAGTCGATCCCCGAGGAAATCGCCCGCATCGAGAAGCGGTGCCTCGAGGTCGATCCCGAGATCGACGAGCTGAGGGCGAAGATCGACCGGGCGTACAACCCGTATTGGGGGTCGATCTTCCGGGAGAGAAACGAGTCGAGCCGGTTCGGACACCAGCTCAAGGATTTCGCCTGCCTCTACACGAGCCGCGTTTCGAATTTTCTGCACTACCCGATGGCCTACTACTTCCAATCCCCCATCGGCTACATGCCGCACGACATCTGAAGCGCCCTCCCGACCGCCCCTATCGCGAATTCCAGCTGTTCCTCCGTGATCGTGAGCGGCGGCGTGAAGCAGAGGACGTTGTCGTGGACCCCCCCGGGGTAGGCGATCACGCCCTCCCCCAGAAGCGCGCCCACAACGCGCGCGGTGATTTCGGGGGCGGGCTCGCGCGACTCGCGGTCGCGCACGAGCTCCATCGCGACAAGAAGCCCCACGGCGCGGACGTCGCCCACCACGGGGAATTTCTCCTGAAGCGCGCGCAGCCCCTCCGCGAAGGCCGCTCCCGCGCGTTCGACGTGCGCGCGGGTTTCAGGCGCCGCGAGCCGGTCGATCGCTTTGAGCGCGCCCGCGCAGGCGAGCGGATGCGCATAGAAGGTGCTCGAGTGGGGCGCTTCCCCGGAGGGGAGCACGTGCTTCCGCCAGGACTCCATGACCTTCCCGCGCCCGAGGAGTGCTGCGATCGCGACACCTCCGCCGATTCCCTTCCCCGCCACGAGCAGGTCGGGTGCCGCCTCCTCGCCGTAGCGCTCCCATGCCCAGAACGGTCCCGTGCGGCAGCCTCCCGTCATCACCTCGTCGAGGATGAGGAGAAGGCCGCGCTCGCGTGCGAGCGCGCGGAGCCTGGGGAGGAATTCGGGGGGCGGCACGACGCATCCGGAACGGCCCTGGATCGGCTCGACGAGAATCGCGCCGGGAGGGTCGGGCCCGCGCAGCTCGCGGTCGAGGGTCTCGACCGCGGAGTCGAGGCAGTGGAGGTCGCAGCGTCCGCCGCACGCGGGTGCCTGCGGACACCTATATGTATTTGGATAGGGGACTCGGATCGCGAGATTCGGGATTTGGGACGAAAACGGCGCGCCCAGACCCGGATGGTCGGTCACCGCGAGCGCACCGTAGGATTGGCCGTGGTAGGCGCCCGTGAAGGAAACGACGCGGCGCCTTCCGGTCGCGAGGTGCGCGGTCTTGAGCGCGAGCTCCACCGCCTCGGCGCCCGTGCTCGCGAGAAGTGCGCGGTCGAGGACGCCTCCTCCGAGCGAGACGAGGCGCCGCACGAGCTTCTCGCGCCCCTCGTGCGGCATGAGGTCGCCGAGGCCCTGCGTGAGTTTCCTCGACTGCGCCGAGACGGCGCGCGCGACCTCGGGAGCGGCGTGCCCCAGGGAGAGGACCCCGAAGCCGGCCGTCAGGTCCAGGTAGCGATTCCCGTCCACGTCGAGCACGACCGCGCCCCGTCCGCGCGACCAGACAACCGGAGACTCCTCCGCACCCCAGATCGCCGCTCCCTCGCGCCGGCGCAGGCGGCGCGACGTGCCGCGCGAGCGCGGTCCCGGCGGGGGCACGACGATGCGGGGCAGCTCGGTGCCCTCGAGCTTCTCGCGCGGGCTCATCCGGCCGCCTCTTGCCGCGCGCGCCCCCCGCCTCGCCGGGTCTCCACCCAGCTCACTCCGAACAGGACGAGCGCCGCCCCGACAAAGAACGCCGGGCCGAACCGATCCCGGAAGAGAATCCACGACAGCACGCTCGTCAGCACCGGCTGCGCGTTCGTGGTGATCGCGACCTTCGAGGCCTCGAGCTTCCGGAGGGCGTAGAGCCACAAGGGGTAGGCAATGACCGACGTGCCGACCGCGAGATACGCGATGCCACCCCAGACCGGCAGGCTGAGCGTATGAAGCGGCGGGAGCGCGCCGGGAATCAGCAGGGCCGGAAGGCTCATGATCGTCCCCGCGACGAGCACCCACGTCGTGAGGGTCATCGGGTCGTAGCGGCGGAGCAGCTCCTTCGAACCGATCGTGTAGAGGCCCCACGAAAACACCGCGAGCAGCATCAGGAGATCCCCCCGCATGACCGCGATCTCGCGCGCCAGCCCGCGGTCCAGGACAATCAGAGCCACGCCGGCGAACGCGGCGGCGATCCCGGACAGCTTCCCGCGCGTGTCTCCCTCGCTCAAGAACCGGCGCGCGAGCAGGAACACGACGACGGGCGTGAGCGCATAGAGGAGCGCGGCGTGGCTCGCCGTCGATTGGCTGAGCCCGAAGAGAAAGAAGCCCTGGTTCACGGGCACGACGAGAAATCCGAGCCACAAGAGCTTGAGAATGTCTTGCCGCGCGACCCGCTCCCGCCGCGGGCGCAGGAGCTCGAACAGGAGGAGCGTGATCGACGCCGCGATGAAGCGCAGGAGTGCCGTCGACAGAGGACCGATCGCGATCAACGTCGCCTTCGCGACCAGGTGGGTCCCGGCCGAGAGAATCTGGTTCAGAACGAGCGCGACGATGACTCGCTGCTTCGGGTCGATAGCGCCTCCCGCGCCTTGTCTGCGAAAATGGAAGCGCGGAGTGTACCACGGGCCCAAAGATGCGATATCCTGGGCGGCTTCGGAGGGAATCCACGACATGGACGCCGATTTTCGCAACTACCTGCGCGCCGCCCACGGCGAGGAACCGCCTGCCGGCTTCGCCGAACCGCGCTGGGCGGAGACCGAGGCGCTCGCCCGGAGGCTCATCGCCGGGGCGCAGGCGGAACCCGCGCTCCGAGCCCTGAAGCAGGAACCCCAGGCGAAGAAGCGCTGGGATCTGCTGCTTCTCGCGGGACTCTTGCAGAGCGCGCTCGGGGAACGCGCCGCTTCCCTCGAATCGTTCGAGATCGTAGGGGACAAGCTCACGGCCGCGGGCGACCGGGAGGGAGTCAGCGCCTTGCTGCCGCGCTTCCTCGAGCCCGAGCCGGTCTCGGCGGCGGTCCGATTCCTCCACCATCTCGCGCGCACCGCTTCCGAGGACCCGGAGCGGATCGAGTATCTGCGCCGGGCGCTCGATATTCGACATAACGATCCGCAGCTTCTCCTCGAGCTCTCGCGAATCCTAGAGAGAAACGGCGAGGCCGTGGAAGCGCGCGGCCTCCGCCTCGACGCCATCGAGCTCCGGCTCGAGCTCAACGACCCGGAGGGGGTCTCGGACGAGATTCTCCGCGTCGTCGAGGAGGATCTCCCGCGCGAGCCCGGCCGGGCCGGGGCGATCCTGCTCCACTACGCGGGGGCGTTTCCGTGGGAGGACGCCGAGCCGATCCTCGACTTGGCGCTCCCCGAGCTCACGCGAGGGGCGGGGCTCTGGACCTGGAGCGACCTCGATCCGATCGCGGGGAAGGCACCCCAAACACCCCGCGCGCGAATCCTGCTCGCGGCGTTGCTCAGGATCGCGGTCGCGTCGGAACCCGACCCCGACGCGATCGTCGCAGGCTCGGGAATCCAGAATTCCGCCGAGCCGATCGCGGCGGCCCGGGCGCGCATTCCCAAGATCCTCTCACTCCCTCCCGGCGCCGACGTGGCGCACGCGACGTGGGGGCTGGGCATGGTCGCCGCGAACGACGGCGAATCGGTGTCGCTCGAATTCCCGGGACGCGCCGGGCACAAGATGTCGCTCGCCATGGCTTCTCGCTCGCTCGACCGCCTCCCGCCCGACGGGCTTCGCGTCCTCGCCGCGCGCGAGCCGGAGCGGCTGCGCGGGTTGATCGAGACGCGCGACCCTCAGATTCTGGTCTCCGCGCTGCGCGATCTGGGCGGGACCGCGACCCTGGCGCAGATGAAGCCGTGCATCGAGGCGGTGCTCCCGGCGGGATCCTTTCCGGCCTGGTGGAAAGAGACGAAGGAAATTCTAAAGCAAGATCCGCGTCTCGACCTGAGCGAGGCGTACCGCCAGGTCTTCACGATCACCTCGGAGGAGAAACGGCGCGAGGTCACGCTTCCCGAGCTGAGCCCGCGCGCCGGCGAGGCGGGACTCGGGCTCATCAAGAAATTTCTCCGCGAGCACCCCGAGCAGGAGTCACGCCTCGCCTCCCACGCCGCCAAGGTCATCACGCGCTGGGCGGAGGATCCCAAGCTCGATCCGACCCTGCGCGCCCAGGCGCTCTGCCATGCGGTCTCGTGGCAGGCGCTCGCCCCCGAGGCGGCCCGCAACCTCCTCGATACCCTGATCGTGGAGGGGCTCTCGCCGGGGGACCTCACGTTGAGCCAGCAGCAGGACGCGCTGGTCGACCTGGCCCAGGGCGCCCGCGAGGAAGAACTGTTCCTCTGGCGCGCGTTCGAAAGCCGTCTGCCGCGTCTCCGGGACCGCGGGCGCGCCCGGCTCCGGGTGCTCCTGGGTCCCGCGTTCGGGCGCGCGATCCAGGATCGGCTTCAACGCGCGGCCGAGGCCCCGGCGCTCGCGGCGAGGCTCATCGAGCATTACTCCTCGAACCCGGGCGAAGAAGACGCGCCCTCGGCGGCGACGCTTCTTCTCGCCACGTTGCGGCTTCTCGAGCGCGACGGCGCGGGGGCTCCGGGTGTCGCGGAGCGACTGATCCAGCTGCTCGAGCCCGAGGGCGCCCTGCGGGGTCTCCTCGACGCACGGCCGCTCGACCCCGAGTCCGCGGAAACGCTGGAGCGCACGATCCTCCACTGGCGCGGAAGCGAGCGGAGGCTTCACCCGGTGCTCGGTTTCCTTCGCGGATCCGGCCACACGCAGCTGGCGGAAGCGCACGAGGCGCGCCGGAGCGCGACGGCGCAGACGCTTTCACAGGGAAGGAGCATCGAGGATCTCGAGACGCGGCACACGATCATGTCCCGCCCGACCTACGAAAAGCTCGAAGCCGAGTTCAAGCGGCTCAAGCTCGAGCTCAAGACCTCCATTCCGGCAGCCATCGAGAAGGCGCGGCAGCTCGGCGACCTGCGCGAAAACGCGGAATACGAGGCGGCCAAGCAGCGGCAGGCGAATGCCGCCGCGCGCGCCCAGGAGCTCATGAACGTCCTCGACCGGACGCGCCTCCTGGAAACGATCGAAGTGGACGCGACGCGCGTGGGCGTCGGAACGGAAGTCTCGCTCGAGCCGCTCGACCCGCCCGACGCGCCGCCGCTCAAGTACTGGATTCTCGGAGAGGGGGACCACGCGCTCGGCCCCGGCATCCTCTCCTACCGAGCGCCCATCGTGAGGCCGCTGCTCGGTAAGCCCGAAGGGGCCGAGGTCCTGCTCGAGATGCCCGACGGCGCGCGCTCCTATCGCATCGCGTCCATCCGGAAGCGGCTCCCCGGGGAGGCCGCGTGAGCGCCGAGGTCCACCCGCCGAGGGGCCGCGTGAGCGCCGAGGTCCATCCCCCCCGAAGGCGGCGGGACGGCGAGCGCCGGGGGCCGCGACTTCTGGTATTATCCTTCCGTCATTGAGATCCACACGGAGTCCGAACGCGAAAGGAGAGGCACTATGGCCAAGCATCCTGTCAAGGCTCTGCCCTACGCGAACGACGCGTTGAAGGGCATTGGGGCGAAGACCATCGAAATCCATCACGACAAGCTCTACGCAGGCTATGTCAACAAGCGGAACGAAATCGAAGAGGAACTGGGGAAGGTCGACCGGAGCAAAGCGAATCAGATCTACAGCCAGATGCGCGGGCTGAAGCACGAAGAGACGTTCGCCGCCAACGGACAGATCCTCCACGAAATCTACTTCGACACGATGGGGGGCGACGGTCAGCCCGCCGGCGAAGTGTTCGACAAGCTGAAGGAGGATTTCGGCTCGTACGCGACCTGGGAGGAGGACTTCAAGGCCTCCGGCATGTGCGCGCGCGGCTGGGTCGTGCTCGCCTACGATCCCACCGATGGGCGTCTGCACAATTTTATCGGCGACGCACAGAACCAGGGCGGCGTGTGGGGCACCGTTCCCATTCTTCCCTGTGACACCTATGAGCACTCGTACTTCATCGACTACGGCAGCGATCGGAAAGCCTACCTCGAGGCCTTCATGCGCAACATCAAGTGGCCCGAGGTGAATCGGCGCTACCTCGCGGCCGTGAACATGGCGTTGGCCAAGAAGTAAGCACCGCAGCATTGCAGGCCGGTGGGCGCTCGTGCAATACGCACGGTGCGCCCCCCCGGCCCCGCGGAACCCCACACCCCACCGGTTTCAGCTTCCACGATTCCAAGCACATAGCGACTCCGTTTCCCCCATTGCGCCGTGGCATGTCCCTTGCTCGAACCCGCTTGGGTTTTTCTGCTTTTCCTCTGGACCACATGCGATTCGGGATCGCGAAGGCCAAGGAGACGTCTATGAAGTGGAATCGTGCGATGCTTGCAGGGATGGCGTTGATAGGAGTCACGTCGCTGTTCTTCCTCGGCGGCTGCACGAGCATGTCGACCCGCGCGGACTTGATCGTCAACAGCGTGAACGACGGCGCGACCTACTACAGTGACCTGATCAACGAAGCGGACACCAACAAGATCTACATCCCCATCGACCAGGTGACGGTGAAGTTCTCGAACTATCCTCACGACGGCGGCGCCCCGCTGCAACCCGGCACCGGCTTCAGTGAGATCGTGGTCGACCACTACTCCGTCACGTACAACAATGGCATTTACAGCCCCATCGACGGCGGCATGAACGTGGTCGTCCCGTCCGGCGGCAGCGCGGAGGCAGCGAT
>DASXQO010000172.1:0-3383 GCA_036507115.1 Candidatus Eiseniibacteriota bacterium | reverse complement strand
TGCGGGGGAACCACGGCGTCGCACGCCGAGTACGTGTCGGTCCCTTCGAATCTCGCCGTTCGTGTGCCGGCCCAAGTCGGCTTGGGCGATGCCGCTTTCGCGACGGTCGGAGCGATCGCGATGCACGGGCTGCGCACGGGTGGCGTTTCGCTCGGCGACCGGGTGCTGGTCATCGGGCTTGGGCTCCTGGGCCAGATCGCGGTCCGGCTCTGCGCGGCGGCGGGCGCACACGTGTTCGGGGTCGACCCGCGCGCGGATCGGACGCGGCTGGCGATCGACTCCGGCGCGGAGGTGACCGAGACGGCGCTCGACCGCGCCACCGCGCTATCGGTGCAGGCGTGGACCGGCGGGCGGGGCGCCGACGTCGTGCTCATCACCGCGGGAGGCGCGGACAACTCGCCGGTGGTCCTTGCCGGAGACGCGGCGCGTGATCGCGCGAAGGTGGTGGTCGTGGGGCTGGTCGATCTCGACATTCCTCGCGAGACCTACTACCACAAGGAGCTCTCGCTCGTGGTCTCGCGGTCCTATGGTCCGGGACGTTACGACCCCGAGTTCGAAGAGAAGGGGTACGCCTATCCGCCTGGGTTCATTCCCTGGGACGAACGCCGGAACATGGCGGAGTTCCTGGAACTGATCGCGCGCGGCCGGCTCCGGATGGACGGTCTGCACGGCCTCGCGCTGCCGTTCGACCGTGCGCCGGAAGGGTACTCGATCCTCGCCGGGAGCGACGGCCCGGGGCCGATTTCGCTCGTCATGGAATATCCGGACTCCGCTGACGCTGGGCCATACACTGCCGCCGGGCAGCCGCGCCCCGCCTCGGCGCTCCGCGTCCTGGCCACCCCGTACGACACCGCCGCGCGCCGCGACCCAGCCGAATCACGAACGCCCGCAGCCTTCGCGCCGCGGCCGCTTCGAATCAGCGTCGTGGGCGTGGGAAATTTCGCGACCGCGTCGCTCCTTCCCGCGATCCGTGCCGTGGAGGGGGCCTCGCTGGTTCGCGCGATCGCATCGACCCCCCTTCGCGCGGAGGCGGTGCGCAGCAGGTGGAGCTTCGACGCCGCAGGCGCCTCGGCGTCCGAGGCGTGGTCTTCGCCCGACTCCGATGTTGTCTTCATCGCGACCCGGCACGATTCGCACGCGGACTTTGCGGAGGCGGCTCTGCGCGCGGGCCGCGCCGTCTTCGTGGAGAAGCCGCTCGCGCTGGATGATACGGGCCTCGCGCGCGTGGGAACCGTGCTCCTCGCCACAGCGGGACGGCTCATGGTGGGGTTCAATCGGCGATTCGCGCCTGCCACACGATGGGCCCTCGAGGAGTTGGGCGAGAACCGCGCGGGCCTGCGTTTTCTCTGCCGCGTGAACGCGGGCGCGCTGCCGGAGACCCACTGGCTCCTCGATCCGGAAATCGGGGGAGGGCGCCTCCTGGGCGAGGTGTGCCATTTTCTCGACCTGGCTTGCTTCTTTGCGGCGAGCCCGCCGGCGGAGGTTCATGCGCGGGGACTCGACAACGGGGCCCATGCGGCCGGGAACCAGAGCTTCCGCATCGAGGCCGCGTTCGAAAACGGCGCCACAGCCGGGATCGATTATCTCTCGGGCGGGGATGTCTCCCTGGCGAAAGAGAGGATCGAGATCCATCGTACCGGCGTCTCGATCGTGATCGATGATTTCCGATCGGCGTCCTTCCATCGCGCCGGAAAGCGACGCGCGAAGCGGTGGGCAACGCGGGACAAAGGGCATGGGGCGGAAGTCCGCGCATTCCTCGAATCCGTGCGGACGGGCGCTCCGACGCCGATTCCCGAGGACGAGAGCCTGGTGAGCACCGCCATGACCTTGGCCGCTGCGCGCTCGATCCGCGAAAACCGCCCGCTCGCCCGGAGAGAGTGGTGACGATCCAGACCACGCTGGAGACGGTGCTGCGGCGGGCCGAGTCGAACGGCTGGGCCGGAGCCGACCCGTACGACGGTCTCCTCTCGCTCGTGGGGAAATGCGCGATCCCATTCGGTCCCGCTCCGCGGATGGCCGTCATCCAGGCGACGCTCCGCTCGGCCCGCTTCCGAAACCTCGCGCGGCCGACCGGCTCGATCAATCCCAAGGGGCTCGGACTCTTTCTGGGGGCGGTGCTGCGCGGGCGCGATTCTCTGGGGCTCGACCGCGCCGCGTCGCTCGGGAACGAGCTTCTCGAGCTGCTCGAGAAACTCGCCGTCCGTGAGGGAACGCAACGATCCTGGGGCTACCCCTTTCCCTGGCAGTCGCGGTTTCTCTGGGCGCCGGCGGGGACACCCAATGCTGTTGCGACCGCCACGATCGGCTGGCATCTGCTCGACTGGGCCCAGCACGCCCGGGCGCCGCTCGGGAGGACCGCGCTCGCGCGCGAGCTCGGGACAGGCGCCGCGCTCTTTCTTTCCGAAAAGCTCACCCACTCGCCGGTCGGCACGCGCGCAAGCGCCGTTTCCTACACCACGGGCGACCGTTCCCGCATCGTAAATGTATCGATGCTCACGGCGCGCCTGCTCGCGCGTGTGGCGCGCGGTGCCCCCGCGGGGGATCGAACCGCGGTCTCGCCGGCACAGGCCGACCGCATGCGCGGCCAGATCTCGCGCCTCCTCCGATTCGCGCTGGAGGCGCAGCGCGAAGACGGCACCTGGCCCTACTCCCTGGAATCCCGGGGAGGCTGGGTCGATTCCTTCCACACCGGATTCGTCCTCGAAGCCCTGCACGACCTGCGCGAGGCGGGGTGGCAGATTCCCGACGAAGCGCTGGAACGTGGGATCGCCGCATATGAGGGCTTTTTCGACCGGGACGGCGGTGGTAGGTTGATGCTCCAACCCGATAGTCCCTTCGACGCGCACTCAGCAGCCCAAGGAATCGTGACCTACGCGGCATTGGCGGCGGCCTCCGGTGTGCCCGAGGCCGAACGCTTGAAGGCGCGCGCATGCGCGCGCCGGATCGCCCGCTGGTGCCTCGACCGGCTCTGGCTCTCGGACCGGGGCTATTTCGCCTACCGGATCGAACGGGGAAGGAGGAACGAACAGGAATACACACGCTGGGTCCAGGCATGGATGGCGCTGGGCATGAGCGTCGCGGGCCAGTTGGAGCGGGTTCACGAGCTGGCTTCGGTCTGACGCGCGCGCGGCAAACCAGGACGGGGGGTGGACGGTGGCCTTAGGTGTGGTCTGGTTTGACTTCGAAAATACTCCTCATGTGTTGTTCCTCGAACCCATTCTTCGCGAGCTGGAGCGGATCGGTTGGACGACGGCCTGCACCGCGAAGCCCCAATCGCAGACTCTGGAGCTGGCGGAGCGACGTGGAATCCCCGTCGAGGTCGTCGGGGGAGGTAATCTAAAGGGCACGTTCCGCAAGATCGTGTTCGGATTGGGCCGCGCGGC
>DASXQO010000171.1:0-5898 GCA_036507115.1 Candidatus Eiseniibacteriota bacterium | reverse complement strand
TCAAGTACGGCGAAGACTATGTGAACCTGGGCTACAAGGATGGCGCCGCCGCCGTCATGAGGAGTCTGGGACAGGACATCGTCGGTTCGTTCCCGACCGACGTCTCGGGCCGTCCCATCGGCGAGTTCCCGATCTTTCGCGAGGTTCACAGCATCCGTGACGTAAAACTCGTGTTCACGGCGGCGACGGGTCTGATCGGCGAATACTGGATCACCCAGATGCACCCTCAGAGCGGCACGCCGGTCATCATCGGTCCGACCGCGGTGAGCGCGCCGAAGTATTACGCCTTCCTGAACGCGGGTCAGCTCGTCGGGATGCTGGGCGGCATGAAGGGGGCGGCTGAATACGAGAAGCTGCTCGCCGGGCGGTACCCGGAACTCGAGCATTTCTACAAGAGCACCCGGATGTTCACGGCCACGAAGGGAATGGACGGCCAGACCGTGATCCACACGGTGATCCTTCTCTTCATCTTTGTGGGGAACATGGCCTACATGCGCCGGCGGGCGAAGCAGCGAAAGAGCGGTGCCACGCCGTGACGAATTTCCCGGATATCGGCACGTGGATCGCGGCGCTCCTGACGCTCGCCTGCTTCACGTTCCTCTACAAGGACAATCCCATTTTCCGCTTCGCGGAGAGCCTCTTCGCGGGCGTTTCGCTCGGCTACTATGTCGGAATCGTGCTGAACCAGACCCTCGTGCCGAATCTCTTCAAGCCCTTGGCCTCGGACTTCAATCAGAACTGGGATCTCCTGGTGCCCGGGCTTCTGGGGCTCCTGCTCTACATGCGCTATGTGCCCAAGACCGGATGGGTTTCCCGCTACGCCCTCACCATCTACGTCGCCTACTACATCGGTCTCGACTTCACGCGGAGGATCCACGGCGAGGTCCTCCCGCAGCTCTCCCGCGCCATCGTCCCGCTCACGAAGTTCGACTCGCAAACGATCTTCTATTCGCTGGTCTTCGCGCTGGGCGTCTTCAGCGTGCTGATCTATTTCTTCTTTTCCAAGGAGCAGGACGCCGTCACGAAGCGTGTCGCGCGGCTGGGGATCTGGTTCCTCATGATCTCCTTCGGCGCCGCGTTCGGCTTCACGGTCATGGGGCGCATCGCCCTCCTCATCGGCCGGCTCAACTTCCTCATCCTGGACTGGATTTATCCCATGGCAGGTATCGGTTAGACCCGGCAGCCCTCCCGCAACCCCCGGTGAACACGCCGGATGTCCCCGGAGCACCCCCCGGCGACCCCTACGAAGAAATCCGGGTTCCCCTCATCGACGGCCCCTCGGATCTGTGTCGAAAATGATAGGGCAGCATGGAAAATGAACAGGTAGCATGAACGGGCGACTCCCCCCGCGCGAGGCCCGACGACGCGAATTCAGGTTCCCAGCGCGGTTCCGAGGCGATCAGCACGCTCGACGTCGTGCGGATGTTCGAGGCGGAGACGGGGCGCCGATTCAGCGTGGTCCGCGCGCCGGTCCCGCTCGTTCGGGGCATGGGCGTCGTCACGCGGCCGTTCTACCCCGCGTTCTCGTCGGTCCTGGGCATGGCCGCCTATCGGGCGGTAGCCGGGGACGTGATCGAGCCGTCCGAGGCCGCGAGGGAGTTGCTTCCTCGTCTCATGCCCGTGCACGATTTCGTGCGCGGCGCGGCGCGCGCCGCTCTCACGGAGCGCGTCCGGGTTCTCCTTCGGGGCGCTGGAGGAACGCGGGTCTAGGGTTTCTTCCCCGCCGCGGCCGAGGCCTCGAAGTTCACCATCGGCACCGTGTTCTTGTTCCCGGCGGGATAGTCCACCGTCACGATGTCGCGCAGCGCGGCGATGCGCTGGGTCAAACTCGCGACGCTGTCGGTTGCGGCGCGGATCCGCGCGACCTTGTCGCGCGCGTCCTGGGGAAGCCCCGGATGGACGTGGAGGAGTTGGGCGTTCCCCTGAATGACTTGCAGCGGGTTGTTGATCTCGTGATTCAAGGCCACCGCCATCGCCGAGACCGCCTTCATCCGCTCGATCCGCAGCCTCTCGTCGCTCGCCTGGTGGAGCGCGATCGCGTTCCGCACCTTGAGCGGGATCTGGAATCGAATGTCGCACTCGGAGAGGGGCTTCGTGAAGTAGTCGATCGCCCCCAGCTCGAGGCTCCTCTGGATGTCGTCCTGCGCGGTCGAGGCGCTCGCCACGATGAACGGCACCTTCGCGAGCGTCTCGCTCTTTCGCATGGCGAGGATGACGTCGAACCCGTTCTGGTGGGGCATCATGAGGTCGAGCAGGAGAAGGTCGATCCTCTGGCGCTCCATGATCCCGAGTGCCTCCTGCCCGCTCTCCGCCTCGAGGAACGCGTAGTCCCCCTGGCGAAGCACCATGCGCAGGAGTTTCCGGCTGTGCGCCTCGTCGTCAACGATGAGCAGGTGGAACGGCATGGTTCCTCTTGGCGATCAACGTTCCGATCCGCTGGAGCAGCTCGTTCGCGCTCACGATCGGTTTGGAGATGTAGTCGTCGGCGCCCGACTCCTTGAGGAATTTCTCCTTGGAACCCTTCATCGCGTGCGCCGTCGCGAGGAGCACCGGCACGTGGCGGGTGGCCGGATCGCTCTTCAGCCTCCGCGTGATCTGGAGGCCGTCCACGGATTTCCCGTCCAGCTGGCTGTTGGAAAGCGAAACGTCCATGATCACGAGGTCCACCGTGCCCGCCTTGATCTCCGCGATCACCCGAGCCGGATCCTCCGTGATCTCGATCGCGTAGTTTCCCTTCCGTGTAAGGACGAGCTGGAAGAGCTTCGCGTTCATGGGATCGTCTTCGACGATCATGATTCGTTGAGGCATGCATCCCTCGCTGGGTTGGATTCCGCCGTCACCGGAACCGCCGGGAACGCCAGCAGGACGCGCGTCCCCAATCCGGGCCCTTCGCTTTCCATCGAGATCCGGCCGCCCATCCGCTGGACGAGCGACTTCGTGATCACGAGGCCGAGCCCGGCTCCCTGATGGCGCCGCTTGTACGACCCGTCCACCTGCGAAAACTTCACGAAGAGCCGCGCCTGGTCGTGCTTCGCGATCCCGATGCCGGTGTCCCGGATCACAAAGCGGATCTCTGCCGGGCGCTCCTGGCGCCACGCCCTGACGCCGACTTCTCCCTTATCGGTAAACTTGATCGCGTTCCCAAGCAGGTTCAGGAGCACCTGGCGAAGGCGCGCGGGATCGAGCTGCATCTCCAGCGGTTCCGGAGGAACGTCGGTCGTGAACCCGATGTCCTTCCGGAGGGCGGTCGGACGCATGGTGTCCACCGCGGCGAGGAGGGTCGGGG
Organism: Candidatus Eiseniibacteriota bacterium; assembly: GCA_036507115.1. Lineage (GTDB taxonomy): Bacteria > Eisenbacteria > RBG-16-71-46 > SZUA-252 > SZUA-252 > WS-7. The sequence goes on along the minus strand of DASXQO010000171.1, from coordinate 2,612 downwards.
TCGCATCCCCCGATTCCAGAGCCATTTCCAGTCGTCCGGCCTCGACCTTCGCGAGGTCCAGGATGTCGTTGATCACGATCAGCAAGTGTTCTGCGCTTTCCCGGATCGAGCGTGCGAAGCTCTTCCGTTCCTGCTCCGATTCGGTGGTCCCCTGCTCGATCAACGTCGCGAACCCGATTACGGCGTTCAGGGGCGTGCGAAGCTCGTGGCTGGTGTTGGCGAGGAAATCGTTTTTCATCCGGTTTCCTTCGGCCAGCTGTTCGTTCGCGTGCTGGAGCTGATCGTTGATGAGCTCGAGCTGCTCGGTACGGTTCTGGATCTCGTGCTCGCGCTCGCGCCGCTCGCTGATGTCGCGCCCGACGAGCACCCAGGCGCCCTCGTTTCCTTCGCGGTCGATGGCTTTCGAGACGGTGACCTCCGCCGGGAATTTCGATTCGTCGACCGCGCAGCACATGAGCTCGCCGGAGAACACGCCGTCCTGGCGCAGCAGCTTGAGAAGGGGAGTGGAGTCCGCCCGCTCCGACAGCACGAACAGGTCGTCGATTCCACGGCCGCGGAGGTCTTCCAGGGTCGCCCCGAGCGCGCGGTGCGCCGAGGGGTTCGCGTAGGTGACCCGCCCGTCGAGATCGAAGCCGACCAGCATTTCGTCGGTGCTCCGCATGTAGGAGGCGAGGAGCTGATCCCGCGATTCGAGCTGGATGCGCTTCAGGCCCTGGGTGAGCTGCGCGGCCAGCCACCGGATCAAGGTCACGTCGTTCGCGCCGAACCCGCGTGCGCCGGGAGCGAAGCACTGGAGAACGCCTGTCGGCTCGCCGTGCTCGAGGAGCGGCACCGAGCACACGTGGGAGCCGTTCGATTCCGGATGGAGCCCGGGCTTCGCCTCCTCGGGGAGCCCGCGCGTGGCCGCAAGGGCGAGCGGCCCTTTGTCGCGATCGCGCCGGAAGAGCGCCCACTGCTCGAAGCCGGTGGCCTCCGCCATCGCGTCGAGCGCGTTCCGGGTCAGGTCGGATTCGCCGCCGGCGCGGGTCATCACTTCGGCCAGACGGTGAATGCTCAGCCGCGCGTGGATGTTCCGATTCCGGTCCAGCTCGAGCCGGCGCTTCTGATAGCGGTCGAATCCGGTGAACGCGATGCCGCCGAGAAGGATCAGGTAGGCGGTCGCGGCCTGGACGCGGAACCGCCGCTCGGAGAGGAGTGCCCGGTCGGCGCCGACGTCCACGGCGCAGATCGCGACGGTGCTCCCCTCTGTGTCGCGGATCGGCGCATAGCCTCCGAGCCAGCTTCCTTGGCGGTCGCGGAAGGGTGCCAAGTCCGCGGTGGGGCCGGAGATCGCCTCCTGGATCTCGGGCCGTGCGCTGACGTCGTAGGGGTCTCCGGGCCGGACGCGCTCGCCGGGCTGGGTCGCCGCGCCGAACGCGTAACGCCAGCTCTTGGGCGATTTGCCGGGCAGGAGCACGAAGACGCGCTTCACATCGGGATTGGCTTGGCGCGCAGCGATGAGATTGGTTCTGAGCTCCCGATACGCGGAGCCCTTCTCCTCATCGCGCGCGCCGAGCCGCCCGATTCCCTCGGCCGGGATACCGGCCGCGATCGTCGCGGCGAGTACGGCGACCCGGACGCGTCCCTCCTGATGCAGCCGCTCGCAATAGTAGGCCGAGAAGGCCCAGACCAGAGCGCCGGCGAAGGTCGCGGCCAGCGCCGTGACCCAGATGTAACGCGCGCGGATGTTCCCGCCCTCCAAGCGCGGCGGGACGGCTGCCGGAGAGATGATCGCAGCCTCCTGGCGCGTGGGTTTCACGGCCCTCATGCGTTTTCCGGGCAAGGTACCCCCCTTCTCCCCAGCTATCGGAAAGAACCACAAGGAACTGCAGCGAAAAGGGCGGGTTCAATACACGGCACCTCTTTCCTAGCGTCCGTTCTTCCAAGGGATTATCATTCCGCCCCGTGCGTCTTCGATTCCTTCTCGCATTCCTGCTGGTTGCCCTGAGCGCGTTCCCCCTCGTGGGGTGTTCGCGCAAGGCGGAGAATCTCGTGGGAGCCGGGCGGCTGATCCGCGGCGCCGGCGGCCTCGGGACGACCGTGCGGCTCGTGCCGAATCCCGATCGCGACACGTATGTCGAGCCGGGAACCGCTGATTTCGACAGCATGCTGATCGTCGGGTCGAGCGGCTCCTTCGAGGCGCGCTCGTTTCTCGCCGTCCAGACCTGGATGCTCCCCGACACGACCCTTCCCGGCTTCCAGCCGCAGACGGTCTCGCTCGAGCTCCGGCACAACCTGACGCTCGGCTTCAGCGCAACCCAGGTGACCCTGTACCTGGCCGCCACGCCGTGGGACACCACGACCGTGGCATGGCCCGGCCCGGCGGCCGGAGCGCAGTTGGGAAGCGCTACCGACGATCGCGCCTCGCTCACCTTCTCGCTGCCGCTCGACCCGGGGGCCTTCGCGCAGGCGGTGCAGTGGGCGCAGAATCCGTCCGGCGTGCCCGGCTTCACACTCCGGTCCACGACCGGGCTCCTCGCCGGCTACACCGCCGGCGCGGCCAAATTCCGGATCCGTTACACGCACACGGTCTCGGGCTCGCCGGTCCTGGACAGCATCGATACCCCCGTCAC
>DASXQO010000170.1:0-21538 GCA_036507115.1 Candidatus Eiseniibacteriota bacterium | reverse complement strand
GATCGGCGATCTCAAGGTGGTCCACGTCGCGGGAGACCTCGACATCCAGAGCGACGGCACCGCCGCGGGAGTTCTCATCGTCGACGGCGATTTCCACCTGGGCGGTAGTTTCAATTACAGCGGAATCATCATCGTCCTGGGAAACCTGGACATCCAGGGCGGCGGCAACGCGAAGAACATCGTGGGCGGGATGATGGTGCAGGGCACGCTTACGGACGACTCGAACGTCGCCGGCAACGTCAAGTTGATGTACTCGAGCGCGATGATCAATCAGCTCCTGTCACTCACCCGCTACCAGATCTCTTCCTGGATCGACCAGTAGCACACGGGCGGCGCGACTCGTCCATTCGCTCAGACAGTCGGGTCCGCCTTACGGCGGACCCTCAACTCGCTCGGTGGACGATCGCGCCGCCCGCGCTTCACCCGCCGCCCCTTCACGAAGACGATCGCCTCGATGGTGTGAGGCCCCGGACACGAACCGTAGCGCGCCTCCGCAGCGCCGTCCTGCCAGACCGCCCGGCGCGAGGACAGCGCGCGGAGGTTGCGTGTCCGGGGCCCCTATCGGCGAGGCGCTCGTCTGCGCGTAGCGACCCCGCGCTTCACTGGTAGATCCAGTAGTGGAACGGCGCGTAGTCTCCGCCGTCCTTCGGGTCCTCGCGCCAGATCTCGATTTCCGGCCGGTCCCTCGCGATCAGCTTTCCCGGAATGCGGAACGACGGCTCGACCCACGCCGTTTCCGAGCGGGCGATCGTCCACATTCCGGCCGGCGCTCCGTCCACCTTCACCGTGAGGCGGTTCGGGTACCACGCGTCGGTGCGCATGATCAAGGTGGCGTCCTTCCCGGGCTCGACCGACATCCGGAAACGCTCCCAGCCGAAGACCTTTCTCCCCGCGTCGGCGATCGGCCGCGTCGGGCGGTCGGCGTAGGAGTACTGGCGCAGGATATCGCGCAGGAGCACCGAGGGTCGGCTTCGCCACTTCGAGCGTTTGTCGTCGTATTCGTAGCCGTGCGCCTTCCACCCGTGCCGCCGCTCGTCCTCGAGCCACGCCAGATCGAACGCATCCCGTCGCGCGGCGCCCGCGATCTCCGGGTGCGGCAGCACCACCGAATCGGCGGGCGCGACATCGATCCACTGCGCCGGATAGACCACCTTGTCGTCCTCGCCGCAGATCGTGTTGTAGCCCAGATGCGCGCGGAAGATTTCGGGACCCAGCACGCCGCTCGACTTGAGATAGGGAAACCACTCCGGGTAGATCGCGAAGTAAGTCGGCAGGCGGCCGGGAGGCATCCTTCTCAACCTCTCGAACATGCAGCCGATTCCCGAGCGGTACGCCTTCGCGAAGCCCTCCGAGGTGAGACCGAGGAGGTCCACAGTGGGACGGTTGCCGTAGTAGGCGATCGCGCCGGCGTCGTTCATCCCGACGATCGCGCTGCGGGGGAGATTCCGTTCGATCCAGCGCCCGGTCTTCACTTGCTGGTTCAGGATGTTCTCGCAATTGTGTCCGTAGAACCGGATCACGCGATCGTACTCGGAGGTCGCGATGGGAGACCACGCCACGAGCGGCACTACGATCGAGAGCGCCGCCAGAGGCGAGCCGAGGACGCGGGGAAGAGCGCCCCACGCGAGCGTGGCCGCGCGCCCGATCCCTGCCGCGAGGCACGCGAGCACGACCGGATAGAACCCCTGCTGGTAGCGGTAGAAATGGACGGACCAGGCCACCGGGAGCGAGTCGACGAGGATCGCGGCGGGAAGGAGAAGGAAGAAGACGCGGCCGTCCTTCCACGGCCGCCCGCGCGGAACGAACGAGAAGAGGGCGAAGAGGAAAAGGACGATGGCGCTCGGAATCCAGTACCGGGGAACCATGATCGGTCCCGGCGAGAGCTCGAGCCAGGAGAGATAGGCCTTGGCGATGGAGAGCCAGACCATGGGCGATTCGACCAGGAAACGGGCCCTCACGTCTGGGTGCGGCTCGGCCAGGATCGACTTGGCCTGCGAGCTCGTGGATTCGATCGATCCCGAGATCGCGAGGTTGACCAGGAAAGGAAACGCCGCCGCGGCGAAGGGTTGAAGGAGCCCGGCGCTCCAGAAGCGTGGGAGCGATCCGGACCGTGCGGCGCGCCACCGGTCGTTCGCCATCGCGAGACCGAAGACGCCGCTCAGGACTGCCCCCTCCGGGCGCGAGGCGGCTAGAAGGAAGAGCGCCCAGCGGAGCCTCGGGAATCTCCCCTCCTCGCGCTCGCGGAGGTAGAGCACGAGCGACGCGAGAAGCACGGTTCCATACAGACCGATTTCCATCCCGCTCATGTACCCCCAGAGCAGATGGGGGCTTCCCAGAAAGAACGCGACCGCGAGCAGCATGCCCGGCGTTCCGGCGAGCAGGCTCCCCAAACGCGCCATGAGCAGGGCGCTCGCGAGAAGCGCGACCGCGCCGAGCGCGAGCGCCCACCCGATGGCGAACGTGGGTCCGAGCGGGGTCAGGTGCGGGGGCAACAACAAGAAGGGCCAGAGGAGACTCGTCGCGCCCGTCGTGGGCGCGTTCCCCGGCGTGTAGACGAAGGGATGACCTGAGGCCGCGGCGCGCGCGTACTGGAGGTAGATGAAGCTGTCATCGAGAGGCAAGGAGAGCTCGCCCCCGGTGATCAGACGCTCCACGCGCAACAGCCGGCCGAGCTGATAACAGAAATACGCGACGGAGAAGAGCCCGATGAGAAGGGTCGGGTGCCTGCGCGCAATCCCAACGAGCTTTCGGATCACGGTGCCGCCTCCCGCACGCGGTAGAGCGGCAGGCGGGGGTCGCCCACGCGCTCCGTGCGGAAGAGCGACACGAGTCCGGGGTCCTCGCGCGTGAGGTAGACCGGCCGTTTTCGGATGTTGCGCGCGATGAGGCGGTTCATGGTGAGGTCCAGGTCGCCTGAGACGCCGGGAACGGAGAGCGTCTTGTAGCGCCGGGCCAGATGATGCACGTACCAAGGCCAGACCAGGAGATACTTGTAGGCCACGACGAGATCCGGGTGGCTCTTCTTGAAGTCCGTGGCCTTGTAGAACCAGAGCGCGAACGTGCGCCCGTCGTACTCGCTCACGATGAGGGCGTTCGGCTCGACGCTCGAGAGATTGCGCTGGGCATAGACGTAGGGCGTGAGGTCGTCCGAGGCGTCGACCTTCCTCCAGTTCGTGGCGAATCCGAGGACCACCCCAGCTCCCAGAAGAAGCGCGCCGGTCGCCCGCGCGGGACGGTTTCCTTTCGCCGCGTCCCAAATCCAGGCCCATCCCGAGCCGGCAAGGGCGGCCAGGATCAGCCCCGCGGGCATCCAGTAACCCACGTCGTCTCCGATCGCGTAGACCGAAAGAAGCACGAGGGAAGCGAGGAGCGAGAGCCAGACCGTAGCGCTGCCCGGCGGGCGGAGGCGGAGCGCGGCCAGGGCCCCGATCAAGAGGAGTACAGCCCCCCATCCGAAGTCCAGCGCCCAGCGTCCGGGCAGGAGATGCCGGACCGCGTCCCACGGACTCCGGGCGAAGAAGTTCTTCGCGTACTGGGCGCCGCTCAGGACCCACCAGAGCCGTCCGGGCGTAACCGGGGCTCCCCAGGAGAATTCCGGATTCTGGGACGCCCGCACCGGTAAGAAAAGATCCAGCGTCAGTCCCCAGAAGAAGAGAACGGGCAAAAGAACCGCACCGACGACGCCGATCCTATGGAAGCGGGCAAGGCGCCACGTCGCGACGAGCAGCGCCGGCGCCACGGCGAGCAGGAGCAGGTGGTTGGTCAGGCCGAGGCCGAAGAGGTAGCCCGCGAGAAGGAGCCGGCGGAGATCGCGCTCGCGCTCGGCCTCCACGAGGAGCCAGAGGATCGCGCCGAGGAACGCGGCGTTGAGCGTGTACACCTCAGCGAGGACGCTCTGGCTCCAGGCGCCGCGCGAGGAAGCGTAGAGAAGGGCGCAGGCAGCGGCGCAGAAGGCGCCGATGCCCCGCGCGCCGCCGGGCACCAGCGCGCACGCGAGCCGCACGAGGAAGTAGACGCTGGCGGCGCCCGCGAGCGCGGCGACGAGATTGATCCGGAACGCGATCGTGCCTAGCGGCAGAAATGTGGCGAGCCGGCCCAGCAGCACGAAAAGGGGATAGCCGGTGGGGTGCGGGATGCCGAGCGTCGCGGAGGCCGCGAGCAAATCGCCCGAGTCCTCCCCGAGGTTGAGCCATGCGACGGTCGGGGAGAGCGTGAGGGCGTAGGCCCAGAGGGCTGCGAGGGCGGCGACCCAGGCGGCACCCTGGACGCTTCGGAGCATGGCGCGCAACGTATCAAGCGCAGAGCGTCCGGGTCAACGTCGCCCGGACCCCCGCGGAGCGCCGCGGCCCAAGAGCCGGCGCGCTTTGCGCCGGCGGCTCGCGAGTCGGCTCGGGGATGGCCGCCCGTGCGGGATGCAATGCGGAGGGGGGCGCGCATGGCAAAGTACCTTGGGGTGGGGATGGAGCGCTAAGCTGTTACGTGTAAACAGCTTAGCTTGCAGGAGAAGCGGTCCGTGGCATGGAACTTGCTCGATGTGGTCCACGCGAACCGCTGTCGTACGTCACGCGGAACGCATCAACCTCTTCCAACATAGCGGAGCCGATCATGTTCGGTAGGAAGAAGAGCACGGTAGGGCTCGACATCGGATCCAGCTCGATCAAGGTCGTGGAGCTCGTGCACGACCGGAACGGCGCCCGGCTCGTCAATTTCGGCGTCTCGGAGCCGATGTCGGAAGCCATCGTGGACGGCGAAATCATGGATCGCCAGCTCGTGCATGAAGCGATCGCCAATCTCTTCGAGGCCCGCCAGATCCGGAATCGCGTGGTCACGTCGGCCGTCTCGGGTCGCGCCGTGATCGTGAAGAAGATCCTCATGGACCGCCTGAGCGAGGAAGACGCGAAGGAGGCGATCCAGTGGGAGGCAGAGCAGCACGTTCCCTACGACATCAACGACGTTTCGCTCGACTTCCAGATCATCAATCCGAACGTGGATCAGAAGAAGATGCAGGTGCTCCTCGTCGCGGCGAAGAAGGAGATGATCCAGAACCACGCGGACATCATCCGCGAGGCGGGCCTGACCCCGGTGATCATCGACGTGGACTCCTTCGCGATCCAGAACTGCGTCGAAGCGAACTACGACTTGAGGTCCGACGAGGTCGTCGCGCTCGTGAACATCGGCGCCGAGATCACCAACGTGAACATCGTCGAGGATCAGGTGCCCCATTTCACGAAGGACCTCTCCGTGGGCTCGAACGCGTTCGTCGAGGGGATCCAGCGCCGGTACAACGTGAGCCAGCCGGACGCCCTGAACGCGCTCCGCGGCCGGGGCGATTCCTCGATCGACGTTGCCCCGATCATCCAGACCGCGTGCGAAGACCTCTCGGTGCAACTCGACCGGGCCATCGCGTACCTCAAGTCCTCCGGAGAGACGGAACGGGTCGACCGCATCCTCCTCTCGGGGGGGTCGGCTCGCGTGCCGGGACTCAGGGAGTTCCTGAACACGCGACATCAGGTGCCCGTCGATGTCGTGAACCCGCTCCAGAAGCTGGGTTACGACCCGAGCCTCTTCAACGGTGAATCGGTGGAGAACGTGGCCCCCGCGCTCACCGTCGCCATCGGCCTCGCGCTTCGATAGGGGGATCCATGATTCGCATCAACCTACTGCCCCGGGACGAACGCCAGAAGAGCCGGAACCTCCAGCTTCCGAAGATCGGCTCGCTCATGCCCGTGCTGGTGCTTCTCCTGGTCATCGCGCTCTTCGGCGCGGTTTCGGTCTTTCAGACGCTGCAGATCGGGCGCTTGAAGTCCGACATCGCGCGGGCGGAACAGGAATCGGCGAAGCTCAGGCCGCAGATCCAGACGATCCAGGAGCTCACCCAGAAGCGCGAGGAGCTTACGCGGCGCTTGAACGTGATCCAGGACCTGGACAAGACGCGCCTCCAGCGGGTGATGCTCGTCGACGAGCTCAGCCGATGCGTGCCCGAACACCTGTGGCTCACGAGCTACGAGGAGGCGAGCAACAAGGTCCAGATCGAAGGCGTGACCTTTTCGAACCTGCTCGTGGCCGATTTCATGACCCGTCTCGAGGCGAGCCCGCTCTACGGGAGCGTGGATCTGCTCATCGCGGAGAAGGGCGTCATCGATCAACGCAACGTGGTGAAGTTCAAGGTCACCGCGTTGATGACCTTGTAGCGGCGCGCGGGGGGGACGATGGACCTCAAGGATCCGAAAACCCAGAAGCTGATTCTGATCGGAGCCGGGATCGGCATCCTGGTCTACTTCTACGTGATCGCGGATTACGTGCCGTTCAACTATCCGGCGCGCGCGAAGGAAATCGGCAAGCTGAAAGGGGAGTACACGCAGAAGATGAGTGAGCTCACCAAGGCGCAGCAGCTCGTGAACCGGCTGCCCGAACTCAAGAAGGAGTTCGAGCTCCTGAACCAGCGCTGGCAAGTGGCGCAGGAGCTCCTGCCGTCGCAGAAGGAGGTCGCGAGCCTTCTTCGCAAGGTGACGATCGCGGGACAAGAATCGGGCGTGCATTTTCTGCTCTTCAAGCCGGGCGACCCCAAAGCGTCCACGTACTTCACCGAGAATCCGGTCCAGGTTTCGGTCACCGGCGGGTTCCACCGCGCCGGCGCCTTCCTGGGCGAGATTTCGGATCTGAGCCGCCTGGTGAACGTCTCGCAGCTCAAGCTGAAGGGGTTTGACAAGGGCGACCTCGACGAAACCGTGCAGGCGGATTTCGTCGCGACCGCGTACACGCTGGCCGAGGGGACTCCCAATGAATCTGCCAAGCAGTCTGGCACTGTCACAAAGTAAGTTCTTCCAGAGCCGTCTCGGGATCCTCCTCCTCGCTCTGGTGGGGCTCGCGATCGTGGGCGGCATCATGCTGCTCCGGCGGCCTGCGCCTCCGGTGCTGCCGACGCCGGCGACTTCGCCCGCGGCCCAGGCGCTGTCGAAGCGGGCCGTGACCTATGGACCGCCGGCGCCTTCCTGGGCCCGGACCGATATCCAGTACGGGCCGGCCGCGCCTTCGGAATTCATGACGAGCGTCGCTCCGGCGCTGGTACCCGGCACCTCGGCGACGACCGTCGCTCCGGCGCCGACGGCGCTGGCGCCCGACCCGACGTCCGCGTCGACGGCAACGGCGGAGGCTCCCTTGGTAGCGAGCGTGCCGGGGCAGGCGGCCGCGCCCATCGGCGCGTCGCTGCTGGGCGAGATCCCGAAGTCCGTGGACGCAAGCGTGCTCTTCGCGCGCGAGCGCTACGAGTACATCGGGGGCGGACGCCGCGATCCGTTCCAATCGCTGCTCGAAGGCAAGTTCCAGACCCAGACGGCGGACGGTTCCCTGGTCGACGTGGGGGACATCCATCTCGTGGGCATCATGTGGGGCTCCTCGGACAAGTTCGCGCTGGTGGAAGACAGCCGCGGACACGGATACGTGCTTCGCGTCGGAGACCCGGTTCTGAACGGGTACATCTCAGGGATCAGCAAGAGCGAGCTGCAGGTGGTGCAGAACGCGTTCGGCGAGTCCCAAACGCTGTCGATCCGCCTGCAAACGAAAGAGGGTGACAAGAATGCGACTCGAAACTAGCTTCGCGCGCAAGGGCCGCCCGGGCGGCCGCGTCGCGGCGCTGACGGCGGCACTTCTCCTGGCCGCCGCTCCGGCGCTCGCGGCAACCGTCAAGAGCGTCTCGATGAAGGAAGCGGGTTCCGCGACGCAGGTCGTCATCGAAGGGGACGCTCCGCTCAACTATCACGACTTCACCCTCGAATCTCCGGACCGGATCGTCGTGGACTGTCCGGGAACCCAGCTCGCGTTCAGCGAGCGGAGCTGGTCCGGCCGCGAGGGGTCTTCGATCAAGGCGGTCCGAGCGACCGAGACGGGCTGGGGCAAGGAGGCGGGGACGCGGATCGTCGTCGATCTCTCACAGCCCAGCTCCTACGCGCTGAGCAGCGTCGGAAACAATCTCGTCCTCGCGGTCGAGGTGCCGGCGGTACCCGCGTCCAAGCAGCAGGACGATCGCGAATATGACCGCATGCAGCCGACCGACGGGAGACGGATGTCGCTCGATGTCCAGGGCGCCGACGTCCAGACCGTGCTCCGGAGCCTCTCCGAGTTCAGCGGCAAGAACATCGTGGCGAGCAAGGAGGTCAAGGGGGAGGTCACCTTGAGGCTCCGCAACGTGCCCTGGCGCCACGCGCTCGACATCGTGCTCAAGTCCCAGGGCCTCGGCATGGTGGAGTCCGGGCAGACCATCGTCGTCTCGAACCTCGAGACCCTCCGCAAGGAGGAGCTGGAGCGCCGCTCCGCTGAGCGGAATCAGGAGGAGCTGCTCCCGCTCGAGACGCGCATCCTGCCGGTGAACTACGCGAACTCGAAGGAGATGTCGAAGTCGGTCGAGAAGACCCTGACCAAGCGCGGCCACATCGAGGTGGATAGCCGTTCCAATTCGCTCATCGTGACCGATATCGGCGATCGGCTCGACCAGGTCGACGCGATGGTGCGGAGTCTGGACACGAGGACGCCGCAGGTGGAGATCGTCGCGCGGCTCGTGGACGTGGACGTCTCGGCGACGCGTGATCTCGGCATCCACTGGGGCGTGCACAACATGGATCTCTTCGACGCGGGCGTATCGGAGAACGTAGACATCAACGCGGCCGATGTCACCAATCCGGCCGGCGTGGCCCGGATCGGGACGATCAAGGGGTTCGGGGCCATCGAGGCGACGCTCCAGGCGCTCGAGACGCAGAACAAGGCGAACATCATCTCGAATCCGCGCATCACGACCGTCAACAACCGCGAGGCGTCGGTGGTGGTCGGAAAGCAGATCCCGCTCATCGTCCAGGATTTCGCGGGGAACGCCGTCACGCAGATGACGACGATCGGAATCAAGCTCAACGTGACGCCGCACATCAACACGGGCAACCGGATCACGATGGACGTCCATCCGGAGGTCTCGGACCTCGCATCGCAGGCGACGGTGCAGGGAGGCATCATCATCAACACCACCATGGCCGACACGCGCGTGATGGTGAACGACGGCGAGACGGCGGTGATCGGCGGTTTGATCCGGAGCAACGAGAGCGTGACGGAGCGCGGCGTCCCGATCCTCATGGACGTGCCGCTCCTGGGCAACCTGTTCCGCTCCAAATCGACGACCAAGCAGAAGCGGGAGCTCCTGATCTTCGTCACGCCGAAGATCCTCGGCGAGCCGGGCGGCGGCCCGAGAGGCTAGAAGAGCCGGCGCGCCTTTCGCGCGCGGCACAACCCAGGTTATACTGCGGGGTCCTTCACGGAGGACCCCGTTTTCATTGGCCGGAGAAGAGCCCCTGGTCTCACGCATCGCCTTGATCGGTCTGCCGGGCGCGGGAAAGAGCACCGTGGCGAAGCTGTTGGCACGGCGGTTGGGTTTTGCCAGCGTGGATCTGGACCGCGAGATCGAGAGGCTTACGGGGCGGGCAGCCCCCGCGGTCCTCGAGGAAGAAGGAGAGGAGCACTTCCGGGATCTGGAATCAGGCGCGCTGGCCGAGGTTCTGGGCGAAGAGCGGTCGCTCGTCCTGGCGTGCGGCGGAGGGGTTCTCGTCCGGACCCCGAACCGGGACCTCCTGAAAGCGCGCGCGCGTGTCGTGTGGCTCAAGGTCGATCCAACGACCGCCGCGGTTCGCCTGGGGCCCTCGGGAGGGAGCACGCGCCCGCTCCTCCGCGGAGGCCCGCTCGAGGAGCGGCTCGAAGAGCTCCTCGAGAGCCGTAGTACGGGATACGCCGACGCGGCGGACCTGGTCGTGAACACCGACGGGCTTGAGCCCGAGGAAGTCGCCGATCGGATCGCAGCCTACGTCGTGGAGTCCCGGCCGCGATGGGATCGATCCGGATCGTAGGCGGGGAGCTCCGCGGGCGGCGGATCCAGGTCCCGGATCGCGGCGTTCGCCCGACCTCGGACCGGACGCGCGAGGCGGTGTTCGACGTGCTGGGGGCGCGGGCGGCCTCGGCGGCCCGGGTGCTCGACCTCTACGCAGGCACCGGCGCGCTCGGGATCGAGGCCCTGAGCCGGGGCGCCGGGCAGGTCCGGTTCGTGGAGGGGAGCCGCCCGGTCGCGCACGCCCTGCGGGAGAACCTCGCCCGGCTCGGCCTCGAGGGAAGGGGCACGGTGCACGAGGCGGACCTTTCCCGCGTGGACCTGCCTCCGGAAGTCGGGGAGACGTTCGACCTCGTGTTCCTCGATCCGCCGTACGCCGGGGACGCGGGGGAGCGCTGGCTCGAACGCCTGGGACGACTCTCTTGGCCCGAGGAGGGGGGACTCGTGGTATACGAGCGCCGGAGGGGATCGGAGGCGCCCGCTCCGGCGGGATTGGAAATTGCCACCGAACGCACATACTCCGAAACCACGGTCACGTTCTATCGCGCCCGAAAGCGCGGAACATGAGGTGAGAGGAGGCGCATGAAACGCGCGGTGTTCGCCGGTACCTTCGATCCGGTGACGAACGGCCATCTGGATTTGATGCAGCGGGCGCTCCGCATGTTCGACCATCTGACCGTAGCCGTCGCCGAGCGCGCGGAAAAGGGCGTGATCTTCAGCCAGGAGGAGCGCGTCGCGATGATCCGCGAGGCCTCCTCCTCGCTCGATCGCATCTCGGTCGAGCCGTTCAGCGGCCTCCTGGTCGACTTCGCGCGGGAGCGGAAGATCCCGGTCCTCGTGCGGGGGCTCCGATTCATCTCGGATTTCGAATACGAGTTCCAGATGGCGCTCATGAATAGACGACTCTCCGACGAGATCGAGACCGTCTTCCTCATGCCGAGCGAAACGTATACCTACGTGAACGCCTCGCTGGTGAAGGAGATCGCGCGCTACGGCGGCGCGATCGAGGGGCTGGTGCCTCCCAACGTGGCGCCCATCCTACGCAAGCGCCTGGGGTCCAAGCGGTGAAGGAGAGCCGCGTCTCGGCCCGCGTGCGCGCCCTGAAGCCGTCCGAGACCTTGGCGCTCGGCGCTCGTGCGCGCGAGCTCAAGGCGCAGGGGCATTCGGTCATCTCCTTCGCGGCGGGAGAGCCGGACTTCGACACCCCGGAGGATGTAAGGGAAGCGGGCGTGCAGGCGATCCGCGCGGGGCATACGCGGTACACCGCTGTGGGGGGCGTGCCCGAGCTTCGCGCGGCGATCGCGGAGAATCTCAAACGCGAGAACGGGCTCGAGTACTCCCCGACCCAGATCGTGGTTTCGAACGGCGCGAAGCACGCCATCTGGAACGCATTCCTCACCGTCGTGGAGCCGGGGGACGAGGTGCTCTGCCCCGTTCCCTACTGGGTCACCTTCCCCGAGCTCGTCCGGCTCACGGGTGGGAATCCCGTCTTCGTGCCTCCGCGGCGGGGGAGCATGAAGATCGGACCGGAGGAGCTCGAGCGCGCGATCACCCCCCGCTCGAAGCTCCTGGTTCTGAACAGCCCCAACAATCCGTCCGGAGCCGTGTACTCGAGGGAGGAGCTGACCGCGATCGGCGAGGTCGTGCGTCGGCACGGCCTCTACGTTCTCTCGGACGAGATCTACGAGCAGCTCGTCTTCGGGGAGACGCGCCACGTGAGCATCGCCTCGCTCCACCCCGAGCTCCGCGACCGCACCATCGTGATCGGCGGCGTTTCGAAGACGTGGGCCATGACGGGCTGGCGGATCGGTTTCGCCGCGGCCCCCGCGGACCTGGCGGAGGGCATGGAGCGGCTCCAGGGTCAGTCCACCTCGAACGCGGCCGCGGTCTCCCAATTCGCGGCGCTTCGCGCGTACACGGGCCCGAGGGATTCCGTCCGCTCGATGCGCGAGTGCTTCGCCCGGCGGCGCGACCTGATCGTCCGGCGCCTGAGCGGCATGAAGGGGATCCGGCTTGTGCCCCCGGAAGGCGCGTTCTACGCTTTTCCCGACGTGAGCGAGCGGATCGGCGCCGCCCGAAACGGCGTGGCGGATTCGGCGGGGCTGAGCGATTTCCTGATCGACGAGGCACGGATCGTATGCGTTCCGGGATCGGCCTTCGGCATGGAAGGGCACCTGCGCCTTTCATACGCCATCGCCGATCGCGACATCGAGGAAGGCCTGAACCGGCTCGAAGCCGCGCTCGGTCGGATGTGACCAGAGGAGACGGTTGATGCCGACATACGAATACGAATGCGAGAAGTGCGGCCATCGGTTCGAGGTCTTTCAATCGATGACCGAGCCGCCCCGAAAGCGCTGCCCCAAGTGCCGCGGCAAGGTCCGCCGCCTGCTCGGCGGGGGCGCCGGAATCGTCTTCAAGGGGAGCGGCTTCTACACCACGGACTACCGATCCAGCTCCTATAAGGAACAGAAACGCAAGGAGTCCGGGGAGCCCGCTAAACCAAAGGGTGAATCAAAGGACAGCGGGAAGAAAAAGGAACGCGACTCCGGGACGTAACGCTTTTTCTTTGACTCGTTTCCCCCACTTTTGTTAGCGTGCCGACACGCTCGTGCGGCGCTTCCCCTGGCTCCAGACACCGGTCCACACCTCCTCGATAGGAAGCACGCATTTCACGCGAAATCATTTGGTTACGGCCGACAATTAAGCTGAAATCGAAAGGGGATCGATGTCACACCCTGTGACGCTGATTCCGGGCGACGGGACCGGGCCCGAGATCACGGAAGCGACCCGGCGCGTCCTCGAGGGAACCGGCGTCGCGTTCGATTGGGACGTGCAGCCGGCCGGGATCGACGTGTTCCAGAAGGAAGGAACCCCGCTTCCCGCCCGCGTGCTCGATTCGATCCGCCGCACGAAGGTCGGCCTCAAGGGCCCGATCACCACCCCGGTCGGAACGGGATTCCGCAGCGTGAACGTCTCGCTCCGGAAGGAGCTGGACCTCTACGCGTGCATCCGCCCCTGCAAGACCTACCCCGGCGTGCGCTCGCGATACGACAACATCGATCTGATCATCGTGCGCGAGAACACCGAGGATCTCTACGCGGGGATCGAGTTCGAGCGCGGAAGCAAGGGCGCTCTCGCGCTGCGCGAGCTGGTCCGCGCCGAATCGAAGCGCGACATTCCGGAAGACGCGGGGATCTCGATCAAGCCGATCAGCGTCGCCGCCACGGAGCGTATCGTCCGACACGCGTTCGGGTACGCGAAGAAGAACAAACGCCGGAAGGTGACGGCGGTGCACAAGGCCAACATCATGAAGTTCTCCGACGGGCTTTTCCTCGAGGTCGCGCGCAAGACCGCGCGGGAATTTTCCGATGTGGAGTTCGAGGATCGCATTGTCGATAACATGTGCATGCAGCTCGTTCAGACGCCGGAGAACTACGACGTCCTCGTGCTGCCGAATCTCTACGGGGACATCCTGTCGGACCTCGCCGCGGGTCTGATCGGCGGGCTGGGGGTGGCGCCCGGAGCGAACATCGGCGATGCGATCGCGCTCTTCGAGCCGACGCACGGGAGCGCTCCGCGATACGCCGGGCAGGACAAGGTGAATCCCTTCGGGATGATCCTGAGCGGGATGCTCCTGCTTCGCCACGTGGGCGAACGCGAGGCGGCCGATCGGCTGGAATGCGCGGTCGCGAAGGTGATCCGGGAGGGGAAGAACGTCACCTACGACATGAAGACGAGGCGCGACGATCCCACCGCGGTCGGGACGCGCGCCGCCGCGGACGCGGTGATCGCCGCGCTCCGGTAGCGGGGCGGACCGGTGTTCGCCGATCGGGCGTCGATCGAGGTCGTGGCGGGCCGCGGCGGCTCGGGGTCCGTGAGCTTCCGCCGCGAGAAGTACGTCCCCAAGGGGGGACCGGACGGCGGGGACGGGGGAGACGGGGGGAGCGTGATCCTGGCGGTGAACGAGCATCTGCGCACGCTCCTCGACTTCCAGTTTCGCGCGCGCTTCGTGGCGCAGTCGGGAGCGCACGGATCGGGCAACAAGAAGAGCGGCCGTTCCGGGCAGGACCTCCGGGTCCAGGTTCCGCCGGGGACGATCGTGACGGATGCCGAATCGGGCGCGGTCCTGGCCGATCTCGTGGAGCCGGGCGCCGAGTTCGTCGCCGCCCGGGGAGGAAGAGGCGGGCGGGGGAACGCGCGCTTCGCGACGTCCACCCGGCAGGCCCCGCGCAAGTCGGAGCCGGGCCGCCCGGGCGAGGAGCGGAAGCTCAACCTCGAGCTCCGGCTCATCGCGGACGTGGGGATCGTGGGGTTTCCGAACGTCGGCAAGTCCACGCTCCTCGCGCGCGTGAGCGCGGCGCGGCCGAAGATCGCGGACTATCCGTTCACGACGCTCGAACCGCATCTGGGACTCGTCCGCGTGCGCGAGGAGCAGAGCTTCGTCATGGCCGATCTGCCGGGGCTGATCGAGGGCGCGCACCAGGGCAAGGGGCTGGGCCACGAGTTCCTGCGTCACATCCAGCGGACGCGGACGCTCCTCATGCTCATCGACAGCGCGTCCGAGGACCCGGCCGGAGACATGGAGAAGCTGAATCGGGAACTCAGGGAGTACAGCGAGGATTTAACCCGTAAGCCAACGGTCGTCGCGATGAGTCGCTCGGACATCGGGATTCAGGACGCGCGCGGCGGGCCGCCGTTTCCGCTCGAGGGCGCCCATTGGGGCGGCTGGATCTCGGGCGTGACGGGGGCGGGAGTGGACCCTCTGGTAGGGGTCATCTGGGATGTGTTGATCGGGGCCGGCGCCCAAGCGCCGGAAAGGATCGGCGGCGACCGCGGTGCCGCCGGAGCGAAGGAGCGAGAGTCATGGTAGCGAAGGATGTCGCGCGGCTCTGGGAAGAGCTGAGGCACAGGGATCCGGAGGAGAAACTCGGGTGGATCACGCAGCTCGCGCAGAATCCAACCGAGGAATCCATCGAGGTGCTCCTCGACGTGTTACAACAAGAGAGCTGGTTCCTCAGGGATCAGGCGGCTCGCGTGCTCGCCACGATGGGCGAGCCGGTCCTCGAACGGCTCGTGGAGTACCTGGGCTCCGGCCTCTGGTACACGCGGGCTTCGGCGGTGGCGGCGCTCGGAAGGATGGGGAACGCACGTGCCGCGGCCCCGCTCGTGGGGATGCTCAACGATCCGAACCGGACGGTGCGGGACGCGGTCTGGGACGCGCTCCTTCTTCTGTGCCGGAACGAGCTCGCCACACGGGAGCTGGCGGCCGCGTTCGACGGACTCCCCGAGCGCGCGCGGCGATTCGCGCTCGACGGTCTGGTCGAACGTGATTCCGACGCTGCCGGACTCGTCCTGCGCCACATGGAGGACGCGGTTCCGGTTGCCGAGGAGGACGCGGTCGAGGAAGCGGCGCCCGACGCAGTGGCCGCCGACCCCCTCACGTGGAAGGAAGTCGTCGGCGGAGAGAGCGAAGCAAAACAGGCGGTGCGCTGACCGCACCGCGCGCGGCGGGGTTTTCACGGTGGGGCGGAGGGACTTCAAGGCGGGGTATTGCGGCCGCGAGCTCGGCGCGTCGGATCCGGGATATCCCGTTCGCCTGCGCGCTCTCGAGACGCCCCCCGATCGGGTCTTCGTCCTCGGACCCTGGGATCATCCGGGGCCGCATGTCGCCATCGTGGGCGCGCGGAACGCGTCCGAGGACGGCATCGATGTCACGCGCCATCTCGCCCGTACCCTCGCGGAAGAGGGAATCGCCGTCGTGAGCGGGCTCGCGCGTGGGATCGATGCCGCCGCGCACGAGGGCGCGCTGGATGCCGGCGGGGTGAGCGGCGCGGTGCTCGGCACCTCCCTCGAAGAGACCTATCCGCGCGAACACGCCGATCTTCAGTCCAGGCTCTCCCGCTCCCTCGGACTCATGAGCGAAATTCCTCCCGGAAAATCCGCCACACGCTCCACCTTCGCTGCCCGCAACCGGCTGCTCGCGGCGATTGCCGACGTCGTGGTCGTCGTGCAGGGGGGGAAGGGCAGCGGGTCGCTGATCACGGCGGAGGCGGCGGTGCGGTTGAGGCGCCCAGTCGGAGCGCTGCCGTGGGATTCGCGGGATCCCCTGGGGGAAGCCCCCCATGAATTGATCCGCAGCGGCATCGCGACGCTCGTGCGCGATGCGGATGACGTGCTCGAGCTCATTCGTGAGTCACGGGGCGACGCGCGAACGCCCCGGAGCGCCGGGCGAGAGCGGAGCGGTAGCGGAGAGACGGGACCCGGTGCGAGGAGCGTTTCGCGCGTCGCCCCGGAACTCCTTGCGCCCCACGAAGCCGCCCTCTACAGCGTGCTCCGGAATCACCCCCGCCCGCTCGACGATCTCGCTCAAGCCGCTTCTCTCAGCGTCTCCGAGCTCTCGGTCGCGCTGCTCACGCTCGAACTGAGCGGGCTCGCTCTGCGGATGCCGGGGGGGCTCGTGCGAAGGACGCGCCGCCCGTAACGTGGCCCACTCGCCGCTACGCCCGCTGCGGCAGAAAATCGAAGTCGCCGCGCTCCACGCGATCGGATTCCTCGCGCGCCTGCTGCCCTTCTCCTGGACGAGCGCGCTCGGGGCCGGCGTGGGCCTCGTCGCGTTCCAGGTGATGGGCCGCCGCCGGCGTATCGCGATCGACAACATCACGCGGGCGCTGGGACCCGAGGTGCAAGGCATGTCCGCGCGGGAGCTCGCGCGACGGACCTTCGCCCAGATCGGCCGCTCCTTCATGGAATTCCTCGCGCTTCCGCGACTGGGCCCCAAGGGAATTCTGGATCGGGTCGAGATGATCGGCTACGAGCCTGCGTTCGAATGGGCGCGCCGGGGAGAGGGGGCGGTGATGCTCACCGCGCACTATGGCAACTGGGAGCTTCTGGGCGCGGCGGTGCGCGCCTCGGGCGGGCCGGTGCGCTATCTACTTCCCCCCCAGTCGAACGAGGGAAGCGACGCCTACTTCGACCGGATCCGGGAACGCCTGGGCATCGAGGCGGTGAAGATCGGGTACGGCATGCGGGGTGCCCTCAAGGCGCTTCGCCAGGGCGCTTTCCTGGGCATGCTTCCCGACCAGGACGCGCGGCGGGTGGGGATCCACGTACCGTTCTTCGGCCGGCCGGCCTCCACCCACACCGGCCCGGCGCGCCTCGCCTATCGCGCCCGCTGCCCGATCCTCATCGCCCTGGTCGAGCGGGAACCGGGCGCCCATTTCCGATCACGGGTCGTCGCGATCCTAAAGCCCGATCCCGGCGCCGAGGAATCGCGTGAGGTGGAGCGGCTCACGCGCGCGATCAATGAGACGATCGAAGCGGGCGTCCGCCGCCGCCCGGATCACTGGTACTGGCTTCACCGGCGGTGGAAGACGCCGCCGCCTGCGTAGGCGGTGGGAGACGCAGCCTACGTCGTGAATCCGATGTCCTTGCTCGGCGTCTCGAACGTCTTGATCTTTCCGAATTGCTCCTCGTATTTCCTGACGTTGGTTTCGAGCGCCGAAAGAAGCGAGCGCACGTTGGGCGGCGTCATGACCACGCGGGCGAACACCTTACTCTTCGGACTTCCCGGAAGAATCCGCGCGAAATCGAGCACGAACTCGGACAAGGAGTGGCTGATCACCACGAAGTTCGAGTAGATCCCCTCCGCTTCCTTCTCGCCCAATTCCATATTGATGGATCCGGGCTGGCCCTGCGGCTTGGCCTCCATCCGTAATCCTCCTTTTCCCAGAGATTTACGCCAAAAATGCATCTCAAGATATCGCCTTTCGTGCCGCTAAATCAACCTGATAGGGATGGGTCCGGAACGGAGGCTGAGGGAGCATGGAGGGGACGCGATGAGTTCGAAACGGGCGTCGGGATCGGCGCGGGTCGAGGAGCAGATCGTCGTCGCCTGGAAGCGCTACGCGGAGCGCAAGGCCCAGGGCCTGAACCGCATCGTCGAAGGAGCCTGTTATCTAGAATCGCGCCGGTGTCCGTTCGACGCACGACCCGACTTCGAGACCCGATTCGCCCAGGATTGCGTCCACTGCTCACGGTTGCAGGGTGCCGCCGAGCAGCTCCATCCGCCGCCCGAGGGACCGCCGGGCGTGATCCCGACCCTGGCGCTCCTCTTCCATCTCTTACAGGAAGAAGCGAAAGCGGTCTGCCTCGAGCACGAGGATGGGCTCGAGGACGAAGCGGAGCGGTATCGGAGCGCAGGCTTTCTCTTCCGCTCCATCCCGCTCATGCACGTGGCGCTCACGCACGAGCGGATCGGCCGGCTTCTCCTCTCGGCAATCGGCGGAGCGTTTTTACAGGAAGTGGACTCGATCCTCCTGTTCCGGATCGTCCCGGACGGAGCGGCGCTCGAGCTCGCGGGCTCCTTCCGGCGCGCGGATCGCGACGACCCCGACACCCCGATGCGCACACCCCCCGATCTCGACGCGTTCGAGTCGGAGGGTGGCTTCGACAGCGAGGTCTTCGCCCCGCTCCGCGAGGAGCGGCTCCCGCTCGAGCCCGACCAGGACCTCCTCGCGGACGCGGTCTTCGACGGACGCGCATCCATGGTGGCAAGCCCACAGCGCGAGCTGAGGCTCCCGGAGCGGGTCGCGGAATCGCTCCCCGATGGGCCGCTCGCGATCCTGCCGCTCTTCGGCCGCGAGAAGGTCCTCGGGGTCCTCGTCGTCTCCCAGGCCGCGGGGTATTCCGGCTGGACGGCCGATCAGGTCGAGCTCCTGAGCGCGATCGCGGCTCAGGCCGGGATCGCCTTCGAGGGGAACACCGTGCTGGACGTGGTGCGCCGGCGCGGAGCTGCGGTCCGCTCCGCGATCGACTTCAGCCGGGTGGCCGCACAGCCGTCCCGGCCCGACGTGCGCGCGGAGCAGGCGCTGAAGGCGTTGCTCCAATCGACCCAGGCGGCGGGGGGCGTGGCGTGGATCCGCGGGGAGGACGGCACGCTCGACCTGGCGCACGTGCACGCGGTGGACCCCGGAGCGACGCAGGATCTCGGGACGCTCGGAGCCTGGTTCGTGCAGTGGTTCGAAGCGGACGCGAAGCCGATCGTGGCGGACGGAGTGAGCGAGGATCCGCGCTTCTCGGGGTTCATGCCGGAGGACTGGCGCTGCCTTCTCGCCGCGCCGATCCTCGGAGGCAACCGGGTCTCGGGCGTTCTCCTCGCCTTCAACAAGGCGGGGGGGACCCAGGAGGACCCGCTCGCGTTCGACTCGGAAGACGCGCGCGTCGCGGAGCTCGTCGCGGCCGTTGCGTCGCTCGCCGACACGCGCTTCTCGCAGGAGGAGACGCTGCGGGTGAAGGACCGCCGCCTTCACGAGGTGGAGGCGCAGCTCCGCCACGCGGAAAAGCTCGCGGTGGTAGGCGAGCGCGGCGTGCAGGTCGCGCAGGACGTCCGGAACCCGGTCGCTGCGATCACCGGATTCGCGAAGCGCGTCTTGAAGTCGCTGCCGGAGAAGGATCCGAATCGCGAGTACCTCGAGATCATCCTGCGCGAGACCGAGCGCCTGGAGCGGGTCCTGAGCGAACAGGTCGCGCTCGCTCAGATGACCCGGCCGCGCCTCAAGCTCGAGAACCTGAACGCGCTCGTCCAGGACGTGCTGCAGTCGCAGGCGGAGGATCTGGTGCGGCGGCGCGTGCGGCTTCTGAAACGGCTCTCTCCGGACGTTCCCACGCTCCTCCTCGACAACGAGAAGATGCGCCAGGTCCTCGTGAACGTGCTGAGCTACGCGCTCCACTCCGTGCCGAGCGGAGGGCGCGTGCGCGTGGAGACCCGCGCCGCGCAGGGAGCGGTCCAGGCCGAAATCGCGCACGACGGACCCAAGATTCCGGGAGAGGTGCTCGATCGCCTGTTCGTTCCGTTCTCGACCTCGCGGCGCTATGGCGCGGGGGTCGGGCTCGCGATGGCGTATCAGATCGTTCGCGAGCACGGAGGGGAGATCCGCGCACGGAGCGAAGGGGACTGGAGCAGCATCGTCACGATCTATCTCCCGACCCGCGAGAACGACGACCGGCGGAGGAAACCGGACCGGCGCGACACACGCTCCGACCGTCGCCGACGGCTCGCCTAGACAACGGCTCGCCTAGACATTGACCGAGGTGGAGGGCCATGCTAGAGTTTCCGACCGGCGCGACCCTAGCTCAGTTGGTAGAGCACCACGCTGAAAACGTGGGTGTCCGCAGTTCGATTCTGCGGGGTCGCACCATTCCTATTCGCGAGGACCCCCCACGGCAGAGCATCGCGACTCTCGAATTCCAAGCTGGTGTAGCTCAGCTGGTAGAGCACGTCACTCGTAATGACGGGGTCACCGGTTCGATTCCGGTCACCAGCTCCATTCCCGGGCCGGCCGACCCGCATCCTCGGCCGCACGTCATGACGACAAACCGCCGCGCCGCGCGCCCCCAGCCGGGGGACGCGGCCGGAGCGTGGGACGCATAGGTCCGTGGCACCCGAACTCCCCGGCTTCGATCCGCTGCAAGGCCTCATGGTCAGCCCTTCCGGGGTGCGCGGGATCGTGGGGCAGACCCTCACTCCCGACGCCGTGCTCCGGGTCGCCGGCGCGCACGCCTCCTTCCTCGATGCGGGCCCCGTGGTCGTCGGGCGCGACACCCGCCCGAGCGGCGCCTGGGTATCGAGGCTCGCGCAGGGGGCGCTTCTGGCCTCCGGGCACGACGTGATCGACGTCGGCGTAGCACCCACCCCGACCATCCTCTTCGCGATCCGCCATCACGGCGCCTCCGGCGGGATCGCGATCACCGCGAGCCACAATCCGGCCCCCTGGAACGCGCTCAAGCTGTTCGGTCCGGGCGGAACCTTTCTTGCGCCCGCGCAGTCGGAAGAGGTGGCGCGCCGTGCGAGACAGGGACGGGTCGCATGGGCGTCGCACTCCGGGGTGGGATCGTATCGCGAGGATCCAGGCGCGATCGCGCGGCACCGCGACGCGATCCTCTCGCTCCCCGGCCTTGACCGCGATCGGATCCGCAAACGCCGGTTCCGCGTGGTGGTGGACGCGACGAACGGCGCCGGCTCGGAAGCGACCCCGGCCCTGCTCGAGGCGCTGGGATGCGAGGTGGAACGGATCTTCTGCGAGCCCGACGGCCGCTTTCCGCGCGTTCCGGAGCCGCTCCCCGAAAACCTCGGTGCGCTCGGCGAGCGCGTCCGCGAGACGGGCGCTGCGATCGGGTTCGCGAACGATCCCGACGCCGACCGGCTCGCGATCGTGGACGAGCGCGGTGAGCCGATCGGGGAGGAGCGCACGCTTCAGATCGCGGTCGATTGGGCCCTCGCGCGCCATCCCGGCCCCGTCGCGGTGAACGCGTCCACCTCGATCGGAGTCGAGCTGATCGCGAAGCGGTACGGCGTTCCGGTCCACCGGACCCGGATCGGCGAGGCGCATGTCGCGCAGAAGTTGATCGAGATCGGCGGCGAGATCGGCGGGGAAGGAAACGGCGGCGTGATCTATCCCGCGCTCCACGTCACCCGGGACGGCCTTCTCGCGGCGGCGATCGCGGTGGACTGGCTCTCCCGGGCCACGCGGACCCTGAGCTCCCGGGTGGCGGAGCTTCCCCCGGTGACCATGGTCAAACGCAAGCTCGACCTCAAACTAGAGGACCTGGATTCGCTCCGGGAGGAGCTCGCCCGGGCGTTCCCGGACGGGGAACGCAATGTTCTGGACGGGGAAAAGTACC
>DASXQO010000169.1:0-3688 GCA_036507115.1 Candidatus Eiseniibacteriota bacterium | reverse complement strand
CCGCGAGCCCCCGCGCGATCTGGAGCGCGCAATCGATCGCCTTGCGCGGAGGGAGGGCGCCAGGCGCCATCCTCGCGCGGAGCGT
Organism: Candidatus Eiseniibacteriota bacterium; assembly: GCA_036507115.1. GTDB lineage: Bacteria > Eisenbacteria > RBG-16-71-46 > SZUA-252 > SZUA-252 > WS-7. The sequence continues at coordinate 3,603 of DASXQO010000169.1, read as the reverse complement.
CTCCCCCTCGAGAAGCTCGGTGACGAGGTAGGGCGAACCTTCGTGGGTACCCACGTCGTGGATCACGAGGATATTCGGGTGCTCGAGCCGGCCGGCGGCGCGGGCCTCCTGCTCGAAGCGGCGCAGGCGGTCCGGATCGGAGGCGAACGCCGGGGGGAGCACCTTGACCGCGACCTCGCGCCCGAGCCTCGTGTCGCGAGCGCGGTAGACCTCCCCCATGCCGCCGGCGCCGAGCGGGGCCAGGATCTCGTAAGGGCCGAGACGTGTTCCGGTCGCGATCGTCATATCGAGTGCGGGTAATCTAGCAGCGCGGGCCCGAATTGACACTGGAGCTTTGCCCCCATAGGCTCCACCGCATGGAAACCCCGCGCGGCACGGTGCGGAGCGAGCGCGTCGAAAGCCGCGTCCTCCAGGGAAATCTTCCGGGGGATCCCCACGTACGCGAGCTTTACGTCTACTTGCCCCCCGGCTACGAGAACGGGAAGGAGCGCTATCCGGTCGCGTGGTGCCTGAGCGGGTTCACGGGGCGCGGGCGGATGCTTCTGAACGACAACCCCTGGGCGCCCGGCATCGCCGACAGGATGGATGCGCTCCTCGCCGCGGGCGCGGCGAAGCCGATGATCTTGGCGCTCCCGGACTGCTTCACCCACCTCGGTGGGAGCCAGTACGTCAATTCCCCCGCGCTCGGAAACTACGAAGACCACGTGATCGAGGAGCTCGTGCCGTTCCTGGATTCCCGATACCGCACGCTCGCGACGCCCGAACACCGCGGCGTGATCGGGAAATCCAGCGGTGGATACGGCGCGCTCATGCTCGGCATGCGCCACCCGGACGTGTTCCAAGCGGTCGTCTGCCACAGCGGTGACATCCATTTCGAATACTGCTACAAGCGGGATTTCGGTCCCGCGCTCCGCACGATCCGAAAGGGGGGAGGGCTTGCGGTGTGGCTCCGTGCGTTCCGGGCCTCGCCGCGCAAGCGCCACGCGGACATCGAGGCGATCAACATCCTCGCGATGGCCGCAGCCTATTCGCCGAACGCCGGGAACCCGCCCGCCTACTGCGACCTGCCCTTCGATCTCGAGACCGGCGCGATCGACGACGCGGTCTGGAAACGCTGGCTCCTGTGGGACCCACTCCTTCTGGTCGAGCGGTTCGCGGAGGGCCTGCGGAAACTCAAGCTCCTCTATCTCGACTGCGGGAAGGAAGACGAGTTCTATCTCGAATTGGGGGCCCGCTGCTTCGCGAAGCGGCTCGATGCTCTGCGCATTCCCTACGAATACGAGGAGTTCGAGGACGGCCACATGAACATTTCCTACCGCATGGACGTGTCCCTGCCCAAACTGTCGCACGCCCTTGGCCGCTGACCAGGGCGATGGCGACACAGCGCTCCCTCGGACGGAGGCGCGGCTTGTCTCGCTGTCCGCCGCGATCGCGGCGGGGGACGCGCCCGCCGTTGCCGTCGCCGCGGAGGAGGCGATCCGTGACGGAGTTTCCCCCGAGGCGCTCTACGAGACCCTCTTGCAGTCGTACCTCTTCCTCGGCTTTCCGCGCGCGATCGAGGCGCTCTTCGCCGCGAAGCCGGTTCTCGAGCGACACGGGGTGGCCCCTCGGGTAGCAAGCCCGGTCGATGCCGAGGCGTGGATGAAGAGAGGCGAGGCACTCTGCCGGCGCGTCTACGGCAGAAACTACGCCAAGCTCATGCGGACGATGCGCGGGCTCTCGCCCGATCTCGCCTCCTGGATGATCCTCGAGGGCTACGGCAAGACGCTCGCGCGGCCGGGGCTCGATCAAGTCGCGCGCGAGTACTGCGTGGTGGCAATCCTGACCACCACGCGGATGTGGCGGCAGCTGCGCTCCCACGCGATCGGCGCGATCCACGTGGGCGGCACGCGAGCGCGGGTCCGCGAGTCGATCGCGCTCTGCTCGCCGGTGGCAGGGCCCGCGACGGTGGAGGAGGCGCTCCGCGTCGCCGGATTGGAGTCTCACGATGCTGGCGGGTGATTTCGTCAAGGGGCACGGGCTGGGGAACGACTACATCGTCGTGGACGGGGAGCGCTTCGGCATCCCGCTCACGCCCGAGCGCGTCCGCCTCCTGTGCCACCGGAATCTGGGCTTGGGCTCCGACGGAGTGCTCGAGATCACCCGGCGCGTGGACCGCTTCTTCGCCCGGATCTGGAATCCGGACGGCTCGGAGGCCGAGCGGAGCGGCAACGGCCTCCGGATCGCCGCCAAATTCCTGAGCGACCACGGCTACACAAGCGAGAGCAACTTCGTGATCGAGACCGCGGCGGGGCCCGTGGCCGCCGAAGTGTACCGCCGCGCGGGCCGCGTTCACGCCGTCCGCCTCGAAATGGGCCGCGCGTTGATCGATCGCGCGGCCAAGCCGCTCCAGATCGAACGGCGCCGGCTCGACGTGACCGTGGTCTCGGTGGGGAACCCGCACTGCGTCATCTTCGGCGAGCCGCTCACGCGCGAGCGGCTCTTCGCGGTCGGGCCCCTGGTGGAGTGCCATCCGAATTTCCCGGAGCGCATCAACGTGCAGCTCGCCGCGGCGGAATCGCGCCGGCGGGCGCGGGCGCTCGTCTGGGAGCGGGGGGCCGGGCACACGCTCGCGTCCGGCACGAGCGCGTGCGCGGTCGCGACCGCCTGCTTCGACAGGGGGCTTGTGGATGGAACCGTTACCGTCCTGATGGAGGGAGGTCAGCTAGAAGTCGAGGTCGGACCCGATCTCGATCTCATCATGACGGGGCCCGCCGAAGAGGTCTGCGAGGGGACGCTCAGCCCGGATTTGAGACAGCGCTTGATCGAGATGCAGTAGCCGCCGGTCCCTGCCGGCTCTGCGCGTAGCGGCCGTACGCGCCCCGCACGAAGTAGGTCGCGATCGTGGCGAGGAACGCGCTCATGTAGCCCCACGCGAGGAAGAGCGCGGCGAACAGGAACCCCAGCATGAACAGCACGAAGGAGCCCAGCACCTCCTGCCGCGACGCGAAGGTCGTGGCCCAGACATGGCAGGCCTTGAGCCGCTGGTCCAGGGAAACGACTCCGGTGACGAGCCAGGTATTCAGGAGGAAATAGGTCACGGCCGAGAGCGCCAGCGCTCCCGCGTTCAGCGGCGAGAGCAGGTTTTCGAGCCCGTCCCTGCCTTGACCCACGGAGGTGAACACGCGCGAGGCCGAGAAGACCGCGATGCAGCAGACCGAAGCGTTGAAGAGCACCTGATACCAGCGGCGGCGCCGGAAGATGAGGTCGACGAGCGCGCCGGCCACCACCGTGGTCGTGACCGCCAGCGACACGGGAAGAACCAGTAGCGTCGCGAAGTTCGCCGCGGTCGCCATGCTGAGATAGCCGCGCTGCTTGGGCGCGGGGAGCCACAAGAGCTCGCCGAGCATGTTCGCAAGGACCCAGAAAAGGAGCGTGAGCGGCTCGGCGCCGGCTTGGCCGGGCGACCATGCCTCCCACGCGAGGACCAGTCCTCCCAGAATCACGAGCGCGACATATTCGATGAGCGCCATGGTCCCTCTACCAGCCCGCCTTGCCGGCGCCGTAGGTCGAGAAATGTCCGAGATAGGCGGTGACGCTCGTCGCGGCGCTCTTCGCCTGGGC
>DASXQO010000168.1:0-1937 GCA_036507115.1 Candidatus Eiseniibacteriota bacterium | reverse complement strand
AGCGTCTTTCGGCCCGCGCGCGCGAGATAGGCCGCGGCGACGAGGCCGTTGTGCCCGCCGCCCACGACGATCGCGTCGTAGCGAGGCGCGCTCATGCCTTCTTCCGCTCGGGATCGAAGAAGGGGAGCTTTCGCACCACGGCGTCGGCGACCTCCCGTCGGTGCTCCACCGTGACCTCTAATTTGACCTCGGTGCCGGCCTCGAAGTGCGGCGCCCTGAGATGCGCGAGCGCCAGCGATTTCTTGAGGAGCGGCGACCAGCAGCCGCTCGTCGCGTACCCCACCTGGCGTCCGTCTCGATAGACGGGCGCGCTCGCGCGCCACGCGACGTTCGGGATCTGGGGCGGCAGCCCGTGGGCTGCGTAGAGCCGCTCGAAGGACTCCCACTTCATCTCGAGCCCGACGAAGCCCCACGCGGGGCCGCGCGTTCGCTCGGCCGCGAGCGCCCGCCGGCCGTTGAACGGTCCTTTCTCGGCGCTCACCGCCCACCCGAGGTTGATCTCGTAGGGAGTGGACTTACGGGCTTCGATCAAGGCGTGATGGGACGAGAAATAGTCCACGTCCAGCATGATGAGTCCCGCCTCGATCCGCGCGATGTCCATCGCCCACACTCCCGCGGGGGTGATGCCGTAGGGCGTTCCCACCGACAGGAGCGCGTCCCAGAGCGGAAGAGCTTGGCTCGCGTCCACCCAGATCTCGTAGCCGAGATCGCCGGTGTAGCCGGTGCGCGAGACGGCGACCGGAATCTCGCGCACCTTCGCCTCGATCATCCGGAAGTACTTGAGCGAGGAGAGATCGACGCCCGTCGCCTGCGAGAGGATGGCGCGCGACAGCGGGCCCTGGAGCGAGAGCGCGCCCATCCGCTCCGAGATATCCTCGATGCCGACTTCCATGCCGATCGCGTTCATGTGGAGCCACCGCAGGGAAGAGTCCGCGCTCGTGAACCGGTACGCACTCTCCCCCAGCCGCGTCACGGTGCCGTCGTCGATCACCTTTCCTGCATGGTCACACCAGGGCGTGTAGTAGACCTGCCCGGGCCTCAGCTTGGTCATGTCGCGGGTGATCGTCCGGTCGAGGAGGCGCATCGCGTCCTTGCCGGAGATCCGGTACTTGTGGAGGGGCGAGACGTCGATGAGCGCCGCCGCGCTCCGGATCGCTGCGTACTCGCGGTCCGGATGCGGATCGTAGGCGCTCGCCATCTGGTACCCGGACCAGCGGCGCCACGTCTGGGCGCGCACCAGCGGGGCCGTACGGGGGTGAAAAGGTGATGTCTTGAGCATGGGAGCAGGAAGTGTAGGTGGAATATCGCAGGGAGACAATTGGGTTGTGCTGCGCGTTCCAAGGCCCACCGAAGAGACAATTGACTTGTGGCCGATCCCGGATTCCCGCTAGCATTCGCGCGCCGCGAGTCGTGTGTGAGCGCGCGGCCGCGAAGTGAGACGGCGCCTTCGGTTCTTTCCCAATCGAGGAGTCCTGCTGATTCTCTGGTTCCTGGCCGCAATCGGGGGGCTCGTACTCACCGGAATCTCCGCGTGGGCTGCAGGTAGAGGAAGGCTTGCGGCGTGGATCGGCGTTTCCGGCGCGGTCCTCGGATCCGCCTTCGGCATCGTGGCGTCGGGGCGGGTGCTCCTGGGCGGGACGGCCCCGAGTCTTCACCTCCACTGGCCTCTTCCGCTCGCGAGCTTCAGCATCGTGATCGATCCGCTCTCCGCCTTCTTCCTCCTCCCCACGTTCGCTCTCTCCGTCCTGGCCGCGATCTATGGCTTCGGCTACATGAAATCCGCCGGCGGCGGCGCGTCCGCGGGACGGTCGTGGCTCTGGTTCAACCTCCTCGTCGCCAGCATGGCGATGGTGATCGCGGCGCGGAACGGGGTGCTCTTCCTCGTGGCATGGGAGCTGATGACGATCGCGTCCTATTTCCTCGTAACGACCCACGAT
>DASXQO010000167.1:0-4084 GCA_036507115.1 Candidatus Eiseniibacteriota bacterium | reverse complement strand
CCGGGTCTGCCCCAGAGCGCGACCGGCCAGACTTCGATCCTGACCGGGATCAACGCGCCGATGGCGATGGGGCACCATGTTTCCGGGTTTCCCGGACCAACCCTACGCAAGATCCTCTTCGAGCACTCGCTCCTGAAGCAGATCCGCGAGCGCGGCGGAAGCGCGACCTTCCTGAACGCCTTCCGCCCCGAGTATTTCGAGATGCCGCACGCGCAACGCCGCCTCTCCGCGACCTCGCTCGCCACGCTCGCTTCCGGCGCGCGGTTTCGCTCGTGGGAGGACCTTCTGGAAGGGCGGGCCGTGACGCACGACCTCACGCACTGGAGGGTGCGCGAGCGGGGCTACGATCTGCCGATGCGGACGCCGGAGGAGGCGGGAGCGATCATCGCAGAGGAAGCCGGCAACAACGACTTTTCACTCTTCGAGTACTTCGAAACCGATCGCGCGGGGCATGCCCAGGATCGCGAACGCGCGATGCGTTGCCTTGGGGATTTGAACGCGGCACTCGAGACCGTGCTCGGCCGCGTGGATCTGACCAAGCTCACGGTCCTGGTCGTGAGCGATCACGGAAACCTCGAGGACCTGACGGTGGGGACCCACACCCTGAACCCCGCCCTCTTCGCCGCGTGGGGGCCCGGTGTGGAGGGCGAGCCGGCCGTGGGCGCCGGCGGCCCGGGTGCCCCGGGCGAGCCGGCCGCGGGATGGCCGCGGCGGCTCACCGACATCGCTTCCTTCACGCTTCGCGCGCTCGGAGCGCCCGGAGCGGACGCAGGGAACGCTACTTCAGCCGCTTGATGATGTGCCAGCCGAAGGGGCTCGCCTTGGCGTCGAAATCGGCGATCCCGATATTCCCCGGGCTGATCGCGAATCCCACGTTCCCGAACGCCGGCACCATCCCGTCGCGCGGGTATTCTCCGGACGCGGGCGCGATCCCCACCGCGCTCATCCCGTAGATCCCCGGTGGAGAATCGTCCGTGTACTTCTTGACGAGCTCGTCGAAATCCTCTCCCTTCCGGGCGCGATCGAGGATCTGATAGGCGAGCGTCTTCGCCTCGTCCTTCGAACGCGAGATCGGTTTCCCCGGAACGGATCCCGTGAAGCCGATGAGGATGTGCTGCACCTGGACGCGCTGGGGCGTGACCTCCGGCTTGACCGGCATCGTTCCGGGCTTCGCGGCCGCTTCCATGGTCTTCACCGTTCCTTTCCCGCCCGTGGCGGCCTTGGTCTTCGTCTTCTTCGCCTTCTTCGTGCTTGCGGTTCCCTTTGCTTCCGACTTCGCGTCCGACTTGGCGGCGCTCGAATCAGCGGAGGCCGCCGTGGAATCGGCCGGCTCGACCGCCGCCGGCGCGCTGCGTGTGAACGCGAAGGCCGCGGCGAGAATCGTCAGGGTGGCAATCAATAGGGTCCGCCGTGGTGTCATGTTCGAACTCCGTTCGGGTGGTGGATGAAGGGTGCGCGGACCGGTCTCACCGGCCGCGGGGTCGTGGACGGTCTTCTCTCCTAGAACAAGAAAACCGCGCTTGCGAGGACCGTGGTCCAGCCTTTCGCAGAGATCACGGCCGATTGGGTGACGTTGAACGTGCGGATGATCTCACCGGAAATCTTGAACACCTGCTCTTTCTCGTCCCAGTTCGCGGTCTCGTCGAATTCCACTCCCAGCGTCGAGGCGAGCATCGAGGCCGCCATGTCCTCGGCGAAATCACCCGCGAACTCGTCCGTCTGTCCGTAGGCATGGTGCTCGCTCAGGTATCCGTACGTGCTCTTGTCGGCCGGAATGGCGCATCCGATCGAAGCCGCGATGAGCCTGCGCATCTCGTTGGAGGCGAGCCGCGCCATGACGCAGAACGCGATGCTCCCGGGGGCGATCAGTTTCACGCCCTCATCCTTTGGAATGATCTTGCACTTCGGGGGAAAGATGCTCGAAACGTGGACGAGGTTGAGCTTCTCGATCCCGGCGTCCTTGAGCGCGAGCTCGAACGATCGCAGCTCGTCCCGGTGACTCCCCACGCCCTTGGTAAAGAACACGCGCGCCGGCACCAAACTGAAACCGCCGCTCCTCCGCTCGGCCACCAGGGTCGATCCCAGTTGATCCAGGGGCACGCCCCCGGGAGGATTCGGATCGGTCATTCGCTTCATCGGTTTCGGTCTCCTCTCTTGCTTCGCGTCCTACCGGACTCGCGTTCGGTCCGACACGGAGTCGGGTCCCGCCCTGTCGAGCCGGATCGTAACGACGCAGCGTCGCGTCTCGAGGTTGGCCACGTTCGCGGGCAGAGCCAGCGCGACATGGCGCTGGATTCTCTCTCGTTCTCCCGTGATGTCAACCGCGACAGTGTAGAGCGTGTCGATTCCCATCACCAGGCTCGCGGGGCCCATGACCCGCACCGAGTCGGGCTCCACGTCGGGAGCGTGGTCAAACACGTAACCCAGGGCCGGAGTTCCCACGACCCGCGCCCGCACCGGAAGACTCCGGGTCGCCTTGGCCTCGATCACGAGATCCACGCTGCGGGGATCCAGCACCTCCGTCACCGAGACCTGACGGGCGAGCTCGGGAGGGATGGCGCGCCGGGAGATATCGTCCGCCGTGATCATCGATTGGAACCGGCCGGGCTTCGCTCCGGCGAGGTCGATCGTGAGGAAGGGGCGCGTGAGGCTCAGCCGGATCAGGTCCTTCCATTTTCCCCGGACTTTGACCGCGACCCGCGGGGGAAGTTCCCCAAGGCTGGTCAGGGAGTCCGCGAGTCCCACGGCGGCGATCGGAATCTGGACGACGGACTCGCGCTCCTGATCGGTCACCACGTGGGCGTAGAGCAGGAGGGCGAGGAGGAGCGAGGCGAGCTTCAGGCCCAGGTTCTCGAAGAGAAGGTTGCGGATGCGATTCCACATGCGGCTTAGAAGCCCGACGCTTCCGCCGGACCAAGCTCGATCCAGTACTTGGTGTCCATGGGGTCCGCCTCATCCACCGTCCGGCCGCTCACCACGGAAAACCTCACGTTCTTGTTGGCCGGTTTGTCGGGAAAGTAGATCCAGCCCAGCTCGCCCTGCTTGGCCCGCCAGGTCAGATCGATTGTGTTGATGCGGATCGACCCGCCATCCCCCACCGTCCCGATCCCCCTGTTCTTCTGGCCCGGGAACACCCATAGGAAGGGCGAGTGCTCGACGTAGTAGAAGTAACGGAGCGAATCCTTCGCGCCCGTCATGCCTTCGATCGGGAGCACCGCGGCGAATTCTCCCCCCCGGCGCAGGAGCAGGACGTTGCCGTGCTCCAGACGAAGCCTCAAGTCGTGCACGTTTCCGAGCGACGCCCGCTCCGATTCGGGAACCTCGTCCAGAAGCCGGACCAGACGCACGGGGGCCCGGCTCTCCGCGGCCCGGCCGCGCGAGTCGTGAGCCGCGGTCCAGACCGTGAGGAGCAGGAGCGAAGCGGGGAAGGCGAGCTTTCGCCATGTGGACGAACGTCGAACCATTGGGATCGGGGCTCTTTCGGACGCGCGCGGAACGAGGTCTCCGAATAGGGATCGGCTTGATGCGGACCGAAGTTTCCCACGCTGCCGGAGGAAGGGCAACGGAAACTGCCCCCGGCACGAAATAAATTGACGCCGAACGCCTTCCGCCGTGAGGCTTGGACGGTGCGCTACCAGCTTCCCGTCTCGGGACCGATCGACCTCGACCTCACGTTTTCATGCGGGCAGGCCTTCCGCTGGGTCCGGGAGGGGAATTCCTGGCGCGGGATCGTAGGGAGGGCCGATCTCGAGGTCACCCTGCCCGACCCCGCGCTTCTCGCGATTTCGGTCCGGGGGGAAGACCCGGGACCCGATGCGCTCATCCGTTATCTCCGGCTCGACCAGGATCCACGTGCCCACCTCGAGCATGCCGAAGAGCTTCGCGCCCTCCCGGGAATCCTCCCGCTCTTCGGGCTGCGGCTTCTCGAGCAGGACCCCTGGGAGACGCTCGCCTCCTTCATCTCCTCGGCGGCCGCGAACCTCCTCAAGATCGGCCGCTGCGTGGAAGCGGTCGCGCGGCGCTGGGGAGAACCGATCCCGGGTTCCCCGAGGAGAACCTTCCCCCGCCCCGCGATGCTCGCGCG
>DASXQO010000166.1:0-11425 GCA_036507115.1 Candidatus Eiseniibacteriota bacterium | reverse complement strand
CCGATGTGAAGGCGATCCACTTTCCATCGGGAGAGGGAGCGGGGTCCGATTCCCGGGTCGTGTCGGCGGTGATCTGCGTGAACGTAACGGCCATGGCACCCGGAGGGCGCAAAGCCACAAGCGCCAGGCACGTAGCGGCGGCCAGCAGCCAGACTTGAATCCCGAAGATACGGTGGCTCATTGACTTAAGTACCCCGAGAACCGTGCCGGGTTCCGCGCGCCCGCCCCCGCCGGCCCGCGCCGCGCGGAGCGCGCCGGCCCCGGCCGGCGCTCAAGGCCTGGGCGCAAATCCCTCGCCTGTCGTCAGAATCTCGTACGACGCGACCCCCAGCGCCAGACGGCGGAGCTGGCTCCACGGACGATCGAGGACGTGGCACTTGAGCAGCGCGAGCACGATCTGATGCGATACCACGGCGACAAGTCCATCCTGCGCCGGGTGCCGCGCCGCGATCTCGCGCATCGCCTGGACCCCCCTTTCGTGGACCGCCGCGAGCGGCTCGGCGCCGGGCAGCGTGCACGACGTGGGATCCTCGCGCCAGCGCCGATAGAGATCGAGGTCGGGCAGCTCCGATTCGGAAAGCCCCTCCCATTCGCCGTGATGCATTTCGTTCAGTCTCGGATCGGTGATCACGTTCACCCGATGCGGCCCCGCGACGTAGGAGGCGGTCTCGACCGCGCGGGGAAGGGCGCTCGAGTAGACCGCCTGGATCGGCACCTCCCACAACACGCGCGCCAGTCCCTTCGCCTGCTCGTGCCCCACCTCGTTCATCGGGGCGCCTTTCGACCCCTGGACCCGCTTCTCGCGGTTCCAGTCGGTCTCGCCGTGGCGCACGAACACGAAATCGCGCGTGAGCGTCACGGCGGGGGAGCTAGACCTTGCCGGCATGCGCGAGTAGTTCCGCGTTCAGGATCGCCGCTCCCGCGGCGCCGCGGATCGTGTTGTGTCCCAGCGCGTCGAATTTCCAGTCGAGGACGGCGCAGGGCCGGAGCCGGCCGACGGTCACGCCCATACCCGAGGCGCGATCCACGTCGAGGCGCGGCTGCGGCCGGTCGTCCTCCTCTCGAACTTGGAGCGGCTCGGCGGGCGCGGAAGGAAGCGGCAGCCGTTCGAGCGGGCGGAATCCGCGAAGTACTGCGAGCAGCTGCTTCAGGGAGGCCTTGCGGACGAGCTTCACACTCACGGCCTCGAGATGGCCGTCCAGGACCGGGACGCGGTGGCACTGCGCGCTCACGGCGATCTTGGCCGATTCGATTCCCTTGGCGCCCAGCCGTCCCAGGATCTTGTTCGTCTCGGACTCCATCTTGGACTCCTCGCCCGCGATGAAGGGAATCACGTTGCCCAGGATGTCGAGCGAAGGGACGCCGGGATAGCCTGCGCCGCTCGTCGCCTGGAACGTCGTGACGATGACCGACTCGACGCCGAACGTCCTGTGCAGCGGAGCGAGGGCCATCACGAGCACGATCGCCGAGCAGTTGGGGTTCGTGAGGATTCCCCCGCCGTCGTAGTTCTGCCGCTCCAAGAGCTCGATGTGGTCGCGGTTCACCTCGGGGATGACGAGCGGCACGAGGGGATCGAGCCGGTGGTTCCGCGAGTTCGACGAGACGAGGTGCCCCGCGCGCGCGTAGCGCTCCTCCAGCTCCCCCGCGACCGATGCGTCGAGCGCGGAGAAGAGAATCCGCGAACGAAGCTTGTCGCCGGGTCCTTTCACCTTGAGCCGGGCGACCGGCTCTGGAATTTGCGTTGTCAGCTTCCAGCGCGCGCCGACGGCCTCGGCGTAGGGCTTGGCGGCGCTCTGATCGGAGGCCATCACCTCCGCCACGTGAAACCAGGGATGGTTCTCGAGGAGCTGGATGAATCGCTGCCCCACCGTCCCGGTCGCGCCGAGGACGGCGACGGAGATCGGCACCCGTCCGTTTTCCGCGACCGCACGCGGGAGACGCTTGGAAGTCGTTGCGGCAACGCGCGATTTTGCTAGCATAGGCCGCTCATGATACGGTTGCCCTGTCGCCCTCCGCAATCCCATTCCCCCCAGCGCGTGATGGCTCCCTTCCACATGATATCCGGGCCGAAGCTCCTTCTGGTTTTCAGCATCCCGGCGGCGCTTCTTCTCCTCGCCGGGGCGTGCTTCGGACAGCCGCGCGTGGTCGCGACGTATCCCCCGAACGGCGCCGAGCGGGTGCCGGCCAACGCCATCTTGATGTTCGCCTTCGATCGGCCGACCGCGAAGCACGCCTTCTACTCCGTCGCGGACATCACCGCCGGAGGCGGTCTGATCACGACCTCGCCGGACCGCTGGTCTCCGCAGGGGGATACGCTCTACATCACGCCGCTCGACCCGCTTCCCTTCGGGCATTTCTTCAGCATGAAGCTCACTCTGGTCCAGGACGCGGACAGCACCATCTACAGCAACCCGACGTATTACCGCGAGGAGTACTACTTCTCGACCGCCGCGCAGTCCCAGGTGGAGCGGGTGCAGGCGGGGAACGTGAACCTCGCGTTGACCCCCGACGTCACCTTGCCCGTCTCGATTCCGGTGCGCGAGCTCGCCGGCACCGACGTCTCTTTCACCTCGGCGCGGGTGCAGTTTCTCCCATTCGAAGTCGTGGCCAACACAGGGCCGACGCCGCTGGACGCTTCCGTGATGCCCCTCTACGAGTACACGGTGCCCCTCTCGACCTTCCTTCGTAGAAACGGCGTGGCGAGCCTCACGGCTCCGGTCATGCTGCCCGGCGCCATCGCGCGCGCAATTTCACGGGGAGTGCTCGGCGTGAGGCTCACCTTCTACGGCACGGACGAGACCGCATCCGCGGTCGTCGTGGACGCCTGTTTCCGGGTAGACCCCGCCACCGTCGCGTGCCACCAGGCGAGCGTGCTGCCCGCGATCGCCTCCGATGTCCTCGTCCTTTCGGCCACGCTCGAATGGCCGCTCCACGGCGCGGTCATCGCGGCCGGCGACACGATCCTTCCCCGGGCGGTCGTGACCGGAAACGGCACGGGCGCATTCCGCGCTGCCTTCTATATGGATGGAGATCTCATCGCGATCGAGGAGGGCTATATGGAGGCGGGCCGTCCGGTCGAGGTCGCGATGCGCGGACCTCTCCCCACGCGGCGCCTGGGGGAGCATCGGCTCCAGTTCCAGGTCGAAGCCCCGCAACCCTTCGCGGCCAACCCGGTCTCCTTCGTGTGCGCGCCCCCGCCGATTGGACTGGAACCTCCGACCTGGCAAACCCCGCAGCCGCCGCCCGTGACGCCGGGGCGATTCCGTGGCTCCGTGACCTGGCTCGCGGAGGGCCGCTCGGGCTTCCGCGGCGAGGATCCTTCCGCGGTCGGCTGGGGAGCGTGGAGCGGCGCGTACGACCTGGGACCGACGCGGCGGATCGAGGCGGTTGCATCGATGCGGCTTCGCTTCGACGACGTGGGGAACGGCCGCGGCACGCCGCATAATCTGAAAGTCCGCTACAGCGCGCCCAACGCCTCGCTCGAGTGGAGCGACGCCCCGCCTCAGGGCGCGTCGGAGACTCCCCTCTTCATGAGCCCCGTCCCGCGCCGGAGCGCCCAGGCATCCTGGCGCGGCACGCCGCTCGGCGATCTGGACGGATACTTAGCCCTCGAGTCGCATCCGATTTCGGCGGCCGGTCCGATCCGCGAGGCGCAGTCCGATCTCTACGCCGCTCGGCTCGGGCGATCGTGGCTGAAGAACCGAGCACGCACGCTGCTCTACCTGGGCTACACGCACGAAGACGCGACACCGGGAGGGATCGAGACGCAGACCCGCACGCGCGCGATCTATGGCGGGATGGGCACGTTCGATCTCCCCGGGACCTGGACGCTTCTCGCCGATGCCGCCACCGTGCGGCACCGCGCGATCGCGGGGGTCGAAGAGGGCCGTTCCCGGACGGGCTGGAGGGGCGAGCTCCAGGGCACGGCCCTGGGCTTTACGGCGCTGGCGCAAGCGTTCTCCTACCAGCCCGCGCTCGCGACCGCGCTCAACCCCTACGCGCTGTCGGACCGCCGCGGCGGGTACGCCCGGCTGACGCGCGCGGTGTGGAAGTGGCGCGTCTTCGGGAGCTTCCGCTCCGAAGAACCCGCCGCGCGGGACGGGCTCGTGCCCATCGTCCGCGTCCAGACCGGATCGTTCGGCGGAAGGCTCGAGCTGAACCAGGACAGCTGGGTGACTCCGTCCATCGTCCGCGTGACACATCACGGGGCCAACACCGATCTCACGGAGAACCGACTCGCGACGGAATACACCGTATCCGAGCCCCTCGGAGGCAGGACGACCGCGCGCTTCGACGTCGCGTTCCTCGACGACGCGATGCGGGTGGCGACGAAACGGCGCGTCGTCTCGGGCTCGCTCCTGACAACACGCAAACATCCCGGGCGGGTCGTGAGCACGCTCGCTCTGGGCATCGAGCAGAACCGCGTGAGCGATCTTCATCTCACCGACACCACCATCCAGGGATCCTTCGAGGCCCGATGGGAAGCGGTGGTGGGCCGGCTGCTCCTCACGCCGTTCCTCGCGGGCTCGTCCCGCAATTACCAGCTCCTGGGAACGAGGGAGGACCGGTACGCGGCGCGATTCCAAGCAGTCTTTCTGCGCGTCCCCGGCCTGGGAGAGAACGCCGTTTCTCTCGAAGGGCGTGTCGACCGCGTGCAGCACCGCACGCCGTCCCGCCCCAGCGACCTCGACGGCTCCGTCCAGCTCACGATCGGGCAGCGCTTCGGGGTCGGCGGCCTCTAGCGATCCTCCTCCGCGTCCGCTAACGACGTCGAACGGCCGACGCGCCGATCGGAGATTCCGCTGAGATGCGCCCGCGCGCGTTCCGTTCCAAACCCCACGCGTGCGCTGGATTCTAGGGCTTCACGCAATCGATCCCGGCGCGCGCGGCCTGGAACGGATCGTGCTCATCGGAAACTCGCCCTCGCTCCTCGGCGCCCAACGGCGCGGCGCAAGCCGCGCGAATCCAGGAGGGGTGCCGATATGAAAGGTTCCAGGATTTTCCTCGCCGTCGCTGTACTGGCCCTCGCAACGTCGGGGTGCACGAAGCAGGACGCCCAGCGAGTCACCGATCCGGTCCCACGCGTGAAGCCCGCTCCCTCGGACATCAAAGACGCGCGATGGATCACGGGGGACGAGGAGCTTCGCGAAGCCACGGCGCGGGCCGCGAAGAGCCCGATCATGCAGCGCGCGGTCCTGGACGGCGCTTCGGACCCACGCCTCGGGTTTCTTCGAAGCGGGGTCGTGGGCGCGGTCGGGACGGCGCAGGACGGAACCCGCATCCGCTTCACGCTGCTCCCCTACCAATACAACGACGACGGCAACCATGCCGTCTATTTCGCCCTGGTCGAAGTCGGCGGCGCCTCTCACGTGGAATCCTTCGAGCTGATCCGGAACCGGAGGCCGGGCCCGGAAGAACCGGGATTCGAGGGCGTCAATTCCGGGGAGCACGGCCTGTGGATGAGACCCGGCCCGACGTACGTCCAGTCCTCGGCTGGCATCGTCCGGCGCGCTCCGGAGAAGTTCAATTTCGCGAAATTCGGCGCGTGCTTCATTCCTCTGGCCGACCGCATGCTCGGCGCGGTCCGCGACGGTTGCCACAGCATGGGGGATTTTCCCGGGTGCGTCACGATCGGCTCGACGGCGGTGATCGCGGGGGCGGCCATCTACTGCGCGTACATGGCCTGGAATTCATGAGGCGAGGCCATCATGCGACCTTCCTGGATCCCCATCTTCATGGGCATGATCGGTATCGGATGCGGGGCCTTCGCGCTCTTTCCTCTTCGGTGGTCACCCGACCTGTCGCAGGGAATTCTCGCCGGCATGGTGATGTATTTCGTGGCGTTCACGCGCGCCGTCACGCTCGCGCGGGCGGACACGGGAACGATCCCGCCGCTATTCGGTCCGAGAGGAATCGCTCCGGCCGTGCTCTACCGCGTGTTCGGTTTTCTGGGCATCCTCGTCGCGATCGCCTACGTCTACTTCGACCGGCGAACGTTCTTCGACGTGACCTGGCCGGTGCTGATTCTCGCGGCGTGGAGCCTCGCGGATGGAATGCTCAACCCGAGAAGGAGGGTGCGGCCGTGAAGGCGCGGTCCGTGAGGCGGGAGTAGTGCCGGCCCCGCACTGAGGCGGCGCGGGAGCGGAGGCGAAGTTGAGGCGAGGGCTAGCGCCCTCCCCGGTTGGCCCGGGGGATGCGCTCCCTCGCCGCCTTCTGCCGGAGGGCGGGTTCGGGGCGGCGGTTCTTCCTTCGCGCGGCGCCGCGCTTGGTCTTGCGATTCTTGGCCTCCTGGCGGCGCGCGCCTGCGGCCTTCCGCGCCTCCAGCTCGGCGATGCGTTCCGCGACCCCGACGAACGCGTAGCGGAAGACTTCGTCCACCGCGCTCACCGGGACCAGGGTCATGTTCGACCGGACCGACTCGGGCACTTCGACGATGTCCTTCTGGTTGTCCGCCGGAAACACGACGGTTTTGATGCCGGCCCGGTAGGCGGCCATGATCTTTTCCTTCAAGCCGCCCACCGCGATCACCTTCCCGCGCAGCGTCACTTCCCCGGTCATCGCGACGTCGTTTCGGATCGGGGCTTCGGCGAGCGCCGAGGCGATCGCCATCACGATCGTGATCCCCGCGGAGGGACCGTCCTTCGGGACCGCGCCCTCCGGGAAGTGGATGTGGAGATCGTAATCGTCGAAGACCTCCGGATCGATGCCGAGAAGCTCCGCGCGGGCGCGCACGTAGCTGTGCGCCGCCTGGACCGATTCCTTCATGACGTCGCCGAGCTGTCCCGTGACGATCACGCGCCCGGCGCCGCGCATCTTGAGCGATTCGATGAGAAGCAGGTCCCCTCCCGTCGTGGTCCACGCGAGCCCGGTCGCGACCCCGACCTCCGCGTGCCCCTCCGCCATTTCGGGCAGCACGTACGGAGGTCCGAGGAGCTTCTCGATGTCGGCCTCGCCGAAGCTCCACTTTCCGGTGTACCCGGTCGTCCTCTGGCGGGCGCACTTGCGGCAGACGGTCTCGATGGCGCGCTCGAGCTGGCGAACCCCCGCCTCGCGCGAATACTCGCGGATCATCTTGGTGATCGCCGCGTCGTCGAAGGTGATGTCCCCCTCCTCGAGGCCGTGCTCGCGCGCCGCCCGCGGAATCAGGTGGCGCTTCGCGATCTCGATCTTCTCCGCGTCCATATATCCTGGGATCTGGATCACCTCCATGCGGTCGAGAAGCGGCGCGGGGATGAAATCGAGTACGTTCGCCGTCGTGATGAAGAGGACCTCCGAGAGATCGAAGGGAATCTCGATGTAGTGGTCGACGAAGTGCGCGTTCTGATCGTGATCCAGCACCTCGAGGAGCGCCGATGCGGGGTCTCCTTGGGAGTCGTGCCCCAGCTTGTCGATCTCGTCGATCATGAAGACCGGGTTCGAGCTGTGGACGTCGCGCAGGCTGCGGATGATCTTCCCGGGCCGGGAACCGATGTACGTGCGCCGGTGCCCCCGGATCTCCGCTTCGTCGCGCACGCCGCCCACGCTCATCCGCACGCAATCGCGCCCCATGGCCCGCGCGATCGAGCTCCCGAGCGAAGTCTTGCCGGTTCCGGGCGGGCCGGCGAAGCAGAGTATGGGTCCGCGGAGGTCGTTCTTGAGCTTCAGCACGGCGAGGTACTCGAGGATCCGCTCCTTCACCTTGTCCAGACCGAAGTGCTCCGCGTCGAGCCTCTTCGTGACCTCTTCGAGGTCGATCGGCTGGCGCACGGGCCTCGCCCACGGGAGGGCGAGCAGCCATTCGATGTAATTGCGGATGACTCCCGACTCCTGCGAGGTGGGGGTGAGGTAGCGGAGCCGATTCGCCTCTTCGTACACGACGGAGCGGACGTGTTGAGGAAGCCCGAGCGTGTCGGCGCGGTCCAGGATCTGCCGCACGAGCATTTCCTGGGGATCCTCCTCCCCGAGCTGGCGGCGGATCTCGGTGAGCTGCTGGCGGAGGAAGAATTCCCGCTGATTCTTTTCGACCTGGGCGGTCGCGCGGCGCACCACGTCATCCGCCACGCTGAGGCGGGCCACCTCGCTGTCCAGGGCCTCGGCTACGAGCAAGAGTCGCTCCCCGATGTCAAGGGTCTCGATCACGCGCTGCTTCGTTTCCACCGGGAAGCGCACGATCGAGGCCACCGTGTCCGCGAAGAGGCCCGGATCGCCCAGATTCATGCTGAAGATGTTGTCCATTTCGGGCGGATAGGAGTGGTCGAGCTGAGAGATCGTCTTGAGGAGCTGCAAGATACGGGTCGCGAGGATGTTCACGCGCGCCGCGTCGACCGTAGGTTCGACCGGGCAGGAAACGCGAGCCTCGATGTAGGGCTCCGAGCGCAGAGTCTCCTCGATCCCGATCCTCCGGAGCCCCTCCAGGGTGACCTGGACGTTTCCGTTGGGCATGTTGAGAATCCTGATTACCCGGGCGGCGAGGCCGATCTTGCTCAGCTGGTCGGGGTTAAGATCTTTCTCGCGCTTCGCGGGGCTGTAGACGAGCGCGATCAGCTCGTCGGCTTCACCGTAATCGCGGAGCAGGGCCTTCGACTGCTCGAGGCGGATCTGGATCGAGGTAACTCCAAGCGGGAACACCACGGTGCTCATCAGGGGGAGCACGGGCAACACCGGGGGCACTTCGCATTCGAGCATCCGGCCGATCTCGGACATCGGTCGTTTGCTCATCCGGGCGATCCTTTCCGCGAGGAGGGAACGGGGGCGGGGGGACGAAAGCCTACGGTATCACAGCTTCCCGCCCGCTGGCCAGTCGCCCCCCCGTTGTTCCCCAAAAATCGATAGGCCACCAGGGGAAGCCCTACTGATGGCCCATCGATCTTTACCTACTCCGGCTTCGCAGGAGTTCGCCCTACCTGCGCCCGGGGTACTGCCTCGCCGTTACCAGCCAGCCTTGCCTGGCGGTGGTACGGTTGTCGCGGCGGCGATCAACACGAGGATCAGATACAGGGCATCCATTCTTTTCACCTCCCTTCGTCTGCTTCATTGGTTTGCTTCAGTTCAAGATCGATGGAGTTGTTTGCTGCCTACCAGCCAGCCTTGCCGGGATCCGGTCCGGACAGCGCGATGAACACGAACAACGCGATCAGAGCTTCCATCACACACCTCGTTTCTCTTGGGTCCGCTGCTGCCTTCCAACCTGCCGACGCCAGGACGTAAAAGCAGCCGCCGTGCCATTTGCAACGAGATGTAGGACGATTGCCATAATCGTCTGTAGGTGAATGGATTACACGGAGTGCGAAATGCGGGGGCGGAAGGCTGCTTCAGGCGGGAAATGACAACAAAAGACGACGAATATGGCGATTTACCGAAACGAATTAAAAGACAGCGACTTAGCTATGTCGCCTTGACTTTACTCAGACTGTCCGGGGCGGTTGTCTGGAGAGGCTCGGCATCCTCGTCGCTGAAGGGCAGTAGGATCCGGAACGTGCTCCCTTTCCCCACCTGGCTTTCGACCCGAATCGTGCCGCCGTGGGCCTCCACAATGCCGCGCGCGATGGATAGACCCAGGCCGAGGCCCGAGGAGTTGAACTCCACCGTACCGGAGGAATGGAGATTCACGTCCTTGAGCTCGACGAGCTTCGAGAAGATCCGTTCCTGGTCTTCCTCGCGGATTCCGATTCCGGTGTCGGTCACGGCTACTTCGATACCGTGCTCGACCCGCTCCGCCGTGAGCTCGATCGCGCCACTATCCGGCGTGAACCGAACCGCGTTCATGACCACGTTCAGGATCGCCTGCCCCAGGTAGTCGCGATCCACGTGCGGGTGGATGAGCCCGGTCTCCACCCCGATCGAGATCTGCTGGTTTCTCTGCGTGACGAACGGCGCCGCTTGCACCGCGACTTCCTCGAGGATCTCGCCGATGTCGGACGGCGTGAGCTTCGCGGGCAGCTGGTGCCGGTCGATCAGGGACATGTCGGTCAGATCGCGGGCCAGGCGGGTCAGGGTTGCCGTCCCCCGGCGAATCGCGGAGAGCCCCTCGCGCTGCATCGGCGTCACCTCGCCGAGGGCCCCTTCCCCCATCATGTCGGCGTACGCGCGAATCATCGTGATCGGGGTGATGATTTCGTGCGACGCGACGGTGATGAAGTTGGACTTCATGCGGTCGATCTCGCCCAGGCGCTCGATTTCGCTACGCTGCGCCGCCCGCATCGTTTCGAAGTCTTCGGCGAGCCGCCCCATCTCGTCGCGCGACCGGACGTTCAACGGGAACTCGTAGTTCCCGACACGCATCTCGTTGGCGGCCTGGACGAGACGGCGGATCGGTCGCGTGACGCCCGCCGCGACACCCAGGCCCAGCAGGACGGCGAGGATCGCGGCCGCGGCTCCCGCGGCCAGAAGATCAGCGCCGATCCGCCGCACGACCGCCGTTTCCTGGTCGAGAGAGCGGAGAAGCAGGTAGCTGAGCTTGCCCCCGACCTCGGGACCTCGCACCTCGCCGCGCAGGGCGAGGAAACGTTCGCCCAGGGCGGGAAGCACTTCGAGCGTCCCCTCGCGGGGCTCGGGAGGCGGCGACCCCCGTGTGCTCCGTCCGGCAACGGCGGCGGGGCTCCTCGAATCCGTGCCGCGCCATTCGCGGATCTTCTTCTGCAAGATCGAGCGGAGCGGGGAATCGGGGATCGTGCTCGAGGTGATCTCTCCGTCGACCGTGAAGACGACTCCGCTGCGCGTCGTTTCCTTGAGCGCCTCGGCGAGCGCTGAGTCGACGCTCTTGCCCAGGGTCAGGGTGCCGGCCAGAGAACCGCCCACGACGATCGGAACCACCGCGACGCGGTAGGCGTTCCGCCGCTCGATGATATAGCCGCCCACGGAGCGCCTGGTGAGCGCCTCACGGATCAGATCCGACCCGGAGATGTCGATTCCGTATTCGCCGGGGTGCCCCCCGCGGACGAGGACCACTCCGCGCTCGTCCGTGACGTCGAAGATCGAAGCCTCGGTGTCGCGCTGGAAGTCGGCGACGACTCCGGCGAGCGTCTCGTGGAAATATTCCGTAGCGCGTTCCGATCGTGGGAGCGTGAGCATCGCGAAGAATTTGGGGTCCCGCGCCACGACGGTTCCGATCCGCTTCAGCTCTTCCCCCTGATGCACCATCTGCTTCTCGAAGGAGAGGGCCGCGCGGGAAAGGTCCGCCGTCACCGTCCGGTTCTGCTGGGCGGCGACCCGGTAATTGACCGCGAGGAGCGCAACGACGAGCACCGCGAGAATGGGAAGCGAGGTGGTCGCGGCAATCTTGGCGGCGAGCGAGAGACGGGGCCAGGGAAGCCGGAACGGCCTCATGGCATGAGCATTGCGACCCGAGCCACGCCTCGTGCGGGGACCTCGACCGTGGTGGAACGCTCTCCCGAGGGCAACCAGACCTTGACCGTGTGGACGCCGGCGTCAACTCCCTCGATCCGGA